>DATKEH010000060.1:0-6227 GCA_035546355.1 Thermoanaerobaculia bacterium
GCCTCCTTGAGGTGCTCGAAGTCTCCCGCTTTCACCTCCCGCGCCGCCACCTTGCGCCGCAGGGCCCGCAGCGCCCCCACCAGCACCACCTCCTCCTCGCTCAGGTCGGTGCCGAAGGGGAGCCGCGGCAGGTGCCCCTGCTGCCGCAGCGGCGCCAGGGCCTGCTCCAGCCGCTCGGGGAGGTTGCCCCGCGCGTGCTCCGGCAGGCGGTAGCCCCGGGGCAGCTTCCCCGCCTCCTTCGCCGCCCGCACCAGCTCCTCCTGGAAGCGGCTGTCGGCCACCTCCACCATCGCCGCCGCCACCTCCTCGTCGGTGCGGCCGCGCAGGTCGGCCACCCCGTACTCGGTCACCAGCAGGTCCCGCAGGTGCCGCGGGATGGTGGCGTGGCCGTAGCTCCACACCACGTTGGAGGTGACCTCGCCGTCCGCCTCGCGGGCGCTGCGCACCATCAACACCGACCGCCCGTCGTCCAGGGCGTGCGCCATGGCGACGAAGTTGTACTGCCCGCCGACGCCGCTGATCAGGCGCCCGTCCTCCAGCCCGTCGGAGGCCACCGCCCCGAGCAGCGTCGCCTTGAGGCCGGTGTTGAGGAAGCGGGCGTGGCGGCGCTGTCGCCGCTTGATCTCCTCGTCGCCGTGCAGCTCGTTGACCCAGGAGATCGAGGTCATGCGGAAGCGTTGGCGCTCCTGCCGCGGCAGCTCGCGCAGGCGGCGGTAGAAGCTGCGCGGCCCGAGGAAGAAGCAGGAGTGGGCGATGGTTCCGTCGTCCACCTCGCGGCGCAGGATGCCCGCCTTGTAAAGCTCGAGGAAGCCGTCGACCAGCATCTCGCTGGCGGCGAAGAGGCCCTCGGCGAAGGGGCCGGTGCCGCCGACGCGGGCGAACGCCGCCTGCTGCTCGCCGTCGCCGCCGAGGGCGGCGAGGGCGCGGCGGTAGGCCTCGTTCTCGCGGTGGCGCAGCAGCAGCGACCAGGTGACGGCGTCGCCCAGGGCGCCGATGCCCAGCTGGATGGTGCCGCCGTCGCGCACCAGGGCGGCGGCGCGCAGGGCGATGGCGTAATCGGTGGTGTCGATCCCCTCGTTGGGCACGCTGGGGAGGTCGAACTGCCACTGCGGGCCGTCGAGGATGCCGTCGAAGGCCTCTTCCGGCAGCATGGCGTCGCCGTAGAAGAAGGGGAGCTGGCGATTCACCTGCGCGAGCACCGCCACCGGCTCCCCCCGCAGCTCCCGGCGCCGCATCCGCGGGACGAGATCGAGGGTCAGGTCCGGATTACAGGACAGCGACAGGCGCGGCGCGCCGTCCACCTCCTCCGCCCCCACCAGCTGCGCCAGCACGTTGAGGCCGGCGTCGAGGACGTCGCGCACGACGTGGGAGTAGTTGCTCGACGTATGGCCGCGCTGGGCGGCTGGGCTGTCGAGAAAGAAGCCGGGGAGCAAGTAGAACTCGCGCACCCGCGCGTTGCCCGGCAGCTCGCCCCGGCGCAGCGGCTCCACCCAGGCGAGCTCGGGGTAGTCGCCGAACAGGCGCTCGGAGAGCGGCTCGACCAGCCGTCGCTCGAGCTCGCTGCCCCAGCGCGGCCGGGACAGCGTCAGGGCCGTGTAGATCGTCAGGTCGAGGGACGGATCGTCCATCGCCCGCTGCCAGAAGGCGTTGACCAGGTGGTTGGCCTTGCCCAGCCCCAGAGGGGTGCCGAGCACCACCCGCTTCCCCACCCGCTCGAGGGTGAAGTCGACGGCCTCCTCGGGGGTGCGGAATCGGCTGGGCGCGGGCACTGCGCGGTAGAGAGGGCAAGGCTGGTGCCAGCGGCTCCGCCCCACCCACGCCTGCCCTGCCGGGCGGCGGAACCCGGCCCGGCCGTTGCTATCCTCGGCCGCATGAGGTTCCAACCGACCTTTCGACCGCCGGAGAAGGGCGAGGGCCAGGAGGCCGGCACCCTGGTGCTGCGTACCGGCGGCCAGCTGCCGCTGTGGCGAGCGCTCCCCGAGGACGCCCAGATGCTGGCCGCCTTCCTCGCCCGCCTGCCCGACGAGGAGCGGCGGGAGGTCAGCGCCAGCCTGCGCCTCGACCCCGGCGAAGTGGGGGAGTTCCTGCGGCGGCTCACCGAGGGCGGCTCCGGCGAGGCCTTCTTCGCCGGCGGCGACGGCGGCGGCGACCAGGTGGTCGCCTTCGGCGCCTACCGCACCCTGGAAGGCGAGGACGCCGCCGCCATCACCCTCGCCGTGAGCCCGGAGCGGCGCCAGCAGGGGCTCGCCACCCTGCTGCTCGAGCGGCTGGCGGTGCTGGCGGCGCAGCGCGGGGTCGCCCGCCTGGTGGGCGTGGCCCGGCAGGAGAACGAGCCGCTGCTGGAGGTCTTCCGCCAGGGGGGGTTCGCCAGCGAGGAGGAGCGCCGGGGGGGCCTGGTACGCCTCACCCTCGACACCCGCTCGGCCGAGGCCGCGGAGGGCCGGGACGGGGTGGGGTCGCGCGTCTTCGCCACCGCCTCGCTGCGCCCGATCTTCTACCCCGCCTCGGTGGCGGTGGTGGGCGCCTCGCGCGAGGAGGGCAGCGTCGGCCGCTCGATCCTCGACGCGCTGGTCGCCGGCGGCTTCCACGGGCCGGTCTTCCCGGTCAACCCCAAGGCGTCCTTCGTCGGCTCGATCAAGGCCTACCCCTCCCTCCCCGCCATCGGCGAGCCGGTCGACCTCGCCGTGGTGGCGGTGCCCGCCCGCGCCGTCCGCGCGGTGGTGGAGGAGTGCGCGCAGGTGGGCGTGCGCGGCCTGGTGGTGATCACCGCCGGCTTCGCCGAGACCGGCGAGCCGGGGCGGCAGCTGCAGGACGAGCTGCTGGCGGCGGTGCGCGGCCACGGCATGCGCATGGTGGGGCCGAACTGCCTGGGGATGATGCACACCGACCCGGAGGTGCGCCTCAACGCTTCGTTCGCGCCCCAGATGCCCCCGTTCGGCTCGGTGGCGCTGTGCTCGCAGAGCGGCGCCCTGGGCATCGCCATCATCGCTCTCGCCCGCCGGCTGGGCCTCGGCCTCTCCTCCTTCGTCAGCGTCGGCAACAAGGCCGACATCTCGGGCAACGACCTGCTCGAGTACTGGGAGGAGGACGGCAATACCGAGGTGGTGCTCTTCTACCTCGAGTCGTTCGGCAACCCGCGCCGCTTCGCCCGCATCGCCCGCCGGGTGGGCCGGCGCAAGCCGATCGTGGTGGTCAAGGCGGGGCGCACCCAGGCCGGCGGGCGCGCCGCCAGCTCCCACACCGCGGCGCTGGCCGCCGCCGAGACGGCGGTGGACGCGCTCTTCGCCCAGACCGGCATCATCCGCGCCGACACCCTGGAGGAGATGTTCGACGTCGCCCGTGCCCTCACCGACCAGCCGCTGCCCCGCGGCCGGCGGGTGGCGGTGGTGACCAACGCCGGCGGGCCCGCCATCCTCTGCGTCGACGCCCTCGAGGCGGCGGGGCTGGAGGTGCGGCCGCTGTCGGACGCCACCCGCGACACCCTGCGAGGGCTGCTGCCGGCGGCGGCCTCGACGACCAATCCCGTCGACATGATCGCCTCGGCCACGCCCGAGACCTACCGCCGCGTGGTGGAGGTGGTGCTCGCCGACGAGGAGGTCGACGCCCTGGTGGCCATCAACACGCCGGTGGCCATGTACCCCACCGAGCGGGTGGGGCGGGCGATCCTCGCCGGGGTGGAGGCGGCGCGCCAGCGCGGCGGCGCCGCCAAGCCGGTGTTCGCCTCCATCGTCGGCGGCGAGGAGCCGGTGTACGTGCTCACCGGGGAGAGCGGCGAGCGGATCCCCGTCTACACCTTCCCCGAGGCCATCGGCCGGTTGCTCGGCGCCGCCGCCGGCTACGCCGAGTGGCGTCGCGCCGACCCCGGCGTGTTCCCCGAGCTCCCCGGGCTCGACCTCGAAGCGGCGCGGCGGATCTGTACCCGCGCCCTGGAAGCGCGGGGGGAAGGGTGGCTGTCGGCGGCGGAGTCGCGGGATCTGCTCGCCGCCGCCGGGTTGCAGCTCGCCCGCGGCGGCGTCGCCGGCACCGCCGACGAGGCGGCGTCGATCGCCGACGACGTCGGCTACCCGGTGGCGGTCAAGCTGGCCTCCAGCGAGATCGTGCACAAGACGGAGGTCGGGGGCGTGGCGCTGGGGTTGGAGGACGCCGCCGCGGTGCGGGAGGCGTTCGCGGCCATCGAGGAGCGCCTGCGGCGGGAGGGGCGGCGGGAAGCGATGGAGGGGGTCCTGGTGCAGCCGATGATCGCCGGCTCGGCGGAGGTGATGATCGGTGCCCAGCTCGATCCCGTGTTCGGCCCCCTCATCGCCTTCGGCCTCGGCGGCATCCACGTCGAGATCCTGCGCGACGTCGCCTTCCGCGTCAGCCCGCTGACGGATCGCGACGCGGCCCGGATGGTGCGGGAGATCCGCGGCTTCCGGCTGCTCGAGGGGTACCGGGGCCATCCGCCGGGGGACGTCGCGGCGCTCGAGGAGGCCCTGCTGCGGGTGTCGCGGCTGGTGGAATCGGCGCCCGAGATCGCCGAGCTCGACCTCAACCCGATCTTCGCCTGCGAGCCCGGCGACGGCTACCGCGTCGTCGACGCGCGGGTGCGGGTGGCTCCCCCGAAGCGGTAGGGTCGCTGCGCGCCGGGCTTGTAAGAGTTGCCGCGCCCTCGTGTAGATCCTACAAGTAGAGGTCGCAACCTGTATGATTGCCACCAGCCGGGAAAGAACCCCTTGAAGCGTCTGCTCGCAACCGTCCTGATCACGCTGCTCGTCGTCGCCGCCGCGGTGATCGTCATCCCCTACACCGGAGCCATCGACGTCGCCGCCACCCGCCCCCACCCGCCGGGGGTGCACTGGTTCCTGGAGACCACCCAACAGCGGTCGGTGGCGAGACGGGCGGCGGCGATCCGCCCGCCGGACGACCTGAGCGCGCCGCGGCGCGTCGCCCGCGGGCTGACGGCGTACCACCAGATGTGCGTCACCTGCCACGGCGCACCGGGAGTCGAGGCCTCGGAGATCGGCAAGGGGCTCAACCCGAAGCCGCCCGAGCTGTGGCGCCAGGAGGAACGCGAGATCGCCAGCGCCGATGCCGCCCGCGATTTCTGGGTGTTGCGACAGGGCATCAACATGACCGGCATGCCGGCCTTCGGCCCCACCCACGGCGACCGGGAGCTGTGGGACGTGGTGGCGTTTCTGCAGCAGCTCCCCGCGATGTCTGCCGAGTCGTACGCCACGGCCGTTGGCGAGGCGGGCCTCGAGCTGCACGCCGGCGGGCATGGCCACGGCGGCGAGGCCCACGGCGCCGAGAGCCCCGACGCCGCCGCGGCCGCCCCCCGGGAGGCGAGCGAAGACCACCACCACGAGCCCGGCGAGGAGCACCGCCACTAGGCGCGAGCCGTCAGAGATCTCCGAGCGCCACGGACGAGGAGGAGGCCGGATGAAGAACCACGTGCTCAGCGACCGCGACGGAGTCTGCACCTTCGTGCTGGTCTTCGAGCCGGGTGACGAGGTGATCGCCGAGCTCACCGCCTTCGCCCGCCATCACTCGCTCACCGCCAGCCGCTTCACCGGCATCGGCGCCTTCTCCGACGTGACCCTCGGGTTCTTCGACCTCGACGACAAGGATTACCTGGAGATCCCGGTCGAGGAGCAGGTAGAGGTGCTGTCGCTCGTCGGCAACATAGCCCGCGGTCCGGACGGGCAACCCAGGGCGCACGCCCACGCGGTGGTGGGCACCCGGGACGGCACCGCCCGCGGCGGCCACCTGCTCGCCGGCCGCGTCCGCCCCACCCTCGAGGTGATCCTCACCGAGTCGCCCGGGCGCCTGCAGCGCGAGCTCGACGCCGCCACCGGGCTGCCGCTGATCGCGCTGTAGCGCGCCGAACCGTGCGAGCGTGTGGCACCGCCCCTGCACGACAGGGTGGGGAAGGCGGGCCCGGGGTCGCGGTAGGGTCAGCAGAGCGGCCGTCGCCGCCGCGAGGGCGATCGCCGCCGCGCGTCCGATCATCCACAGCAGGAGGTCCCATCATGACTACCGTCCCCACCCTCGACCGTGGCGTCCTCACCGAGGAGAACGCCGACAAGCGCCGCCAGCTCATCGGCATGCTGAAGAAGGCGTACTGGATGGAGATCGAGACGGTGATGAGCTACATCGCCAACTCGGTCAATCCGGACGGGGTGCGCGCGCAGGAGATCATCGAGTCCCTGGACGGAGACATCCAGGAGGAGCTCGGCCACGCCCAGGAG
>DATKEH010000061.1:0-24251 GCA_035546355.1 Thermoanaerobaculia bacterium
GCAGGCGACGGACCAGGGGGGGCCGGTCAGCTCGGCGACCGGCTCGCCGTCGAGCAGCAGCTCGACGCGAGCGACCCCCGGCGGCACCAGCAGCTCCACCGGGACGAGGCCGGTGACGATCCCCAGCCAGAGGGTGGCGAAAGCGATCATCGCGTCCATCGCAGGCGACTCGGCGTCATGACTCGTGCCGTCGACCTGCCGCTCGCGATGATAGCCCCCGCGGATGCGGATGGCCGCGACGAGACCGCGAACCCGTGTCTGTGCCGCAGCCGGCGAAGGATCTCCGCCGCCAGCCCCCTCTTATCTGGTGATGGTCCCTCACCAGCCGCTGCCTGACGGGCTGGGTCGCCTGCTCGGCCCTTCGGGCGCTCGCCGCACCGTTCGGCGCCACCGGCTGCCGCCACGTGAGCGCCCACGACCTCAGCCGTCTCGGATTGGACCGAGAACGGTGTCCCGTAGGAGATCCGTCATGCCGACCTCTCCCACTCGCCTCTTCGCCGCCATGGTGACCTCCCCCCTCCTCCTCGCGAGCTGCGGCGGCGGAGGCTCGGGCCCGACGGCCCCCGAGCCGCTGGCCCTGACCCTGACGACAGCTTCGATCATGGTCGATGGCCAGCCGGTGCAGCCGGGAGGCTCGTTCGCCGCCGGAGCCGGAAGCTCGACCCGGTTCGAGGCGCGGCTGGCGGATCAGCATGGCCAGCCGGCTGGACGGTTCGATGTGAGGCTACGGCACGAGCGACCAGGACCCATGGTCGGGAGTGGCGTCTTCATCCTCTACGACGACCGCACCCACGGCGACTCGATCTTCGGCGACGGTGTCTACACCTTCGAGGACACCGCCGGCATTGCGGGCTTCCACCGGGCCGACGCGCCCCCGGGCCGGTACCACTACGACTTCTACGGCATCCACCGCGACGGCAGGGAGACCAACCACATACTGGTGACCGTCGATGTGACCGATTGACCGCGACCGGTCACCGACGCCGTGGCGGACGGCCACTCCCGGCGGTGTCGGGAGCGTCGGAATGTGCCGCGAGCCAGTCGCGGGGCGAAAGGGCGCCGCCGCGGGTGACGAGCTCGGCGTCCCAGGAGAGCCACGGACAACCCAGCTGCGCGGCGGTGGCCGCGTAGAGCGCGTCGGCCCCGCGCAGCCGGCAGTCGACGCCCAGCCGCTCGGCGGCGGCGAGTGGCAGCCCGCGCACCGCAGCCACGCGGAACAGCTCGACACTGTCGTCGTGGAACGCGTCCGCCGGATCGAATGCAGCGATCCAGAGGTTGGCGTCGAGGACGAGCACGGCTCAGCGTCTCTCGAGCCTTCCCCGCAGCGCAAGCTACTGAACGAGTTGACTTACAGGTTGATGGTCGGGGCGAGAGGATTTGAACCTCCGGCCTCACGGACCCGAACCGTGCGCTCTACCAAGCTGAGCTACGCCCCGAAGTACCTGTCCCGGGCACCGCGTCGCCCGGAAAGGTGCGCAAGGATATCCTCGGGCGAGTCCCCGGTCAAGTACTCCCGCCTCCGGGTAATCCCGCCCGTGGGGGTAGCGTGAGGGCTCCCGCCGCTGGGCTAAGATCGCCCCGACGGCGCTCTCGGCCTGACCGGAGATCGGATGCCCATTCGCACCCTCGCCGAGCTGTTCCTGGTCGCCGCCGCCCACGACAAACCCGACTGCATCCTCCACAAGGTAGAGGGGCGCTACCGGCCGATCTCCAGCCGCGAGCTCACCGCGCAGGTACGGCAGCTCACGGCCGCCCTCGGCGGCCTCGGCGTCGCCCGCGGCGAGCGGGTGGCGCTGATGGCCGACAACGGCCCGCACTGGCCCGCCGTCGATTTCGCCACCCTCTGCCTGGGCGCGGTCCTGGTGCCCGTCTACCCGACCCTCCTGCCCGAGGACGCCGCCTACATCGTCCGCGACAGCGGCGCCAAGGTGCTGTTCGTGCAGGGACGCGAGCGCTTCGCCGGGCTGCACGCCCTGCTAAGGGAGATGCCCTCGGTGACGACGGTGGCGCTGATCGAGGCGGGGGCGACGCCGGACGAGGGGTTCACCACCCTGGAGGCCCTCGCTGAGCAGGGCCGCGGCGCCCCGGCCGCCGAGCCCGCCGCCTTCGAGCGCGGCGTGCGCGCCATCGCGCCCGAGGATCTCGCCACCTTCATCTACACCAGCGGCACCACCGGCAAGCCGAAAGGGGTGATGCTCAGCCACCGCAACATCACCTCCAACGTGCTCGACGCGCTGCAGGTGATGGACATCCTGCCGAGCTGGACGGCGCTCTCCTTCCTGCCTCTGTCCCACTCCTTCGAACGAACCGTCGACTACATCCTCTTCTACCGCGGCGTCACCGTGGCGTACGCCGAGTCGATCCAGGCCGTGGCCCGGAACATCGCCGAGGTGGGGCCGCACTTCTTCGTCGCGGTGCCGCGGGTGTACGAGAAGGTGCTGAGCCGAGTCTGGGAGCAGGCCACCCATGGCGGAGGGCTCAGGAGCAGGCTCTTCGAGTGGTCCGTCGGGGTGGGTCGCGAGGCCCTGCGCTGGCGCCTGCGCGAGGAGTCGCCGCCGGGGATGCTCGGCGTCCGGCTGGCGATCGCCGATCGCCTGGTGTTCTCGAAGCTCCGCGCCCGGCTGGGCGGGCGGTTGGAATTCGCGATGTCGGGGGGTGCACCCCTGGGGCGCGAGGTGGCCGAGTTCTTCTGGAGCGCCGGCATCCGCATCTTCGAGGGGTACGGCCTGACCGAGACCTCGCCCGTGCTCACGGTCAACGGGCCGGGGCGCGTCAGGCTGGGGACCGTGGGCCGGGCCATCCCCGAGGTAGAGCTGCGGATCGCCCGCGACGGAGAGATCCTGGCGCGAGGGCCGAACGTCATGCAGGGCTACTTCGGCGACCCGGCAGCGACGGCCGAGGCGATCGACGCGGAGGGATGGTTCCACACCGGCGACATCGGCAACCTCGACGCCGACGGCTTCCTCACCATCACCGACCGCAAGAAGGAGCTCATCGTCAACGCCTACGGCAAGAACGTGGCGCCGGCACCGATCGAGAACGAGCTCAAGGCCAGCCGCTTCATCGCCCAGGCGGTGGTCCTCGGCGACAAGCGGAAGTTCCTGACCGCCTTGATCGTCCCGGACTTCGAGACGCTTCGCTCCTGGGCCGACAGCGAGGGTCTCGGCGACGCCAGTGAGGAGGAGCTCGCCGCTCACCCGCGGGTCCGGGAGCTCCTCGCCATCGAGATCGAGTCGGTCAACCTGCACCTGGCGCGCTTCGAGAGGATCCAGGCCTGGGAGGTGCTGTCACGCGAGCTCACCCTCGAGGCGGGAGAGCTGACCCCGACGCAGAAGGTCAAGCGGCGGGTGATCCTCGACCACTACGGCGAGATCATCGACCGGATGTATCGGCGGGCCGAGGAGCAGGGGTCCTGAGCGCCTTCGAGCTGGCGGTGGGGCGAGGCGGCCTCGCTACCCTGGTCTTCGACCTGCCGGCGAGGCCGGTGAACCTGCTGAGCCGCACCGTCCTCGCCGAGATGGAGGATCTGGTGGCGGCGCTGGCGCGCCGGCGAGACGTCTCGTGCCTGGTGCTGCTGTCCGGCAAGGAGGGCAGCTTCGTCGCCGGCGCGGACGTCGAGGAGCTCATGGACGTGGACGACCCGCGCGACGCCGAGCGGGTGGCCCGCCAGGGGCAGGGCGTATTCACCGCCTGGAGCCGCCTCCCCTTCCCCACCCTGGCCGCCATCGACGGCAGCTGCGTCGGCGGCGGCCTCGAGCTCGCCCTCGCGTGCACCCAGGTCGCGGTGAGCGACCGGCGCGGCGCGCGTCTGGGATTCCCGGAGATCCGCCTGGGCATCCTGCCCGGCTGGGGCGGCTGCACGCGGCTGCCGCCGCGGGTCGGGCTCGCGGCGGCGCTCGACCTGATCCTCGGCGCCCGCATGGTAGGCGCTGACGAGGCCGTCCGCCTGGGCCTCGCCGACCTGCTCGTGCCCCAGGGCGGATTCCTCGGTCAGGTGCGCCGGCTGGCCCTGGCGCTGCCGGCGGCCGGTGAGCGCTCCCGGCGCCGCGGCGTCGGGCGGCGGCTGCTCGACGGCAATCCAGCCGGACGGCGCCTGCTCTTCGACCGCGCCCGTGTCCAGACCCTGGAGAAGGGAGGCGCCCACGCCGTGGCGCCCCTGCGGGCGATCGAGGTGGTGCGCGTGGGCGTCGAACAGGGAGAGGCCGCCGGCCTCGAGGCGGAGGCGCGGGCGATCGGCGAGCTGGCTACGTCGCCGGCGTGCAAGAACCAGGTGTGGCTGTTCCAGGCGAGCGAGCGGGCGCGACGGCGCCCCTCGTCCTCACCCGGGGCAACGCGTACGGTGCGCCAGGTCGGCGTCCTCGGTGCCGGCGCGATGGGCAGCGCCATCGCCTACTGGATCGCCGCCGAGGGCCCTCTGCCGGTGCGGCTGCACGACCCCTCCGCGGAGGCGCTGGCGCGAGCTCTGGCGGGCGCCGCGAGGCGCTTCGAGCGCCAGGTGCAGCGCGGCCGCCTGAGCCGGCCGGAGGCGCGGCGCCGGCTCGCCCTGCTCCGTCCGGCGCTCGCTCTCGACGGAGTCGGCGCCTGCGACGTGGTGCTCGAGGCGGTGGCCGAGGACCTGGAGGTGAAGCGACGGGTGCTGGCCGAGGCGGCGGCTCGGCTCGCCGATGGGGCCGTACTCGCCACCCATACGGCCTCCCTGCCGGTGGGCGAGCTCGCTCGGGCGGCGGGGCGTCCGGACCACGTCGTGGGAATGCGCTTCTTCCAGCCGGTGCATCGCATGCAGCTGGTCGAGGTGGTCGTTCCCGCGCACGCCGCGCCGCACGCGGTGGACACCGTGGCAGAGCTCGCGCGCCGGCTGGGCAAGACGCCCGTGCTGGTGCGGGACGGCCCGGGATTCCTCGTCAATCGGCTGCTCGGGTGCTACTTCGCCGAGGCTCTCTGGATGCTGCACGAGGGCCACCTGATCGAAGAGATCGACCGCGCTGCGACCGGCTGGGGCATGCCCCTGGGGCCGCTGGCGCTCGCCGACCTGATCGGCGTCGACGTCGCGGTCGCGATGGGCGAGGCGCTGGCGGCGGCGTTTCCCGACCGCTTGCCGCTGCCTCACTGGGCGGGCGGCCTGGCAGCGGCGGGACGGCTCGGGGCCCGCGCCTCACGAGGCTTCTACCGCTACCACCGGCGTGAGCGCGGCGCTGCGGACCGCTCGCTCTACCCTCTCCTGGGCATCCAGCCGCAGCCAGACGGCGGCGAGGCTGCGAGGCTGGTGGATCGGCTGGTGCTGCGGATGGTCGACGAGGCGGCCCGTTGCCTGGCCGAAGGGGTCGTCGCGTCGCCCGTCGAGGTCGACCTGGCGCTGGCCCTCGGCGCCGGCTTCCCCGCCTTCCGCGGCGGGCTGTGCCGCTGGGCCGACCGTCAGGGGATACCCCAGGTGGTGGCGGAGCTGGAGCGACTGGCGGCGGCGGTGGGCGATCGGTTCAGCCCCGGCGTGCCGCTGCTGGAGGCGGCAGCGGCCGGCGGGATCTACGCGCGCTGGCAGTCGGCGGGCTAGAACCCCTCCTCGTCCTCCTGGTCGACCTGGACGAGCACCACGGTGATGTTGTCGAGGCCGCCCTTGGCGTTGGCGTCCCGCACCAGGTTGCGGCAGGTCTCGTCGGGCGAGCCGTCCTCCTCGAGGCGCTGCGCGATCTCGTCATCGGAAAGCATGGTGGTGAGGCCGTCGGAGCAGAGGACGTAGAGGTCGCCGCCCTGCACCTCGACCTCCTTGACGTCTACCACCACCTCGCTCTCGCCGCCGAGCGCCCGGGTGACCACGTTCTTCAGCGGGTGGGCGCGCGCCTGCTCGGCCGAGAGGTATCCCGCGACCACCTGCTCGTTCACCCAGGTATGGTCCTGGGTCAGCAGCTCCAACCTGCCGTCCCGATAGCGGTATGCGCGACTGTCGCCGACGTGCGCCACGGCGGCGATCCGCCCCTTGAGCAGGAAGCCGACCACCGTGGTGCCCATGCCGATCAGCGAGCCGTCGTGGCGGATCGCCCGCAGCACCTTGTCGTGCGCCATGCGGATCGCCGTCTTGAGGCGGTTCGAATGCCGTTGCAGCCGGGCGTCGTAGACGAAGGGCCAGGTGGTGTCGTTGTCGGCGGTCTGCTCGACGAACTCCTGGATCGCCTTGACCGCGATGCGCGACGCCACCTCCCCGTGGTTGTGACCGCCCATGCCATCGGCGACCACGAACATGCGGTGCTGGGGATCGATGCCGAAACAGTCCTCGTTGTGGGTGCGCGCCCGCCCGACGTCGGACAATCCGCAAGCCTTGACTCGGAGCATTACCAGCATCCTATCTACCGAAGAAGCTTCCGAGAAGGGACTTCCGCTTCTTCCCCTCGCCAGTGAGCTCTGCGAGCGCCGCCTGGACCTCGCTGTCCTCGCCGCCCCAGCGCAGCGCCTGCCGGAAGTGTCGGATGGCCCGCTCCGGGTTTCCCGACCGGGCGAAGATCTCGCCCGCCAGCTTGTGGTATTCGTGGCGCATGGGGTCGAGCGCGCACGCCCGCTCGATCGCCTCCCGCGCCTGCTCCAGCCATCGGGACTGGTGGCTGCACGCCCGGGCCAGATAATGCCACGCCTTGGGGTTGTCTCGCTCGGCCTCGGCGGCGCGGCGGAAGTTGTCCGCCGCTTCCAGGTAGTTCTTCGCCTTGTAGGCCTTGACCCCGCGCTGAAGGAAGACCTTGGCCACCTCGGCGGGGTCGGCGGGGCCTGCCGTGCGCCCGGGATGCACCAGCTCGGCATCGTGGTCGCGCCGCCGCGCCGGGTCGAGGAGGACGCTGAAGGCCTGGGTGATCTCCTGGAACGACCGCTCCGCCTGGAGCTTGGCCTCACCCTGGAAGCGATCGGGGTGTCGCTCGCGCGTCAGGCTCAGGAAACGCTTCCTGATCTCCTCCGACGTCGCGGACTTCGGCACCCCCAGGATCGCGTAGAAGTCGCGCGACATTCGAGTACCTTAGCGGGATTTTACCCGATACAGCCGCAGGGCGTTGGAACGCACCGCCTCGGACACGTTGCGGTCGCGGGCGAGGATCCGTAGGTCGCGCACCGAGAGCCGCGGGACGAGGCGCAGGGCGATGGCGATCGGCGTTCGCGGGTTGCTGGCCAGGGCCACCACGATCGGGTACTTGCCCGCCCAGCGGCGATTGCCGGCGATCGCTTCCAACACGTCCTCGAGCACCAGCCGGCTCCTGGCGAAGTGCTCCGCCTCCATGTCCGAGATCGGATTGGACCGCAACACCGCCAGAGCCACCTGGGAGGCAGAATCGCGGATCAGCAGCGCCCGCAGGTTGCGGTGTGCACCGCGAGCCAGGCGCAGCCGCACCGGCACGGGGAGCAGGCGAATCTGGCCTTCGGACAGGCCGGTCTCGATATCGATCTCTCCCTCGACGGGCTGGGCACGGGCGGCGGCGAGGGCCGCCTGGACCTCGGGGTCCTCGAGGCCCGGACCCACCTCCCCCTCCTCGACCCGCGGCGCCTCCTCCTCCACCGCCGCCCCCGGACCGGCCAGCAGGTGCTGGCGGTACTCGCCGATCCGGCGCTGCGAGTAGCCGGAGAGCTGGGGGTTGCCGGCCAGCGCCTCGAGGATCTCGGGCTCCGCCACGATCCGGTCCTGCCGCAGCAGCAGCACTTCCTGGAGGTTGGCAGGCAGCCGCGGCGCCAGATCCATCAGAACTCCCGTCGGCACGTCGCGACGGCGCAGCAGGCGTTCGAGCACCTCGCTGTCGCCGCTGTGGGTCGCGAACCAGTGCAGCACCTCGGGGCTCGCCTGCTGCTCGAGGTACGGCAGCAGCAGGCGGTTGTCGACTGCGCCCAGCGACTCGCGGGCCGTCTCCGCGACCTCTTCGTCCTCCCAGCATGCCAGGCCCACCTGCAGCGAGAGCAGCTGCTCCGGTGGCAGGGGCAGCATGCCGCGAGCGGCGAGGAGTGTCAGCTGACGATTCCCCCCTGACAGCACCTGGTCGACGAGCGGCGACCGCTCACTCACCCGGCGGTGCCTCCCCTCCCGCCCTCCTCGTCGGGCAGGGGCGGCAGCCCGGCCATCGCTCGGTCGATCACCAGCTCCTTGACCACCTCTCCCGCCGCACCATCCAGGGGCAGCGGCTCTCCGTTGACCTCCACCCGCACCGCGCCGGCATTGCCCAGGGTCAGCACCACCCGGCGCAGCGCCTCGATCTGCATCGATTCGCCCTGCACGCGCAGCTCCTGGATTCTCTCGCTGTCGTCGATCACCGCCTCCACCCAGCACTCGGCGGTGAAGCTCAGACCGACGACGATGGAACGCCCCTCTTCGCTGCCCTCGGCTGGCTCGGCCTGCTGCGGGGACGGCGGCGGGGCGGGCTGGATGGGCGGTGGCGCCATGCCAGGAGCGCCTACGCCGTCGCCGGCCTGCCGCTGCACCCGCACCAGCGCGATGATGCCAGCCACCAGCAGCAGCAGGGCGACGACGACGACGACCCCCACCGCCACCTGCCGCGGCGGTCGGCGCGAAGGGGGCGGGCCCGTCACTGCCGCCATCTCGGGCGGCTCCTCCGCCCGCCCCTGATCGGCGATCAGGTAGAAATTCACCACCTCGTCGGGGTCGAGGCCGACGTACTTGGCGTACTCTCGCAGGAATCCCTTGGCGAAGATGGTCGCCGGCAGCACGTGGAAGCGATCGTCCTCCAGGGCCTCGAGGTAGCGCAGCCCGATCTTGGTGCTGTCGGAGATCTCGCGTAGCGAGATCTTGCGGATCTCGCGCTGCTGCCGCAGCCAGCTGCCGAACGAGCCGGCGCCGTCGTCATCCTCCCAGGGCTTGGGCTGCATGTTGACCGACCGCCGCTCGTCGGGGGCGTTGCGTCGGGGTCGGGGCGTCATGATGTCGGCTGCCGCGGTGCGAACGCCGCCCATTCTAACCCCACAGCCCTCCGGCAACCCGCTGCCGGCACCTTCAGGCCGGGGGCTGGCCCAGCAGCAGCGCGGCGCGGCGCCGCACGGCCAGCGGCAGCCGGAGGTCGGAGAGCAGTGCGCGCAGGTCGCTCTTCTTGAGCATCGGCAGCAGCTGCAGGGCGGTGGCCGGCGGCGTCTTCGGATTCTGTATCAGGGCGACCCGCAGCGGATAGCGAACGCCCCATCGCGGGCTCCTCGCCACCAACGCGAGCACCGCCGGCGCCGCCCCCTCGGCGGTCACCGTGGGCAGCAGCAGCCCCTCGGTGAGCCGCGGGTTCTCGAGCAGCGCCTCGATGACGCGTGGGCTGGGGTCGTGGCGCACCGCGCGCACCACGCCGGCGGAGGCGCGCCGGGCGATGATTCGCTTCTCCCCCACCGCCAGACCGGGAAGACGGTCGATCAGCCGCAGCTCCGCCGACCGCCGCACCGTGGGGCGCAAGCGGGTGTCGAGGCCGATCTCCAGGAGGTCGCGCCAGTACAAGCCGGGGATCAGGCGTTGCGCCTGCGCCAACGGCGTGGCAGGGTGGGCCGCCACCTCGCGCCGTAGGTCGTACGACGAGACGAGGCGGCGCTGCTGCAGCAGCCGCAGGATCACCCGCGCGTCGCAGAACGGGTTGCGCAGGGCCTGCCGCGCCGCCTGCAGGTCGATCTCGCCGAGATGCTCGTCGACGAGTCGATGCAGCTCCTCGGCCCCGGCTGCACGCAGCCGTTGGCGCAGCCCCTCCTCGCGGGTGGGCTCCATCGCCGCCACTGTATCCTGGCGTCCCGCGCCCCTGACGGCGCGAGTGCTATCGTTCCTGCCTCCATGGAGCTTCCCGGGCCGCTACGCACCCACCTCGACCAGGGGGACTACCAGGCGGTCGAGGACGCCTGGCTCGACGAGATGTCCAGGAGGCCCTGCCGGGCCGACCTGTTCGCCGCCACGGCGCGCTCACTCGCCGCGGCCGGGGAGGAAGAGCGGGCGCGCTTCCTGCTCGACATGCTGGACGAGCACCTGCGACAGAGCGGCGCCTGGGAGGAGCGGCTCGCGCTGTTGCGCCAGGTCGGCGACCTGCTGGTGGCGCCCGGCGAGCCGGTGCATCCCGAGATCGTAGCGACGCTGGAAGCCCTGCACCCCGACGTCCCGTGGCTCGCTCCCCTCGCCGAGAAGGTCGGCCTGCACCGCGCCATCGACGATCTCCGCAAGACCTGGGACAAGGTCTCGCGCCTGCGCGACCTGCTCCTCTTCCTGCCGGGTACCGTGGTGGCGCTGGAGGGCAAGGGTGCGGGGCGGGTCACCGACCTCAACCTGCAGCTCGACGTCTTCAAGGTGGAGCTGGCCAGCGGCGGCGCGCCGGTGAGCGTCGGCTTCGCCGCCGCCAGGAAGCTGCTCACGCCCCTGCCACCAGGACACCTGCTGCGCCGCAAGCTCGAGGAGCCCGAGACGCTCGTCGCCATCAAGCGGAACCGACCCGAGGAGCTGGCGCGACTGGCACTGGAGAGCCTGGGGGACACCGCGACCGCCGGCGAGCTGCGCCAGACTCTGGGGGGAATCGTCGAGGACGGCGAGTGGACCAGTTTCTGGAACCAGGTGCGCAAGAGCCCTCAGCTGTTGGCGCAGCCCGGTGGACGCCAGCGCTACCGCTGGGCCGATAGCGCCGAGGAGGCTGCGGCCTCGCTGCTCCAGCGCTTCGCGGGGGCGGCACGGGGCGAACGGCTGGAGCTGCTGCGCACGCAGGCCGACCGCTCGCCGGAGTTGCGGCGCGCCATGGTCGCCGCCCTGCGCGAGGAGGGGAGCCGCCTCGCCGAGGGCGACCAGGCGGCGGCGTTCGAGGTGGGGTTGGGGCTCGAGCGAGCCGGCGAGAGTCTGGCCGGCGAGCCGTTCGCGCCCGAGACGCTGCTGCGCCAGACCGCGGAGCCATCGCGGTTCCTCGCCGCCGTCGGCGACCGCGCCGCGCGCGAGGAGGCCTACCGCCGCCTGCCCGCGCTGCGCGACGACTGGGTGCCGGCATTCCAGCAGGCGATGGGGCGCGAGGAGGACGGCAGGGTACTGGACCTGCTGGCCGACCAGCTCGAGCAGGGAGGCCGAGAGGCGCTGGGCCGGGCGATCGGCGAGCTGCTCAACCAGCCCAGGAAGCATCCGGCCGGCTTCGCGTGGCTGGCGGAGAGGGCGGCCCGCGACGAGGTGGTGGCGGGCCGGGCGCCGCTCCGGCTCTTCCAGCAGATCGTCAAGGCGACCGGTGACGAGGTCTTCGGGCCGTGGCGGCGCCGCCTCGCCGCCCTCGCAGACTCGGGGGGTACGCTGCCGCGCCTGCTGCCTCTTCTCGATCAGGACCAGGCCGCGCTCGCCGAAGAGACGGTCGAGCGCGCGGCCGGCCTCGAGACCTACCAGAAGGAGGCGCTGCGCAACGCCATCCAGCTGCGCTTCCCGGCTCTCCATCGCGCCGAAGAGCAGCCCCTCTACGCCACTCCCGAGGCCGTGGATGCCAAGCGGGACGAGCTCCGCCAGCTGCTGGAGGTGGAGATCCCGGCCAACCGTCGGGCCATCGAGGAGGCCCGCGAGCTCGGCGACCTGCGGGAGAACTTCGAGTACAAGAGCGCCCGGCAGCGGCACGAGTACCTGGGCGCCCGCGCCGCCTCCCTGCATCGCGACCTGGGGCGCGCCCGCGCCATCGACCCGGCCAGCGTCGACCCGTCGGCGGTGCGGATCGGCACCCGGGTGCGGCTGAAGGGACCGGCGGGCGAGCCGCGGGAGCTCACCTTGCTCGGGCCCTGGGACAGCCGCCCCGAAGCGGGGATCCTGTCCCACGAGTCGGAGCTGGCGCAGCGACTTCTCGGCCGCGAGGTGGGAGACGAGGTGGAGGTGGAGGGGAAGTCCTTTCGGGTGGAGGGGATCGAGAGCTATCGGTAGGAGAGCGACACGGATGCCGCCGGTCGAGCTCCTCTATCTCGTGAGCTCGACGGCCTCGCCGTCCACCAGCAGCAGCACCCGGCCCGGCAGCTCCACCACCTCCGCCAGCTCGGGATGGGCGGCCACCAGCCGCCGCCACTCGCGGCCGCCAAGGAGCACGTGGCGGCCGTCAGCGCCCGCCGGCGCCCCGTCCTGCCGCCACCCGCCATCTACCCGGGTGAAGCGGCGGCCCGCCACCTCGCGCACTCCTGCGGCGCCCTCGCCCACGGGCGCCCCTAGCACCTCCCCGGCGGGTGCATCGACGAAGCGCAG
Source organism: Thermoanaerobaculia bacterium (assembly GCA_035546355.1). Lineage (GTDB taxonomy): Bacteria > Acidobacteriota > Thermoanaerobaculia > Multivoradales > JAIOJS01 > DATKEH01. The sequence goes on from DATKEH010000061.1 coordinate 12,170, forward strand.
CGGGATGGTGCGGTCGCGGGCTCGCTCGACCCCCTGCGCGAAGAGGAAGAGCACCACGGTGAAGGTGACGACGAGGGCGAACCCCAGGCCGACCGCGGGCTCGAGCGACCAGCGCTGCATCCGGCGGTCGATACGCCGCCCCAGACGGTCACGGCCGGCCTCCAGGACCACCCTGCGCTCGACCTCGGCGGCCAGCACCGGTGGCGGAGCCAGCCGCTCCAGGGAGTGGAGCCGATCCACCAGCCGGCCGAGCTCGGCCACCTCCTGGCGGCACTGCTCGCACACGGCCAGGTGGTCCTCCACGCGTCGCACCTGCCGCGGCGCCAGCTCGGCGTCGACGTAGGCCGACAGCAGCTCTGCCGCGCAGTGGGCCGTCACCAGGGCTCCCCCTCCAGCAGCCGGCGGAGGTGTTGCCGCCCGCGGGCGATCCGCGAGCGCACCGTCCCCTGACTCGCCCCCGTCACCTCGCCGATCTGCCGATAGCTCAAACCCTCGACGTCGCGCAACACCAGCGCCGAGCGGAACGGCTCCGGCACCCGCGCGATCGCCGCCCCCAGCCGTCGCTGATCGTCACGGCCGAGCGCGCGCTCCTCGGGCGTGCGGGCGGTGTCGGCGACCTCGAGGGGCGACCCGCCCTGTCGCCGCTCGAAACCCACCACCGGCGGCCGCCGCCGCGACAGGCGGCTGCGGCACTGGTTCACCGTGATGCGGTAGATCCAGGTCTTGAGGCTCGAGCCGCCGCGGAACCTGCCGAGGTGACGAAACACGCGCAGGAATACCTCCTGGGCCAGGTCACGCGCCTCCTCCCGGTCGCCGGCGAGCCGGTACGCCACGTTGTAGACCATCGACTGATGGCTCCGGAACACCTCCGCGAACGCCTCCTCGTCCCCCCAGCGATGGCGCTCCACCAGGTGCCTCTCGGCCGCCCCCCGGTCCTCGGCCGCCTCGCGGCCCGCCGTGAGGGCCACCTCCGCCGCGAGGGGCCTCGAGCTGGCGTCCATCTCGCCATCTTAGACCCCGCCCGGCCGCCGCGGGTTCCCCGGGGCGCCTCGAGCCGGGCCGTCAATGCCTCGCCTTGGCCACCTGTACCTGCGAGCCCGCATCCAGGTCCTCGCCGTAGTAGGCGAGGATACCGGCGACGATGGCCTCGGCGACCTGCTGGCGGAAGGCGCGCGTCTGGATCAGTCGCCGGTCCTGGTCGTTGGCGAGGTTGCACACCTCGACCAGCATCTTCGCCGGCACCGCGTTGTAGCGCAGGACCGCCGGCACGAACTCGCTGCGTTGGCGGATGATCTTCTCGCGCACCGGCTTGTACGGGTGCACCGGCAGACCGGCGCTGGCGAAGGCGGCGATGGTCTTCTCCGCCAGGTCGCGCGACAGCCCCTCGCTCTCGGTCCGCTCTCGCCAGGAGAACTCGACGACCGGCCGCTCCTGGACCTCGCGACGGGAGGCGTAGACCACGCCGGTGCGCCCGGAGCGCCCGGCGGTGAGGCCGGCCGACGCGACGTACACCATGGCGCCGCGCAGCGAGGGGTGGAGCGAATCGGCGTGGATCGAGACGAAGACCACCTTCTCGGGGTCGCCGGATCGATCCACCGCCTGGCGGTAGACGCTGTTGGCGAGGTACCAGCGCAGATTGACGCCGGTCCCCGAGTCCTCGATCGGGTAGGTCGGGCTGGTCAGGATCTGATGGCCGCGGGAGAACGGCAGCACGTCGCTGTCGACCAGCTGCCAGCTCGTCCCGTCGCGGATCGTCGGCACCACCCTGGCCGAGGTGCGCTCCTCGAGCAGGGCCCTGGTGCGCAGCATCACGTCGTAGACGTAGAGGCTTTCCCAGACGCCCGCCATCGAGGCGCCTACGTCCTTGCCGCCGTGCCCGGCGTCGAGGATGACGGTGATCCCCTCGAGGTGACGGGACTGCACCCGATTGGCGAAGCGGCTGCTGTCGGCGAGCGTCGCCTCGTACTCCTGGCGGCGGGGGTGCCCGGCCGGCAGGTACTCCGGGAGCAGCAGCTCGTAATCGATCTTCACCTCGTAGCCGATGGGGATGTCGGTGACGTCGGAGATGGCGCTGGCGGCGGCGATCTCGGCGGCGACGGCGTTGACGTCTTCGGCATAGACGCGCCCCGTGAATCGCACCACCACGCTCGAGTAGAGGGCTTCACCCGGCTGCAGCCTGTACACCGCATGCGACTTCTCGGGCCCTTCGCGGAACTCGAGGGGGGCCCCGGCGGGGTTCGCCGCCGGCGGCAGAGCGGAGCGCAGACTGGTCAGCAGGAGGCCGGCCGGGATCCACAGGCTCTGGCCGGCGCTCAGCTGGTCGTCCAGCAGCCGGTTCGCCTCGCGAACCTGCGAAAACGCCGCGCCCCGGCCGGTGAACCACTCGGCCACCGACCACAACGTCGCTCCCTCCTGCAGCGCCGCCCGCGGCACCTGGTGCACCCAGCCGCTGGCCTCCCGTCGGTCGTCGGGGAACAGAGCCTCTATGACCCGCAACTGCAGCGCAGGGAGGAGCACGCCCATCGGCACGCGATACCGCACTCCCGCCAGGACGCGCGGCCCACCGTTGATCGCGGCGATCGCCTCGGACGCCTCCGTCGTGCCGCACAACCGCCGCGTCAGGGCGAGCAGCCCTTCCCCTTGCGCCGGCAGGGCTTCGAGGTACAGCCCCTCGGCGCTCAAGACGGCCACCATGCCGTCCCCCAGATCGACGCGCTGCGCGGCGGCAGACGGCGCCGCCGATCCGCACAGCAGGGCGACGAGGACGGCCGGCGCCACCCGTGCCAGCCAGGCGGGCGCGCGCTTCTCGCACCGGCGAATCAGCCTCGCCACCTCGACTCCGCCCTGGTTCCGCGCGATTTTCCTGACTCCATCGCCAGTTAGCGCTAATTCCTTGAAGTGGATTGTAACCCAATCGGCCGCAACCGCGAAAAGTGCACGGGAAAACGGCCACGCCCAACCAGCGGCGCCGCCGCGAGGGCGCGGGAGGGGCGTCGGCGCGACGGCCTAGACAGGGAGAAGAGGGCGCGGGGGGTCAGGGGAGGGACGAGGACCGGCGACGAAACGCCGCCGGCCATCTCATCGGAAGATCCCCGTCTTCTTCTCCGGCTCGCCGCCCATCAGCCGCTGATTGAGCTCCTTGATCCGCTCCATCAGCTTCTCGATCTTCTGCTGCGCCTCGTCCTTGAGCCGCTTGAAGTCGCCGCGCATCTTCTCTATCTCCTGGTGCAGCTCGGCGATCCGCTCCTCGTTCTCCTGGAGCCGCTCGTCGCGCCCCTCGAGCTCGGCCTGGAGACGTTTGACCTCCTGCTGCTTCTCGCGCAACTGCAGCTTCTGCTTCTCCTCCTGCTCTTCGTAGAGCTTCTTGAACTGTTGCAGCTGGACGATCTCGGAGAAGTCGGCGGTCGAGGGGCTCATGTCCGTACCTCGCGATTCCAGGTTGGGGAACATCTTGCGCAACTTGAGGGAGAGATCGCCTGGATCGGGGGACTCCCGCATCGCCGTCTCGTAGCTGATCGTGCCGTGCACCATCAGCGCGAGCAGCGACTGGTTCATCGACTGCATGCGGAAATAACCGACCGACGACTCGACCTCGTCGAGCAGCTCCGCGGTCTGCCCTTTTTCGATCAGATTGGCGATCTTGGGAGAGGTGCGCATGATCTCCAGGGCGGCGATGCGGCCCTCGACGTCCTGCCGCTGCACCAGCTTCATCGACACCACGCCCTTGAGCACCTGGGCCAGCTGGATCCGCACCTGCGCCTGCTGGTTGGGGGGGAAGCTGTCGAGGATGCGATCCACCGACTGGGTGGCGCTGTTGGTGTGGAGGGTGGAGAACACCAGGTGTCCGGTCTCCGCCGCGGTGATGACCGTGCTGACGGTCTCGGGGTCGCGCATCTCACCGACCATGATCACGTCCGGATCCTGGCGCATGGCGTTGCGCAGCGCCTCGGTGAACTGCATCGTGTCGGTACCCACCTCCCGCTGCGCGACGCTGGCGACCCCGTCGCTGAACAGGAACTCCATCGGGTCCTCGATGGTGATGATGTGGACCGGCTGGGTCTGGGAGATGTGCTTGATCAGCGCCGCTAGGGTGGTCGACTTGCCGCTGCCGGTGGGCCCCGTGACCAGCACCAGCCCCATCGGCAGCTGGCAGAAGTCGAGCAGGATGTCCGGCAGCTCGAGCTCCTCGACGGCCTTGATGTTGAACGGGATGAGTCGGAAGGCGGCGGCCAGCGTGCCCCGCTGCATGTAGATGTTGCCGCGGAAGCGGGCCAGGCCGTGGACTCCGTAACCGATGTCGACCGCCAGCGTCCGCTCGAGCCGCTCCTTCTGCGCCGGCGTCAGGATGGCCGCGACCATCTCCTGGATGTCGCCGGGGTTGAGCGGCTCGGCCTGCAGGGGCACCAGCCGCCCGTTGACACGCAGCAACGGCGGTCGGGTCGGCTTCAGATGGAGATCCGAAGCTCCCTGCTTCGTCATCACGCGCAGGAGCTCGTCGAGCAGCATCGGGTGTCGCCGATGTTATCAGGCAGCCCGGAGGTCCGCTAGAATCGCCGCATCAGCCCCACCACCACGCCCTGGACTCGCACTTCCGGCGCCGGCACTCGCAGCGGCGCCATCGCCGGGTTGGCGGGCTGCAGCCGCACCAGGGCGCCCTCGGGATAGAGCCGCTTCAGCGTCGCCTCGCTGCCGACCAGGGCGACGACCATCTCCCCCGGCTGGGCGATGTCGCGACGCTGCACCACCACCAGGTCGCCGTCGTGGATCCCCTCGTCGATCATCGAGTCGCCGACGACCTGCAGCACGTAATGGTCCCCCTGCCCCCGCAGCAGGTGCCGAGGGACGGCAAGCTGCTCGTCGCCCGGCCACGCCTGGATCGGCCGCCCCGCGGCGATACGGCCGAAGAAGGGCACTTCGCGGAGCGCGCCGGCGGCGGGCTCGGCCTCCTCCACCGCCAGGCGCAGGCCCCGCTTCTGGTTCGCCTCCCCCTCGATATAACCCTTGCGCCGCAGCAGCTTGAGGTGCTTGTGCACCGTACCGTAGGAGGAGTACCCGAAGCGCTCGCAGATCTCGCGATGAGTCGGCGGCAGACCCCGCTCGCGCTGGAACTCCGCAAAGTACTCGAGGATCGCCTTTTGCCGCTCGGTGAGCGGTGCACGGGGTCCGGCCATGGCGGCAGGATAGGCGTAACGAGGGCGTAAGTCAAGCCGCTGATATGCTCCGCCGCGCCCATGGACCAGGCCGCGGCTCCTCCCCTCGCCGTCGAGCAGCACACTCTGGGGAACGGCCTGCGGGTCGTGCTCGCCCAGGATCCGGCCCTCCCTCTGGTGGCGGTCAACATCTGGTACCACGTCGGTTCGCGCAACGAGCGCCCGGGGCGTACCGGGTTCGCCCACCTCTTCGAGCACATGCTCTTCCAGGGCAGCCAGCACGTCGGCACCAACGACCACTTCCGCTACGTGCAGCAGGCCGGCGGCGTGGCCAACGGCTCCACCTGGTACGACCGTACCAACTATTACGAAACGCTGCCGGCCCACCAGCTGGAGCTCGGCCTGTGGCTCGAATCCGACCGCATGGGCTATCTGCTGCCGGCGATGACCGCGGAGAAGCTCGAGACCCAGCGGCAGGTGGTGATGAACGAGCGGCGGCAGCGGGTGGAGAACCAGCCCTACGGCCGCGCCTTCGAGCGGGTCCACGAGCTGCTCTACCCGGCGCAGCACCCCTACCACTGGCCGGTGATCGGCTACATGGAGGACATCGCCGCCGCCACCCTGGAGGACGTCCAGACGTTCTTCCGCACCTGGTACACGCCGAACAACGCGGTGCTGACGCTGGCCGGCGCGATCGACCCGCCAGCGGCCCTCGGCCTCGTCGACCACTACTTCGGCGACATCCCCGCCGGCCCGGCACCGCAGCCGGCGCCGCCGCCGCCGCTGCCGGTGGGCGGCGGGCGCCGCGAGGAGCTCGCCGACGACGTGCAGCTCGCCCGGCTGTACCTGGCGTTCCATGGGCCAGCCTACGGCGCCGATGACTGGTATGCCGGCGACCTGCTGGCGACGGTGCTCACCGGCGGGCGCTCGAGCCCCATGTACCGCGACCTGGTCCACGGCCGACAGCTGGCGCAGGACGTGGCGCTGTTCGTGCTGCCCACCGAGCTCTCGGCCACGGTGGCGCTGGTGGCGACGGCGCGGCCCGAGGTGTCGCCGGCGACCCTGGAGGCGGCCCTGTGGGAGCATCTGCAGCGGGCCGCCGCCGGCCCGCCCGCCGCCGAGGGGCTGGAGCGGGCCCACAATCGCCTGCTGACCAGCCACTACCAGAGTCTGCAGGAGGTCGACCAGCGGGCGGATCAGCTGTCGCAGCACGCCCTGTACTTCGGCGACCCCGCCGGCATGGCGCGCGAGGTGGAGCGCTACCTCGCCGTCGACGGCGCAGCGCTGGCGACCTTCGCCGCCGGCCACCTGCGCCCGCAGCAGGCGGTCACCGTGACCGTGGTCCCACGATGATCTCCGCCCTCGATCGCTCGCGGCCGCCGCGACCGCGCCAGCCGCTCCCCTTCCGCTTCCCCCCTTTCGTCCACCGTCCGCTGCTGCCCGGGCTCGACCTCTACGCCGCCCCCCTCGCACGCGCGCCCCTGCTCTCCCTGGAGCTGCTCCTTCCCGGCGGCGCGCAAGCGGATCCGGCCGGTCGCGCCGGGCTCGCCACCTTCACCGCGGCCCTGCTCGACGAAGGCACGGCGACTCGCAGCGGCCCGGAGATCGCCGACTGGGTGGAGCGGCTCGGCGGCGCGCTGGCCACCTCGGCCGATTGGAACGTCGCCTATGCCGCTTGCACCGTGCTCTCCAAGCACCTGCGCACCGGCCTCGACCTGCTGGCCGACGTTTCGCTGGCGCCCTCCTTCCCCGACGACGAAGTGGAGCGGCTGCGGCGCCGGCGACGCGCCGACCTCCTGCGGCGCCGCAGCCAACCCGCGGCGCTGGCGGACGAGGCACTGGCCCGGGCGCTGTATGGCGCGGGCCCCTACGGCTATCCGCTCGCGGGCCGGGACGGGGACGTGGCGACGATCCGGCGAGAGGAGGCCGCGGGCTTCTGGCGCGACCGCCTGTGCCGCGGCGGCGCCACCCTGGTGGCCGCGGGAGACCTCGACGTCGCGGCCCTGGAGAGCCGGGCCCGCGAGGTGTTCGCCGCCTGGCCGGCCGCGGCGCCGCCCCCACCGCCGTCCGTGGTCCCACAGGAGCTGGCGGGAATCGAGGTGCACCTCGTGGATCGCGCCGGCGCGGCGCAGACAGAGCTGCGCGTCGGCCACCCGGGCCCGCCGTGCAACCATCCCGAGCGCATCCCGCTGGGGGTCCTGAACTCGCTGCTGGGCGGCAAGTTCACCAGCCGGATCAACCTCAACCTGCGGGAGCGCCACGGCTACACCTACGGTGCCCACAGCAGCTTCTCCAATCGCCTCGGCCCGGGGCCCTTCCAGGTGGCCGCCGCCGTCGCCACCGAGGTGGCCGGCGCGGCCGTCCGCGAGGTGCTCGCCGAGCTGCAGCGCCTGCAGCAGGAGCCGGTTGCCGAGGAGGAGCTGGCCGACACCGTCCTCTACCTCGAAGGCGTCTTTCCCTATACCCTGCAGACCGTCGAGAGCGTGGCCCAGCGACTGGCGCAGCTCGCCGTCTTCGGCCTTCCCGACGCCTACTTCGACGGCTACCGCGAGCGCCTCCGGTCGGTGTCCCGCGAGGATCTGCTGCGGCTGGCGCGCGAGCACCTGCGACCCGACCGCCTGGTGGTCGCCGCGGTGGGCCCGGCCGACGAGCTCCGCCCGCAACTGGCGGACCTGGGGCAGCTGCACCTGGCGGCTCCCCCGGTCGACACCGGGGCTTGAGACGCTACTGCACCCGGGCGGTCATCGACCCGTCGGCGCGCAGGTGGATCCGCAGCAATGGATCGCTGCCCTCGACGAGGGTCTCGTCGAGGATCGCCACCTCCGGCGCCCTGCCGGGGGGAGCCGCGTAGATCCGCAGCGTAATCCCTCCCGCGGGGACGGTCCGCGCCGCCTCGATCCGGCCCGCCCGCGGCTCCGTCTTGAAGACGCCCTTCTTCTCGTAGAACCGGAAGGGCTCGCGCAGGATCTGCTGCGAGCCGGCGTAGACGGTGAGGACGCCCTCGGGCAGCTCGGTGAGGAAGTCGATGCGCAGCGTGACGTCGCGCGGCTCAGAGGCGGTCGGCGGCGGCGGGGCGGCCGCGGGGGCTTCGGAGGAGAACGGCGGCGGCTCCGGCTCGGACGAAGGCCGACGACCCTCCTCGGGCAGCGCGGCGCTGCGCGACCGGGTCGGCGGCGGCGGCGGCTCGGGGGCGGTCGCCGCCGCCACCAGCTCCTCCGCATCCGGCCGCTCCGGGTCCAGGGCGAGCGCCTGGCGGGCGAGCTGCTCGGCCTCCTGCCGACGGCCTTCCGCCAGCGCCTGGCGCGCGCCCGCCAGGAGCGATGCGACCTGCTGCTCGCGGGCCGCCAGCCGCCGCTCAACCGTGAGTTGGCGCTCGATCTCGCCCTCCAGTGCCCGCAGCCCCGGGTCGTCGGGCGCCAGCGCCAGTCCCCGGCGCACCTGGCGCAAGGCCGCCTGTGGGCGTCCGGCGTCGAGCTCGCCGCGGGCCACCTGGAGGAAGGGCAGCGCCTGCGCCCGCTGTACCTCCTCCGGCCGCGGGCGTTCGACCGGTGGTTGCTGCAAGGTCACCCACAGCCCGGCCAGCGCCGCCAGCAGCAGCGCTGCAGCGGCCGCGGCAGCAGCGATCACCAGGGCTCGCCGGGGGCGCTCGCCGCCCGCGGCCGGAGGTGCCTGGCTGGTGGAAGGCAGGGGAACCGGTGGCGGCAGGTGGAGGGTGGGGTCGGTCTCTGTCGCTCCCCGCGCGCCGGCCGCGACCGCGTACGGCGTCATGTCCTGGGTCTCCGCGCCCGGGTCTTCGGCCGCCGGCGAAGCGTCCGGCAGGGGTGGCAACTCGGGCACGGTCGGCGGGTCCAAGCCAGGGCCCGGCTCGGGGAGACTCGCCGCCGCCGCCCCCAGAGCCCCTGCGGAAGCCTCCCAGGCGGCCAGCTCGAGCGCCGCCGCCATCTCGCCGGCGGTCGGATAGCGGTCCCTCGGTTCCTTCTCCATGGCGCGCTGCAACACCGTCACCACCGACGCCGGAATCTCGGGGGCGTAGTGCTGCGGGGGCGCGAACCCCTCGTAGACGATGCGATGGCTGACCATCGACAGGTTGTCCCCCTGGAACGGCTTGGCGCGCGTGAGCATCTCGTACAACACCACGCCCAGAGAGAAGATGTCGGTGCGGTGGTCGAAGTCGCGGCCCAGGATCCGCTCCGGCGCCATGTAGTTCGGAGTACCCAGCAGCTGCCCCTCCTGGGTCAGGTCGGAGGTGTTGAGCCGCGCGATCCCGAAATCGGTGATCTTCACCTGGCCGTCGGCGGTGAGGATGACGTTGGCGGGCTTGATGTCGCGGTGGATGACGCCCTTGCCATGGGCGTAGTCCAGGGCGTCCGCGATCTGCGACACGATCCGGCTGACGTCGCCGAGGGGCAGCGGCTCGCCACCGCGGAGGATCTCCTTCAGATTGGTGCCGCGGACGTACTCCATGGCGATGAACGTCCCCGCGCGCTCGCCGAGGTCGACCACGTCGTGGACGGTGACGATGTTGGGGTGGGAGAGGATGCCGGCGCTCTGCGCCTCCCGCATGAAGCGAGTCCGGAACTCCTGGAGCTCCCTGTCCCGTGGCGAGAAGCCGATGCGGAACGTCTTCAGCGCCACCAGGCGACCGATCAGGGGGTCGCGAGCGAGGTAGACGACGCCCATGGCGCCCCGCCCGATCTCGTCGATGATCTCGTAGCGCCCGAGGCTGCTGGGTAGTGGCGAGGCCATGGTGGAAGCCGACGTCGGATGATTTTAGCAGCAGCCCCAGGGCCGCCCCTCCGAGGGAGGGGAGCGCCGAAGCGCATGGTATATTGCGCCTCCATTGAGCCGGACCCGCGTACGCCCCCAGCTCCCACATAGCACCGGCGCGGCGGTACCTCAGAGCAGCGCTGCGCCCCAGGCTGGTGGGCGCTGCGATGGCCGGGCCGCCCCGGGCTCGCCCTGAGCCCTCGCTTCCGGACGGAGGTACTGCATGCAGGTGGATAGCTCCGAAAAGATCCGCAACGTCGTCCTCGCCGGCCACAACGACTCCGGCAAGACCACCCTGACCAGCGCCCTGCTCCACACCGGCGGCGTCGTCAATCGGCTGCTGCGGGTGGAAGACGGCAACACCGTCACGGATTTCGACAGCGAGGAGGTGGAGCGCGGGATCTCCATCGGCCTCGGAGTCTGCTTCGTCCCCTGGAAGGGACACAAGATCAACCTCCTGGACGCGCCCGGCTACGGCATCTTCTTCACCGAGACCCGTGCCGGGATGGCAGCGGCCGACGCCGTGCTGCTGTGCGTCAACGGCGTCGCCGGGATCGAGGTCAACACCGAGAAGGTATGGAGCACCGCCGAGGAGATGCGGCTGCCGGTGTTCCTCTACCTCAGCAAGATGGACCGCGAACGGGCCGACTTCGAGCGCGCCGTGGAGCAGATGCGGAGCCGCCTCGGGCGGGAGGTGGCGCCCGTCCAACTGCCGCTCGGCCAGGAGGCGGGGTTCGAGGGCGTGGTGGATCTGGTGTCCGGCAAGGCGTTCCGGTACGCGCGCGACGACAACGGCAAGGCCGATGCGGTCGACGTCCCGCAGGAGCTGCAGGCGCGGGTGGAGGATTGGCGCAACCAGCTGGTCGAGCTGGTCGCCGAGACCGACGATGCGCTCATGGAGGCGTTCTTCGAGGAGGGCACCCTGCCCGAGGAGGACCTGCGCCGGGGCCTGCGCAGCGCGGTGGCGCGGCGGCGACTCTTCCCCGTCACCATGGGCTGCGGGTCCCACAACATCGGCTCGTCGGCGCTGCTGGACGTCCTCGTCGAGATGGGCCCGTCCCCGGCCGATCGCAACTGGCTGGGCACCCAGGGCGGCGAGACGCTCGAGCTCGGGGTCGCTGCCGGCGACCTCGCCAGCGCCCTGGTCTTCAAGACCATCTCCGACCCCTTCACCGGGCAGATCTCGCTGCTGCGCGGGGTCAGCGGCACGATCGCTTCGGACTCCTCGGTGTGGAACGCGCAGCGCGAGGAGAACGAGCGGCTGGGGCACCTCATGGCGATGCAGGGCAAGCAGGGGTCGCAGATCGGCCAGCTCCTCGCCGGCGACATCGCCGGGGTCTCCAAGCTCAAGCACACCCACACCGGCGACACCCTGCTCGACAAGCAGCGGCCGCTGCAGCTGCCGTGGATCCCGGTGCCGGAGCCGGCGATCGCCTTCGCCATCGAGCCGAAATCGAAGGGGGACGAGGAGAAGATCGGCGAGGCGCTGCACAAGCTCCTCGAGGAAGACCCCTCGCTGCGTGCCGGGCGCGACCCGCAGACCGGCGAGTACCTGCTGTCGGGAACCGGCCAGCTCCACGTCGAGATCGCGGTGGCGAAGCTCAAGAGCCGCTACAAGGTGGAGGTCATCCTGCATCCCCCCAAGGTGCCATATCGCGAGACCATCAAGCGCCGCGCCGACGGCCACGGGCGGCACAAGAAGCAGACCGGCGGCCGCGGCCAGTTCGCCGACTGCAAGATCCTCATGGAGCCCCTGCCGCGAGGCGGGGACTTCGAGTTCGTCGACGAGATCTTCGGTGGCTCCATCCCGCAGAACTTCCGCCCTGCGGTCGAGAAGGGCATCGTCGAGGCGCGCCGCCGCGGCTACCTGGCCGGCTACCCGGTGGTCGACTTCCGCGTCCGCCTCAAGGACGGGCAGTACCACGACGTGGACTCCTCGGAGCTGGCGTTCAAGATCGCCGGCTCACTCGCCTTCAAGGACGCCATGGCCAAGGCGGGGGCGACCATCCTCGAGCCGATCATGAGCGTCGAGATCACCACCACCGAGGAGTACATGGGGGACATCATGGGCGACCTGTCGCAGCGGCGCGGAAGGCCGCAGGGGATGGACTCGCGCAACGGCACCAGCGTCATCAAGGCCATGGTGCCGATGTCCGAGATGCTCA
>DATKEH010000062.1:0-2830 GCA_035546355.1 Thermoanaerobaculia bacterium
TCCTCCTTGACCCTCGGTGGTCGTCTACTCCTTCACCTCCCACGCCGGGTTCCAGGCGATCTCCCAGAGGTGCCCGTCGGGATCCTGGAAGTACCCCGAATAGCCGCCCCAGAAGCGGTCGCGGGCCGGGTCGGTGATCCGGGCCCCGGCCCGTTCCGCCCGCTCGACGAGGGCATCGACCTCCTCCTTCGACTTCACGATGTGGCCGATGGACAGGTCCGCAGGGCTCGGCGGGCTCACCGCCACGCCGGCGTCCTTGGCCAGCGCGGCCCGCGGGTACAGCGCGAGGATCAGGTCGTCGTTCATCTCGAAGAAGACGACGGCGCCGTCCTCGAATTCGGTGCCGACGATGCCCTTGGTCGGCAGCCCCAGCCCGTCGTGGTAGAAGGCCAACGCCCTGTGCAGATCGTCGACGCCCAGCGTGACAACCTTGATGCGGGATCGCATGGTGACCTCCTCTGCAAGCGGTGGCCTCAGGCGGACGGAAGCATGATGTCATCTCCCCGTCTGCCGGGAAGCGGAAGGCTCGTTCGTATGGTAGGATGTACAGCCGTGGGGAAGGTGAAACTGACCATATCCATCGACCAGGAGGTAGCCGACTACCTCCGCTCCACCGACGGGGTCAGCTCGACGGTCGAAGAGGCGGTGAGCGAGTATCGCGCTCGCGCCCTCGAGCGGGAGCTGGAGCAGGGCTATCAGGAGGGCGCAGAGGAAGCGGAGCGCCTGGATGCCGAATGGCGGCAAGCGGACGCCGAGGTCGCCGGGTGACGCCACCGCTCGATCGAGGCATGGTCGTCAGGGTGCGGCTGCGCACGACCAGGCCGGCGGTCGTCGTCTCGAACCGCGCCGCCTGCCGCTTCGACGCCGTGATCCAGGTGGTCCCGGCGACCGGCCTCCCCGACCGCGACCTGCGCCCCTACGAGAGCCGCGTGGAATCGCCGGGGAGTGGGCTCGCAAAACCGTCCCGGCTGGTCGCCAATCAGATCCGCACCGTCTCGAAGCAGCGCGTCGAGGCCGTTCTCGGTCGCCTGGATCGGGCCGAGGAGCGGCTGCTCGACCGGGCGTTGCGTATCCAGCTCGCCCTCGGCTGACTGCGTGGTGGCGCACGTGGTCGCGGAGGTGCTGGCGGCCGAAGGGCCGGCGCGGAGGCCGGCCCCTACGCCGGACGGGGAGAGCACCCCCCCGAGACGTCCTGCTCTATGCCCTGATGGAGAGGTCGGTACTGATTGCGATAGGCGCCGGCGTCGCGCACCTGGAGAGATCCTAACCCGCCTGGCGGCGCCCCGCAGACTATCCGCGGCGCGCGGTCAGCAGCCGCAGCTGCCAGAGTAGCGCCACGCCGGCCAGCCCGGCGAGGGGGGCGGTGAGCAGGCCGGGGAAATAGCCCTGCGCCCGCAAGGCCAGCAGCGGGTGCGCGACGGCGTTGGCTGCCAGCGCCAGAGCGAGGAACCACAGGGGCCAGAGGGCGAGGACGACGCCGGCGCGGACGCCGAGCAGCGACAGCGCCCAGATCCCGAGCCAGGCGACGTTGAAGGCGACGAAGAAGCCGGTGCTCCACGCCGCCAGGCCCAGCAGCTCCGGGAATCGCTGGTGAAAGCCCTGGGCCAGCTCCTCGAGGAAGTGGAGGAGCTGCACGGCGACCGCCGCGGCCGCGATCGCCGCGACCCGCGGCGAGCGCGCCAGGCCCGCGGCCACCCGCGGACGGGAGACGGTGAGCGCGGCCGCCAGGCCCAGGAGGACCGTGAGGCCCAACGTTCCCGCCAGGTAGGTCTCGAGCCCGGTCACGCGCGCCCCACCGGCGCAGGGCTCGGCGCCCACTCCAGGCGCTGGCGCGGGATGCAGGCGGTGATGCGCAGGGTGCGCTGGCGCAACCTGCCGTGGTAGTCGAGGAACGGCTCGATCCGCGAGGTCTCCATGGCGAGGCTACGGCGTCACGAGGGGTTCCCCGTCGACCGGCTGCCCCCCATGATGCCACCTCGCGGCCTCTGCGTGGGGAGACACGCGTGCCCGGCCACCGACCTGCTAAGGTCGTCGCAAGGAGAGCCTCATGCATACCCCCAGACGCCGTTGGATGCCCACCCTGCTCATCGCCGCGCTGGCCCTCGCGCCGCTGGCCGCAGCCGCCACCGCCCAGGACGACCCCGCGCCGGCGGAGAGCGAGGAGGCGGAAGCCGTGCGGCCGGCGGCCGGCGTCGACGTCGCCGCCATGACCGACGCCGAGCTCGAGGCCGTCGCCAACGCCTACCTACTGGTGGTGGAGATCACCAGCGAGCTGCAGGCCGAGGTGGAGGCGGCCGCCACCCCCGAAGAGGCGCAGGCGCTGCGGGACGACGCCAACGAGGAGGTGCTGGCGGCGCTGGCGGAGAACGGCGTCCGCAGCGACCAGTACACGGCGGTGCTGCGCGCCACGCAGCAGGACGAGGCGTTCCGGGACCGCTTCGCCGGCATCGTCGAGGGCGTGCGGGGCGAGGAGGGCGACGGCGGGCCCTGAGCGGCCCGCAGCGCTGGAAGCGTTGCACGCACAGCGACTCCTGCGATACACTACGCGCCAATTCTCAAACCTCTCCCGAGGAGGGATCTCCAACCATGCGTAAGCTCCACGTACTCGCGGGCCTCGCCCTGACCGGCACGCTCCTGGCCTCTGCCGCGCAGGCGCAGATCCGCGTCGCCGTCGAGGACGGCAGCGCCAACGGCAGCGGTGCCGGCATCGTCGCGCAGCTCAACGACGACACCTTCTTCGACTTCGCCGCCACCCTGGTCACCGCCGGCGACATCGACACCCTGGCGGAGCTCGCCGCCTACGACGCCGTGGTGCTGGGCGGCAGCGGCT
>DATKEH010000063.1:0-31400 GCA_035546355.1 Thermoanaerobaculia bacterium
CTGGAGGCGCGCTACCTGGGGCGCGAGGTGCCGCGCCCCCCCTTCTGGTCGGGCTACCGGGTCACCCCGGAGCGGCTCGAGTTCTGGCGCTCGGGAGCGTTCCGGCTGCACGAGCGCCGCGCCTTCGAGCGCGACGGCGACGGCTGGCGGGTGACGCTGCTGTACCCGTAGGGGTGTAGCGCTAGGGATTCTGCTGCGGCGCTTGCCGCATGCGGGTTACCAGGGCGCGAAAGGCGGGGTCGTCGCGCAGCGGCGCAAAGGCCTCCTCGGCGAGCGTCTCCTCGGCGGCGTCCCAGCCGAGCTCAACGGCGCGCTCGAGGGCGCGAAGCGCCTCCCGCCGCCGGCCCAAGCGGGCGTGGGCGACCGCCTGGCGGTGGCGCACCTGCGGCACTTCCGGCTCGATGGCCGCCGCCGCCGCGAGGTAGAACAGCGCCCGCTCGTGCTCGCCGCGCTCGCCGAGGCGGCGCGGCAGGTAGAGCGCGGTCTGGATGTACACCGCGTACAGGACGCGCTCGGCCGACAGCCGCTCCTCGCGTTCGGCGTGCCCCCTGGCCCTGGCCTGCAGCTGCGGCACGTCGAGCGCGGCCAGCAGCTCGGCGACGTCGTCGCCGGCGCCGAGCAGCAGCGCCGGGGCGCGCTCGAGGTAGCGGCGGTCGCGCGCCAGGCGCTGTTCGTGGGCGCGCTGCGCGGTGCGCAGGTCCGGGTCGGCGGCGAGCGCGGCGAGCCGGCGCTCGGCCGCCGCGGTGTCGCGCAAGCCCTGGAAGGATTCCACCAGGGCACGGTGGGCGCGGAAGGCGGCGAGAGGGCCGCCGCGCGCTTCCGCGGCTCGCGCCCGCGCCAGCTCCTCCTCCCACAGCGAGGCCACCAGCGCCGCCTCGTGCGGCCGCCGCCCCTCGCGCATCGCCTGCAGCTCCAGCCAGCCGACGGCGCGCGCCAGCAGGTCGGCGGGCGGCCACTGGTGGCTGCCGGAGAACAGCTCCAGCCGCTGGGGGACGCCGGCGGCGCGCAGTTTCTCCTCGACGTCCAGCAGCTCGTAGTAGTTGAAGTCCGCGTCGCCGACCGTGGCGAAGACGGGGAACCGCGGCGGCTCTCCCGGCGCGTGCCCGACCGGGAAGCCGCCGTTGAGGGCGAGGACCGCCGCAAAGGTGCCGGGAGCGGTGATCTCCAGGGTACAGGCGAAGCGCGCCATGCCCGAGAAGCCGGCGGCGTAGGCGCGGCGACCGTCGAGCGCCAGCCGCTCGTGCGTGTCGACCCACATGGCGCGGGCGATGGCGAGGTTGTGCTCCGTCGGCTCGACGCCGGCGCTGTCCAGCGCGCTCGCCAGGACGAAGCCGAAGCGCTCCGCCGCGGGCTGGAAGAGCTCCGCCAGGCCGGCTCCCTGGCGCCGCGAGTCGAACAGGTAGAGCACCGGCCAGCGGTGCTCGGGCGTGTAGCCGGAGGGGAGGTAGAGCGCGTAGCCGGGGCCGGCGGCCGTCCCGACGTGCGGGTGGAGCCGGCCGGCCGCCGGCACCGCCGCCGTCTCGTCCGGCCCGGGTACCGCTCCCGCGGCGTCCGCGGCCGCGGCCGCGGGGGGCTCGGCGGCGACCAGCCCTACCGTGGCGGCGAGCAGCGCGGCGGCAGCGGCTCCCCCGCGGCGGCCGCTCGAGGGTGGAGCGGAGGAGGTGCAGGTCACCGTCAGACCACACTACCCTACGGTTTCCTCGAGGCCGCCCGAGCGGCGTCGGGTGGGTACGGACCGCGGCCGACGCGGTAAGCTCACTCCCGAATCTCGGTGTCCGTCACCAGCCGCTGGGGGGAGAACGCGCCATGATCGACGAATCCAGGCACGCCGACATGCCCGAGCCGGTCGCCGACGCCGAAGAGCGGGAGCCGCGGCTGGTTCGCCGGCTCAGACGGAGGCTCGCCGGCCGCTCGGCGCCACCCTTCGAGATCGCCATGCCCGACGGTCGCGTGTATGCGGTGGGCGAGCGCCCCGGCGTGCGCTTTCGCATCGCCATTCGTAACGCCAGGGGTCTCGGCGCGCTGGCGTCGATGCAGGAGAACGCCATCGCCGTCGCCTACATGGAAGGCGATCTCGACGTCGCAGGCGAGCTCGTCGAGGCGCTGGCGCTGCGGGACGTGTTCAGCGACTTCCATCCGCTGCTGTCGATCTGGCGATTCCTGCGGCCGCTCGTCGGCGGGCAGGTGAAGGCCGACAACGCGTGGGTGCCGCAGCACTACGACCACGGCGACGAGCTCTACTTCACCTTCCTCGACAAGAGCGTCGGCCTGTACTCGCAGGCGCTCTACACCTCCGAAGAGGAGTCGCTCGAGCAGGCGGTCGGCAACAAGCTCGACTACATCCTCGAAGTCTGCAGGCTCCAGGCGGGGTCTCACGTGCTCGACGTCGGCGGCGGGTGGGGAGCGTTCGAGAAGTACGCGGGCAGCAAGGGCGTCGACGCGACGATGTTGACGATCTCGCACCAGCAGCTGCGCTATCTCGAACGGTTCGCCCGCGAGCACCAGATGCCCTGCAAGCTGCGAGTGCGCTACGCCAACATCTACGACTTCGAGACGCCCGCCGCCGAGGACGGCGGGCCCTTCGACGCGATCATCCTGCTCGGGGTGATGGAGCACCTGCCCGACTACCAACGCCTGTTCCGGCGCTTCGAGCTGCTGCTGAAGCCCAACGGCAGGGTCTACATGGACTTCGCCGCCAACCGCAAGAAGTTCAAGGTGCGCTCGTTCACCTACCGCTACGTCTTCCCCGGCAACCACACGCCGGTGGTGCTGAGCGAGCTGCTGGCGGCGGCCGACGAGACGGCCTTCGAACCGATCGCCATCCACAACGACCGCCACAGCTACTTCCTGACCCTGCGGGCCTGGGCGAGGAACCTCGAGGCGGCGCGGGAGAAGCTGTCGGCGCAGTTCGGCGAGAGGACCTTCCGCCTGTTCCAGATGTATCTGTGGGGGTGCGCCCACCAGATGCGCACCACCGGGACCCTGGAGAGCTACCGGGTGGTCTTCCAGAAGTCGGCGAGGACGCCCTCGGACAACGTCGGGGTGTATCGAGCGGTCTGAGGTCGGGGCCCGGTCCGTCAGGCGACCCGGGCCTGCGGCACGCCGACGCGAGCCATCAGCTCCGCGAAGCGCCGATCCTCGCGAATCTCGTCGAAGATGGGGTCGACGGCCAGGAAGCCGAGGAAGTTGTTGCGCTCGTCGTAGGCGCGGTCGAGCCAGGCGAAGGCCCGGTCGCGCTCGCCGAGCCCGAGGTTCAATACCGCCATGGCGTAGGGAGAGACGTAGGGGCCCTCCCGACGGTCGGCGAGGTCGCGCTCGATCTCGCGGGCCGCCTCGACGTCGCCGAGCCGAGCCCGACAGTAGCCGACCAGCCCCTCGGCGACGGTCAGGCCGGGCATCAGGTCGAGGGCGGCCCTCCAGGCCTCCAGGGCCCCCTCGAGGTCTCCGAGCAGGATCTTGTTCCAGCCCAGAAAGGTGTGGGCGGCGCGGAAGGCGGAGTCCATCTCGAGAGCCTGCTCCGCCTCCTTGATGGCCCGCTGCGGGTCGCGGTGGAAGTAGAGCAGGTAGGCGGTACCACCGTTGACCAACGCCGAGAGCGGCTCGATCTGGCGGGCGCGCTTGATCGCCTCGAGGCTGTCGCTGGTGCGCCCGACGGCGACGAGGAAGAAGGCGCGCCAGAAGTGGGCCATGCCGTGCTCGGGGTCGATGGCGAGGGCGCGCTCGAAGGAGCGCTCGGCGCCTTCCCAGTCCCAGTCGTAGAACGCTCTCGCCCAGCCCAGGGAGGCGTGGGCCTCGGCGAGCCCGGGATCGAGCTCGAGGGCTTTGTGGGCCGCGGCCTGGCCCTTGGGAAATCCCTGCCTGGGCGGCAGGAAGTTGTAGAAAGCCAACATGTTGAACGAATCGGCGAGGCCGGCGTAGGGGAGGGCGAAGGCGGGATCGCGCTCGATCGCCTGCTGGAAGAATCCCATCCCCTTCTGCAGGCCGGCGGCGTAGCGCCGGTTCCAGAAGTAGCGCCCCTTGAGATAGAGGTTGTAGGCCTCGACGTCGTCGGTATAGCGCCGCCCACCGAGCGGCCTCCCCTCGCCGACCAGCTTGACCTTGAGATTCCCGACGATGGTGCGGGCGAGCTCGTCCTGGAGCGCGAAGATGTCGTCGAGGCGGCGGTCGTAGGTCTCCGACCAGATGTGGTAGCCGTCGACCGCGTTGACCATCTGGACGCTGATGCGCAGACGGTCGCTGGCCTTGCGCACGCTGCCCTCGACGATGTGCTTGACGCCCAGCGACCAGCCGATCTGGCGGACGTCGTCGGGCTTGTCCTTGAACGCGAAGGCCGACGTGCGCGAGGCGACCTTCAGGCCCTCGACCTTGGCCAGGTCGTTGGTCAGCTCCTCCGCCAGCCCGTCGCTGAAGAACTCGTTCTCCGGGTCGGCGCTCATGTTCTTGAACGGCAGCACGGCGACCGACGGGCCCGCGAACTCCTCGGGGACGGATCGTTCCAGAGCCGAGGAGATCCCATGGCGGCCGGCGGACGCCGTCGAGTCGCCGGCGAGACCGGCGAGCGCCTGGCGCACCTCGGCCGCCGAGGACCAACGGCGCTCGGGACGCCGCGCCAGCATCTTGAGGACGATGGCCGTGAGGGCGGCCGGGGCGCTGTCGCGCAGGAGCCGGAGGGAGGACGGGTCGACGTGCAGGATGGCGCTCGCCTTCTCGAAGACGGAGTCGCCGGAGAACGGCAGCTCGCCGGTCAGCATCTCGTGACAGACCACCCCGAAGGCGAAGAGATCGCTGCGATGGTCGACCGTCCTGCCCTGGAGCTGCTCGGGGGACATGTAGTCGATCGTGCCGAGGAAAGAGCCTTCCCTGGTAGCCGCCAGCGGCGCGGTCTCGGTGTCGCCGTCGAACGATCCCTGGAACAGCTGCTTGGCGAGACCGAAGTCGAGGATCTTCACCTGGTGCTCGGCGTTGAGCAGGATGTTGGCGCTCTTGATGTCGCGGTGGACGATCCCCTTGTCGTGGGCCGCCGCCAGACCGTCGGCGATCTGCAGCGCCAGCCGCACCGCCTCCTCGGCGGGCAGAGGCGAGCGGCCGATGTGCTTGCGGAGCGTGATCCCGTCGATCAGCTCCATGGCGATGAAGGTGCGGCCGTTCGCGTCGCCGAACTGATGGATGGTGCAGATGTTGGGGTGGTTGAGGCTCGAGGCGGCGCGCGCCTCGCGCAAGAAGCGATCGCGATAGTCGGTGTCCGCGGCGAGCTCCTGCGGCAGGATCTTGACGGCGACGAGCCGTCCCAGCAGCTCGTCGCGCGCTCGGTAGACCTCGCCGAAGCCGCCTTTGCCTATCAGCTCCAGGAGCTCGAAGTTCGAGAGTTTCTGGCCGATCATGAGGTTCCGAGCCGCAGCGGCCCAATGATAGCCTCGCTTTCGTCGCCAGACGCCGCGGCTTCGGGAGGGCGCTGCGGCCGCAGGCCTCCGGCGGCGCCAGCCGGCCAGGGCCGTCGCAGGCCTCCGGAGGACACAGAATGAGCGAGACGCGACCGCCGATCAACTGGACGACTGCGCTGTTTCTCGTCGGATCCTTCGCGGTGGCGGTCGTCGGCACGCCGCTCTATCTCTGGCGTTTCGGCGCCGTCTGGTTCGACCTGGCGCATTTCGTCACCATGGCCTGGGTCACCGGTTTGAGCATCACGGTCGGCTATCACCGCCTCTACGCTCACCGATCGTTCGACGCCGCCTGGCCGGTGCGGCTGGCAACGCTCGCCTTCGGCGCCGCCGCGTTCGAGGCGTCGGCCCTGGGTTGGGCCTCCGAGCACCGATATCACCACCGCTTCACCGACCGGGATGGCCACCCGTACGACCCCCACAGCATCGAGAGGGGCTTCTTCCACGCCCACATGGGATGGCTGCTGCGCTACCGCCAGCCCGCGCTGCCGCTGTCCAACGTCGCCGACCTCGCCAAGGACCCGCTGGTCGCCTGGCAGCATCGCTGGTTCGTGCCGTTGGCCGCGGGCTTCGGGCTGGGGCTTCCGGCCGCCGTCGGCGCCGCCCACGCGGCCTGGTCGGGAGGCTCGCTCGCCGTCGGCGCGCTGGGCGGCTTCCTGATCGGCGGCTGCGCCAGATTGGTGGCGGTCCACCACGCGACCTTCCTGATCAACTCTCTCGCCCACACCATGGGCCGGCAGCCGTACGACAGCTCGCAGAGCTCGCGCGACAGCGCGATCCTGGCGTTCTTCACCTTCGGGGAGGGCTATCACAACTTCCACCACGCCTTTCAGAGCGACTACCGCAACGGCGTGCGGCCCTGGCACTGGGATCCGGGCAAGTGGGCGATCTGGATGCTGTCCAAGGTCGGGCTGGCCCGGAACCTGCGCCGGACGCGCCCCGAGACCATCCTGATGGCGAAGGTCGAGCAGGCGCGGCTGGTCTTCGAGAAACGGCTCGCGGCCGCCCAGGTCGAGCTCTCGGATCAGGCGGCCGCCGTGCTCCGCGACCTGAACGAGCGGCTGGACGAGACCTATCGGCGGTTCCGGCTGCTCTACGCCGAGCACGCCAAGCTCGCCAAACGCCCGCCGGCCGAGCAGGGCGAACGGTACGAGGAGCTGCGCCGTGAGCTGCAGCGCATGCGGCGATCGCTGGTCGAGCTGGCGCGCGCGTGCCGGGCCCGGCAGCGCCGGCTGCTGTCGCCGACGAGGGCCTACGGCGGCCAGAGGATCGGCAGCAGCGCCACCGAGACGAGCAGCGCCACGGCGGTGAGGGGCACACCGACCCTGACGTAGTCGCCGAAGCGGTAGCCCCCCGGTCCCATCACCAGCATGTGGGCGGGGTGCGACACCGGGCTGGCGAAGCTCGAGGACGCGGCGATCGCCACCGTCATCATCAACAGGTGGGGCGATACCCCCAGGCTGTCGGCGGCGCCGAGCGCCACCGGCGCCATCAGCACCACCAGCGCCGCGGTGGGGATGAGCTGGGTGCCGAGCACGGTGACGACGAAGAGCGCGGCGACCACCCAGCGCGGGCCGAGGTCGCCGACGGTGGCGAGGAGGGCCTGGGAGCCGAGCTGCGCCGCCCCGGCGTTCTCGATCGCCACTCCCAGCGGCAGCATGCCGGCGATCAGGAAGACGACCTTCCAGTCGATCGCCCGGTACGCTTCCTCCATGCTGACGCACCCGGCCAGCACCATCAGCACCGCCCCGGACAGCGCGGCGATGGCGATCGGCACCAGGCCGAGCATGGCGGCGGCGAGCACCGCGAGCAGGATCGCCGCGGCAGCGTGCGCCTTCTCCAGGCGCGGTGCCCGCACGGCGGCCTCGTCGAGCACCAGGAAGTCGGGATCGCGGGCCAGCCCCTCCAGCTGGCGGCGGTGGCCGTAGACCAGCAGCGCGTCGCCGAACTGCAGCGGCAGGTCCTGCAGCCCCGAGCGATGGGGGCGACCCCCCCTCCAGATGGCGAGCACGGTGAGGCCGTAGCGATCGCGGAACAGCAGGTCCGTCAGGGTACGCCCGGCCAGGCGGGTGCGCGGCGACAGCAGCACCTCGGTCACCCCCACCTGCTGCGACTCCAGCTCCGCCGCCAGGGCCGTGGACTGCGTCGAGATCTCGAGCTCCTGCAGCCCCCGCAGCGCCTCGAGATCGCCGGGCGACCCCTCGAGCAGCAGCAGATCGCCGGCCTGGACCTTCTCCTCGGGCGACGGCATCGGCGTCAGCTCGCCGCCGCGGACGATGCCGACGACGGTGAGACCGAAGGCGTTGCCCAGCCGGCTCTCCACCAGATCGCGGTCGGCGAGCACCGACCCCGGCGGCACGCGCACCGGCAGCAGCTGGGCGCCGATGCCGCCGAGCGCCTCGAGATCGCCGGCCTCCACCGGGCGCAGGTCCGCGACCAGACCGAGGCCCTCGAGGGCCTCCAGCGCCCCGCGCTCCCCCTGCAACAGCAGATCGTCGCCCGCCGCGATCGGCCGGCGTCGCAGGCTGCGGGCCGGCTCCGCGGCGCCGTCCTCCCCGCTGACCGCCAGCACGTGGACCCGGTGCTGCCGCCGCAGGCCGCTCTCCTCCAGCGTCGCGCCCACCAGCGGAGAGCCTTCGCCGACACGGGCGCGCGCCGCTTGCAGTCGGGCGCGAGTCTCGCGGTCGACCGCCTGCGCCGACTCGACGTGCAGGTGCTCGCGGCCATGCAACCGCCGCAGGTGATCCGGCCGCCCGTGCAGGATGAGCGTGTCGCCGATGCGCAACACGTCGTCGGCCCGCGGCCCGAGCTGCAGACCCGCCGCCCTGTGGATCCCGACCACGGTCAGATGCAGGGCCGAGCCCAGCCGGCTCTCGGCGAGGGTGCGGCCGGCGAGGGGCGATCCGGGCCCGATGCGGGTGGTGAAGAGATGCTCCTCGAGCTCGTAGGAGCGCTCCAGCTCGCGGTTGCTGTCGCTGGCCGCCGGCCCCGCCCGGTCGGGCAGCAGGTGGCGCCCGATCAGCGCCATGTAGAGAATGCCGGCGGCGACGATGGCGGCGGTGATCGGCGTAAAGTCGAAGAGCGCGAACGGTCGCAGGCCGGCCGCCCGCAAGGCGTCGGTGACCAGGATGTTGGGCGGCGTGGAGATGGCGGTGAACGGACCGCCGAGCAGGCAGCCGAGCGCCAGCGGCATCAGCAGTCGGGAGGGCGACCGCCCGCTGCGGCGCGCCAGCTCCATCGTCGCCGGCAGCAGGATGACTGCGACCGTGACGGTGTTGATCAGCGCCGACAGCAGGCTGGCGCCGAGCATCAGCACCACCACCAGGAGCGGCTCGCCGCGGCGCGCGAAACGCAACAGCGGCTGGCCGATGCGATGGGCCAGCCCGGTTCTCGACAGCCCGGCCGAGAGGATGAACATCGCCCACACGGTGACGACCGCCGGGCTGCTGAAGCCGGCCAGCGCCTCCTCGGTGGTGACCAGCCCGCTCAGGGCCAGGATCGACAGCACCAGCAGCCCGACCAGGTCCATGCGCACCCGGCCGCTGACGAAGAGCACCACGGCGACGGCGACGACGACCAGCAGTAGGATCACGTCGAGCGGCACGACAGCGAAGACTAGCAGCGCCGGCTGCTAGTCTGGACGGTCGACGACCGGGGGAGAGAAAGGATGAGCTGGGACATCTTTCTGGTGCTGGCAATCCTCGCCGGTGCCGTCGCCCTGTTCATCTCCGAGCGGTTTCCCATCGATCTGGTGGCGCTCCTCGTCCTCGGGACGCTGCTCGCCTTCGGTCTCGTCACCCCCGAGGAGGGGATCTCGGGGTTCAGCAACCCGGCGACGGTGACCGTGGCGGCGATGTTCGTGCTCAGCGCCGGGCTGCAGAAGACGGGCGCCACCGCCGTGCTCGGCCGGCTGCTGGTGCGCTACGGCCGCAACCACTTCACCGCGCTGGTGGTGGTGATGACGACGGTCGGCGTGCTGTCGGCCTTCATCAACAACACCGCCGCGGTGGCGGTGTTCATCCCGCTGGTGATGATCGTCGCCAACAAGCGCAAGATCTCGGCCTCGAAGCTGCTCATCCCCCTCTCGTACGCCTCGCAGTTCGGAGGCGTCTGCACCCTCATCGGCACCTCCACCAACCTGCTGGTGAGCGCCATCTCGCAGCAGGCCGGTCACGGCGCCTTCAGCATGTTCGAGTTCAGCCGCATGGGATTGATCCTGTTCGTCGCCGGAACCCTCTACTTCCTGGTCTTCGGCCGCTGGCTGCTGCCCGAGCGCGAGGCGCAGGAGCTCAGCGCCGTCTACCAGCTCGGGGAGTACATCACCGAGCTGCGCGTCGGCGCCGGCTCGCCGCTGATCGGCAGGACGGTGCAGGAGAGCCGGCTCGGCGAAGAGCACGACGTCACCGTCCTGCGGCTGCTGCGTGACAAGGAGGACGTCTGGGCGCCGTTGCGGCAGCCGATGCAGGAGGGGGACGTGCTGCTGGTGCGCGGCGAGCTGCAGCAGCTGATCGGCTTGCGCGGCTCGGCGAAGCTCGAGCTCAACGTCGAGTTCAAGCTGCGGGACGAGGCGCTCGAGCCCGGGGACCTGCGGCTGGTGCAGGCGCTGGTGGCGCCGGGATCCAGGCTCGTCGGCCACACCTTGAAGGACCTCGACTTCCGCAACCGCTACAAGGCGCTGGTGCTCGCCATCCAGCGTCGCGGCGAGACCATCCGCGACAAGCTGAACACGGTGAAGCTGGGGCTGGGGGACGCCCTGCTGCTGCAGGCGCCGGAGGCGCAGATCCGCCAGCTGCGCGACGACGAGAGCCTCATCGTCCTCGACGAGGTCGACGAGCCCGGGATGCGCCGCCACAAGGTGCCGATCGTGCTCGCCGTCATCGCGGCGGTCGTCGGCCTGGCGGCGTTCGACGTGCTGCCGATCCTGGTCAGCGCGCTGCTCGGCTGCCTGGCGCTGGTCCTCACCCGCGCGATCGACCTCGACGAGGCCTACCAGGCGATCGACTGGAAGGTCATCTTCCTCCTCGGCGGCATCCTGCCGCTGGGCGTCGCCATGGAGACGACGGGGGCGGCGCGCTTCCTCGCCGAGGGGGCTCTCGGCCCGGTCGGCGGCCTCGGGCCCATCGCCGTGCTGGCGGTCTTCTACTTGATGACCTCGGTCCTGACCGAGGGCATGAGCAACAACGCCGCCGCGGTGCTGCTCGCGCCGATCGCCATCTCCACCGCGGAGCAGACCGGGATCGACCCGCGGCCGCTGCTGATGGCGATCACCTTCGCCGCCTCCACCGGCTTCTCGACCCCGGTGGGCTACCAAACCAACACGATGATCTACAACCCCGGCGGCTACCGCTACACCGATTTCCTGCGCACCGGCGTGCCGCTGAGCATCGTCTTCTGGATCCTGTCGGTGATCTTCATCCCGCGCTTCTGGAGCTTCTGAGCGCCCCGACGCGGCCGGGCCCGTGGTCTTGGCAGCCACGCGACCCTACCGGGCGGCGCTCCGCATGGCGACCGACCGGCGGACGCGGGTTCGTCGACGCTGATATATCGTACCCGCCCGCAGATGAGCTCACAGGACCCAGAAGCCGCTCCGCACCGGGCCGCCCCTCTCGACCAGGGCGCGCGGCTCGGCCGTTTCGAAGTCGTCGCGCGCCTCGGCCGGGGCGGCATGGGGGAGGTGTACCGCGCGCGCGACACCCGGCTGGGGCGGGAGGTGGCGGTCAAGGTCATCACCCACTACCACCACCGCGGCTCGCAGGCCGTGGCGCGCTTCGAGCGTGAGGCGCGGGCGGCTTCCGCCCTGAATCACCCGAACATCGTCACCGTCTACGACATCGACGAGCACGACGGGTTCCCCTACATCGTCATGGAGCTGGTGCAGGGGACGAGCCTGCGGAGCCTGCTCGAGGGAGGCCCGCTGCCCCTCGAGCGGGCCCTCGGCATCGGCTCCCAGATCGCCCGCGGCCTGACGGCGGCCCACGAGCGGGGGATCGTCCACCGCGACCTCAAGCCGGAGAACGTCCAGGTGACGCCCGAGGGAGCGGTGAAGCTGCTCGACTTCGGGCTGGCGCAGTTCGTCATCGCGGCGCCCGAGGACCTCGGCCACGAGCTCACCGAGGAGCACCTGACGATGGAGGGCTCTCTCCTCGGCACCTTGGGATACATGGCGCCGGAGGTGATCTCCGGGGCCGCCGCCGACCACCGGGCGGACCAGTTCTCCCTGGGTGCGATCTTCTTCGAGATGCTCGGCGGCCGGCGGCCGTTCGCCGGGCGCAGCGCGACGGAGGTGGTGGCGGCCACCCTGCGGGACGAGCCCCCCTCTCTGTCGACGATCTCCGCCGGCCTGCCGGCCCCGCTGGACGAGATGGTGCGCCGCTGCCTCCGCAAGTCGCCGCAAGAACGCTTCGCGAGCACCGGCCAGCTGCTGGCGATCCTCGAGGTGGTGGCGGCCGCGCCGGCGGCGGAGCCCCCTCCGCAAGCGGAGCGGCCGCTCTTCGCCCGTCTCCCCGCCGCCCTGACACCGCTCGTCGACCGCGAGCGCGAGGTGGAGCAGCTGGAGGGCCTGTTGCGCGACCCCGAGGTCCGGCTGGTCACCCTCACCGGCACCGGCGGCTGCGGCAAGACCCGGGTGGCGCTGCGGGTCGCCGAGAACCTGCACCGCGAGTCCGGCCTGCGCGTGGCCTTCGTGCCGCTGGCCACCCACAAGGACCCGGACCTGCTGCCGGTCGCCATCGCCCGCGAAATGCGCGTGCGGCCGACGCCGGGACAGACCGAGCTCGAAGCGGTGCGGGCCGAATTCTCGGTGGCCGAAGCGACGCTGCTGCTGCTCGACAATTTCGAGCATCTGACGGCCGCGGCGCCTCTCGTCGGCGAGCTGCTCGCCGAATGCCCGAGGCTGAAGGTGCTGGTGACCAGCCGGGAGGTCCTCCGGCTCTACGGCGAGCACGACGTGCACCTGCCACCGCTGGAGATGCCCCCTGCGGACAGCTCGTTGTCCCCGGAGCAGCTGGCCGCGGTTCCCGCCGTAGCGCTCTTTCTCGAGCGAGCGCGGGCGGCCAACCCGCGCTTTTCCCTCGACGCGGAGAGCGCTCCGGCGGTGGCCGAGCTGTGCCGGAGGCTGGAGGGGCTGCCGCTCGCGCTCGAGCTCGCGGCGGCGCGGAGCCGGCTGCTCTCCCCCCAGGCGATGCTCGCCCGCCTGGGCAGCCGACTGCAGCTCCAGGCGCCGCTCCGCGACCTTCCCGGTCGGCAGCAGACGCTCCGCCGCACCATCGACTGGAGCCACGACCTGCTGGATGACGCCGAGCAGACGCTCTTTCGCCGCCTCGGGGTCTTCGCCGGTGGCTTCACCCTCGAGGCGGCCCAGGCGGTGGTGGACCCTTTCGAGCAGCTGGGCCTGGACCTCATCGACAGGATCGGCTCGCTGGTGGACAAGAGCCTGGTCATGATCCTGTCGCAGGAAGCTGGCGAGGAGCGCTTCGGGATGCTCGGGACGATGCGCGAGTACGCCGCCGATCGGCTGGCGTCGAGCGGTGAGGCCGAGCGCACCAGCAAGGCCCACGCCGCCTACTATCTGGTGCTGGCGGAGGAGGGGGGCGCGGCGCTCGCCGCCGCCGAGGATCCGGGGTGGCTCGAGCGGCTCGAGACCGAGCACGACAACTTCCGCGCCGCCCTCTACTGGCTGGTGGCCCGGGGCGACGCGGACTGGGGGCTGCGCCTGGCCCTCGGCCTGTTCCACTTCTGGGAGCGCGCCGAGCACCTCACCGAGGGGCGCCGCTGGTTCGCCGAGCTCCTCCGTCTCGCCGGCGACGGCGTCTCGCAGAGCACCCGCGCGCGGGCCCTGTTCTGCGCCGGCGTCCTCGGCAACGCGCAGGGCGACGACGAGGAGGCCCGCCAGCTCCAGCTTCAGAGTCTCGACATCTACCGCCAGCTGGGCGACCCGTGGGGGCAGGCGGTGGCGCTGAACGCCCTCAGCGTCTCCGGTGACCCGGAGGCGGCGAGGGCGATGGCCGAGGAGGCCCTCGCTCTGTGGAAGCGGCTGGGCGACGAGCTCGGCTACGCCCGCACCCTGTGCAACCTGGCGATGGCGCTGCGCAAGACGGGACACTACGACGAGGCCCGGTCGGTCTACGAGGACGCGGCCGAGCTCTTCGCTGCGCGGGGAGACCAGCTGGGCCGCGCCTGGGCCCTCAACCACCAGGGCGACCTGGCGCGCGAGCACGGTCGGTTCGAGCCCGCCGAGGCGCTCTATCGGCGAGCGCTGGAGGTCTTCGAGGCGATCGGCGACGCGTGGGGCATCGCCAGCTCGCTCGCCGACCTCGGAACCCTGGAGAGACAGCGCGGCGAGCGGCAGCGAGCGCGAGAGCTCTACCGGCAGGCGCTCTCGCGCTTCCACGCCCTGGAGCATCGCCGCGGGGTGGCCCGGCTCCTCGAGCTACTGGCCTGCCTGTCGGCGGAGCTGGGAGAGGATGCGCAGGCCCTGCTCCTCGCGGCCGGCTCCACGGCGCTGCGCGAGCGCATCGGCGCGCCGCTGGCGGCCGACGAGCGGCGGGAGCTGGACCAGGGCCTGGAGAGCGCCCGCCGAGCCCTGAAGGGCGACGAGGTGCGAGCGATCGAGGAGAGGGGCCGCCGGCTGACGCTGACGGCGATCCTGGAAGAGGCCCTCCGGGAGCGGCCCGCTCAGGCGTAGTTGGTCGGATCGAGCAGCCCGCGCACGGTCGAGATCCGGCTGGCCGGGATGCCGCTCATCTCCGCGTGGCGGCGGATCGTCTCCTCGTCCGGGGCCAGGTAGATGCAGTAGATCCGGTTGTCGGTGATGAAGCTGTGGATCCACTGGATCTGCGGTCCGAGCTCCTGCAGCGCCCGCAAGGATCGCTCGGACGCCTCCCGCAGCTGTTCGGCGGTCATCTGGCCGGCGCCCGGGATCTCCCTCTCGATCACGAACTTGTGTGCCATGGGTTCTCGCTTTCGCAGACGGCCGCGGATGCGGATGCAGATGGTAGCAGTTTTTCCGTCCGCCAGCGGATACTACGCGTGGCGTGGCCTGCCCCTTTCGGAGCGAGGCCGGCCGTACGCGGCCGGGGCCTCGAAAGGTTCCCGAGAAACCCTGTTGGCGATCGAGTCGCAGCTCCGAGAGGCGATTTCCGCGCTCGCCGCCGTACGCTTGACAGATGCCGTTGCTCGTCGCCGTGGTGGCGATCGCCGTGGCGCTCTTCGCGCTGCTGGCGCTCTTCCTGGTGGGCGTGCCGCTGTCGATGGTGCGCCGCTATCGCGCCGGGACGGCGCGCCGTCTGGCCCGCAGCTGGATAGCGACCGTCAACCTCGTCACCCTGGCGGTGTCGGTCGCGCTCTTCCTGGTCTCCGCCGCGGTGACCGGATTGTGGGTGCCGCGGGCGCTGCCGTACACGGTCGCCGGGCTGGCCGGCGGCTGCCTGCTGGGTCTGCTGGGGCTCGCTGCGACGCGCTGGGAGGCGACGCCCGAGGCGCTGCACTACACGCCCAATCGCTGGCTGGTGCTCAGCCTCACGCTGGTCGTCGCCGGCCACCTGAGCTATTCCGTCTGGCGCGGCTGGCACGCCTGGCGCGCGACCCCCGACGACACCTCCTGGCTCGCCGCCGCCGGGATCGGTGGCTCGCTCGCCGCGGGCGCCGTCGTGCTCGGCTACTACCTGTCGTTCTGGGCCGGGGTGCGCTGGCGGTTGCGGCGGCACCGGCGGCGGAGCCCGCTCGCCTAGGAGCCGAGCCTCCGCCGTCACCCCAACCGACTTGCGGGCCGGCTGTCGCTGCCGTCCCGGCGCGCCGCTACTCGGAGGCCTGGCGCGGGTCCTCGTCGGGATTCAAGTATTCGATGCCCCACGGGCCGGTGCTGTTGAGCTGGATCACCACCGGCTCGTCCCCGGTGAAGCCGTACATCGGCACGCCGGCGTCCATCACCGCCAGACTCCCCGCGGGGACGGCCTGCGCCTTCTGGCGATCGAAGGTGTCGCCGACGGCGAAGTAGAGCGTGCCGCTGAGCACCGTGACCCGCTCGACCGCCGGGTGCGTATGCAGCGGGATGGTGTAGTTGGCCGGGAACTCGATGCGCATGGTGAAGTCCTGCTCCTTGGACGGGTCCCCTTCGAGCACCGCGGCGCGGGCGCCCGCCGGCATCGACGCGACGGCCTTCCACTCCAGCTGATCCGGGAGCACCATCAGGTGGCCGGGATGCTCGTCTTCGGCGAGGGCGGGCGCGCCGAGCCCCAACAGCAGGACGAGGGCAGCGAGGATTGCGTTAGCTCTGGACATTCTGGACATTGGGTCCTCCTTTCCAAAGGGACTCGTGGCACGGAGCATATCGCACCCCATCCGCTCGGCGCCCTTCAGAACAGCCCCGAGATCCGCCCGTCCCCGTCGACGTCGATGCGCTGCGCCGCCGGCGCCTTGGGCAGGCCGGGCAGGGTCATGATGTCGCCGCAGTAGACGATCAGGAACTCGGCGCCGGCGGCCAGCCGCACGCCGCGCACCTGCAGGTTGAAGTGGTCGGGCGCGCCGAGCAGCCCGGGGTCCGAGGAGAAGGAGAACTGCGTCTTGGCCATGCAGATGGGCAGGTGGCCGTAGCCGGCGGCCTGCAGCTCGCGGAACTCGTCGCGCACCTTCTTGTCGGCCTCGACCTCGGTGGCCCCGTAGATCCGCTGGGCGATGGTCTCGACCTTCTCCCACAGCGGCATCTCGTCGGGGTAGAGCAGCCGGAAGTCGGCCGGCCGCTTGTCGATGAGCTCGACCACCGCCCGCGCCAGGGCCTCACCGCCGGCGCCGCCGTTCTCCCACACCGTGGTCTCGATGACGTCGACGCCGCGGTGGGCGCACTTCTCCATCACCGTCTGCGCCTCGCGCTCGGTGTCCGAGACGAAGCGGTTCAACGCCACCACCACCGGCAGCCCGAAGTCGCGCATGTTGCGGATGTGGCGCTTGAGGTTCTCGAGCCCCCTGGACAGCGCCTCGACGTCCTCCTCGGCCAGCCGATCCTTGGGCGCCCGCCCGTTCATCTTCAGCGCCCGGACGCTGGCGACGATGACCACCGCGTGGGGGTGGAAGCCGGCCTTGCGGCTGACGATGTCCATGAACTTCTCGCCGCCCAGATCGGAGCCGAAGCCGGCCTCGGTGACGACGTAGTCGGCCAGCTTGAGCGCCGTCTTGGTGGCGAGGATGGAGTTGGCGCCGTGGGCGATGTTGGCGAACGGCCCGCCGTGGACGAAGGTCGGGGTGTGCTCGATGGTCTGCACCAGGTTGGGGCGGATCGCGTCCTTGAGCAGGGCGGTCATCGCCCCGTGGACCTGCAGGTCGCGCGCGTACACCGGGCGCTTGTCGTAGGTCTGGGCGACGACGATGTTGCCCAGCCGCCGCCTCAGGTCCATCAGGTCGGTGGCGAGGCAGAAGCAGGCCATCACCTCCGAGGCGACGGTGATCTCGAAGGACGCCTCGTGGGGGATCGAGTTGCCCACCCCTCCCAGGCCGACGACGATGTTGCGCAGCGCCCGGTCGTTCATGTCGAGCACTCGCGTCCAGCTGATGCGTCGCGGGTCGATGTGCAGCTCGTTGCCGTGGTGGATGTGGTTGTCGATGGCGGCGGCGAGCAGGTTGTTCGCCAGGCCGATGGCGTGAAAGTCGCCGGTGAAGTGGAGGTTGATCTCCTCCATCGGCAGCACCTGCGCGAAGCCCCCGCCGGCGGCCCCGCCCTTCATCCCGAAGCAGGGGCCGAGCGAGGGCTCCCGCAGGCAGAGCATGGCGCGCTTGCCGATCCGCCGCAGGGCGTCGGCGAGGCCTACCGAGATGGTGGTCTTGCCCTCGCCCGCCGGCGTCGGGTTCATCGCCGTGACCAGGATCAGCAGGCCGCTCGGCGCCGCCTCGTCCCCCAGCACCCGGCGCAGCGCGTCGCGACCGATCTTGGCGATGTACCGGCCGTGGCGGTCGAGGTCCTCGTCGCCGAGGCCGATCTCGGCGGCGATCTCGGAGATGGGCTTCATCTCGGCGGCCCGGGCGATCTCGATGTCGCTCGGCACCGGCCGCGGCACGGTCAGGCTTTCGCTCATGGAGGCTCCTTCAGGAAGGCGACCAGACTTCGATCCGGTGCCCTTCGGGGTCATGGAGGAAGAACCCGCGGCCGCCCCACGCCAGGCGGCGCAGCGGCTGCGGCGCGAGCCCGGCGGCGGAGAGCCGCTCGCGGGTGGCCGCGGCGTCCGCCACGCGCCAGCTCAGCGTCAGGCCGCCACCGCCGGCGCTCGCCACCGTCGCGCGAGCGGAATCGGCCACCGAGACGTAGGCGCCGTCGCTCAGCCGCAGCTCGACGAACCAGTCGCTGACGAAGGCCTCGGCCAACCCCAGCCGGTCGCGGTAGAACGCCACCGTCTCCTGCCATCGCTGGCAGTAGAGGATGGTGTTGCTGCGGTCGATTTCGAGCAGGGCCGCCATGCCACGCCTTCGCCGGGCGGCAGGATGATATCGCGCCCTGCTATCCTTCCCGCCCCGTGGCCGACCGCCCCCGCCTCGAGGCGCGCGATCTCACCCGGCAGCTGCGCTCGGGGGAGCGGCTGCTCACCGTCCTGGACGGCGTCGACCTCGCCGTCGCCGACGGCGAGATGGTGGCCGTGCTGGGGCCGTCGGGGAGCGGCAAATCGACGCTTCTCGCGCTCCTGGCCGGGCTCGACCGCCCCACCCGCGGCGAGGTGCTGGTCGACGGCGTGGCGCTGTCGACCCTGTCCGAGGACGCCCTGGCGCTGCTGCGCCGGCACCGGATCGGCTTCGTCTTCCAGTCCTTCCAGCTGCTCGGCCACCTGACGGCGCTGGAGAACGTGGCGCTGCCCCTGGAGCTGATCGGAGACGGCGACGCCCGACGCGCTGCCGCGGCGCTGCTCGACCGGGTTGGGCTGGCGGAGCGGCAGCATCACTACCCGGTGCAGCTCTCGGGCGGCGAGCAGCAGCGAGTCGCCCTCGCCCGCGCCTTCGCCGCCCGGCCGGCGCTGCTGCTCGCCGACGAGCCCACCGGCAACCTCGACCGCGCCACCGGCCAGGTGGTGCTCGACGCGCTCGGCGAGCTGCACCGCACGGCGGGCACCACGGCGGTGCTGGTGACCCACGACCCGCAGGTGGCCGCCCTGGCCGACCGTCGCGTGCACCTCCTCGACGGGCGGGTGGAGCGGGTGGAAGGGGACTCCTGATGTACCGCAGCGAGGGGCGCGGATCCGGGGCCGGGCCCGGCTTCTACCTCCGCTACCTGCTGCGCGACTCGCGCGGCGCCCGGGGTCGGCTGGCCGTCTTCGCCCTCTGCCTCGCCGTCGGCGTCGCCGCCGTGGTGGCGGTGGCGGCGCTGGCCGACGGGCTGGAGAGGGCGCTGCGGCGGGAGGCCAAGCAGCTGCTCGGCGGCGACGTGGCGGTGGAGGGCACCCGGCCCATCCCGCCGGAGGTGTCGGCCGCGGCCGCCAGCGCCGGAGTCACGGCGCGAGTGGCCGTGCGGGAGCTGGCGACCATGGCGGCGACTCCGGCCGTCGCGGGCGAGCTGCCGCGCAGCCAGCTGGTCGAGCTCAAGGTGGTGGAGGGGCCGTACCCGCTGTACGGCGAGGCGCTGCTGGAGAGCGGCGAGCCGGTGGCCGCCGCTCTCGAGCGGGGGGCGGTGGTGGCGCCGGACCTGCTCGAACGCCTCGGCCTCGGCCGCGGCGGCGCCGTCGCCCTCGGCGAGGCGACCCTGCCCATCGCCGGAGTGCTGGCCAGCGAGCCCGACCGCGCGGTGACCCCGTTCACCCTCGGGCCGCGCGTCCTGCTGTCGGCGGAGCACTTCGCGCGCACCCACCTCGAGACCTTCGGCAGCCGCATCCGCTACCAGCTCGCCTGGCGACTGCCCGGCAACCCCGGCCCGGCCGAGGCGGGGGCGTTCGCCGACAGCCTGCGCGCGGCACTCGCCGGCTCCCCCTGGTGGCAGGTCGAGACCTACCACCAGGCGCAGCCCGGCCTGCAGCAGGGGCTGCAGCGAGTGGAACGCTACCTCGGCCTGGTCGCCCTGCTGTCGCTGCTGGTCGGCGGCGTCGGGGTGGCCCAGAGCATCCGCTCGTTCCTCGCCAGCCGGCTCGACGCGGTGGCGGTGCTCAAGTGCCTGGGGGTGCGGCCGCGGCAGGCGTTGGGCCTGTACCTGGCGCAGGTCGTCCTGCTGGCGGCGGTCGGCTCGCTGCTGGGAGGGTTGGCGGGCCTGCTGCTGCAGCTCCAGCTGCCACGGCTGCTGGGCGACCTCGTCCCTGCCCACGCCCTCACCTTCTGGCAGCCGGCGGCGCTGGCCCGCGGCGTCGCGCTGGGGCTCGCCGTGGCCTTGCTGTTCGCGCTGCCGCCGCTGACCGCGGTGGTGCGCGTGCCGCCGCTACGGGCGCTGCGCCGCGATGTCGACCCGCCGCCGCCCCGCCGCATCGTTCGCTGGCTGCTGGCGGCGGGCGTCGTGGCCGGCGTGCTGCTGCTCGCCGCCGCCCAGTCGGGCTCGTTCGTCCTCGGCGCCCGCTTCACCGGCGGGCTGGTGGCCGCGGTGGCGGTGCTGGCGGCGACCGCCCGGTTGCTGCGAGCGGCGGCCGCCAGGCTCCGCCACCTGCCCGTCCCCGTCGCCGTCCGCCAGGGAGCCGCCTCGCTGGCGCGGCCCGGCTCCGACACCCTCGCCGCCGCGGTGGCGTTGGGCCTCGGCGTGCTGGTCGTCCTCACCACCCTGCTGATCGAGCGGCACCTCACCGCTTCCCTGCGCGCCGAGCTACCGGCGAACGCGCCCACCGCCTTCCTCCTCGACATCCAGCCCGACCAGTGGCCGGGAGTGGCCGCCCTGCTCGCCGAGGCGGGCGCCGGCAACGTCGATTCGGTGCCGGTGGTGATGGCGCGGCTCACCGCGGTCGACGGCCGGCCGGTGGCGGAGCTCGCCGGCGCCGCCCCCGCAGACGACGAACGGCAGTGGGCGCTCACTCGCGAGCAGCGACTCACGTACCTCGAGCAGCTGCCGCCCGACAACCGGCTGGTGGCGGGCGCCCTGTGGCAGGACCCGGCGGTGGCCGAAGTCAGTCTCGAGGAGGACTACGCCCGCGACCTCGGCGTCGGCCTCGGTTCGACTCTCGGGTTCGACGTGCAGGGAGTGCCGGTGGAGCTCACGGTCACCAGCCTGCGGGCGGTGGACTGGCGCTCCTTCCGCATCAACTTTTTCCTCGTCGTCGAGCCGGCGGCGCTGGCCGAGGCGCCGCAGACGCGGCTCGCCGCCGCCGCCCTGCCGGCCGGCGCAGAGGGCGTGGTGCGGGGGCTGCTGGCCCGCGACTTCCCCAACGTCACCCTGGTCGACATCCGCGACCTGCTGGAGAAGGTCGCCCGCCTCTTCCACCGCCTGGGGACGGCCGTACGCTTCCTCGGCGGCTTCACCGCCGCGGCCGGCGCCGCCATCCTGTTCGGCGCGGTGGCGGGGGCCGCGGTGCGGCGCGGGCGCGAGGTCGCGCTGCTCAAGACGCTGGGGTTCACCCGCCGCGGCGTCACCGCCGTCTTCGCCACCGAGCACGCGCTGGTCGGCGCCGTGGGCGGCCTGGTGGGCGCCGCGGGCGCGGCGCTGCTGACCGTGCTGGTGGTGCGCCGCGGCTTCGACCTCGAGTGGCATCCCTATCCGGGCCTGCTGGCCGCCGGCGTGGCGGCGGCGGTGGGCCTGGCCGTCACGGCCGGCCTCACCGCCAGCCTGCGCGCCCTCCGCCGCCCGCCCGTCGAGGTCCTGCGCGACGAGCGGGAGTAGGCCGACCGCCGGCTGCCGCGCGGCGCGGCGCGGCGCGGCGCGCTGCTATACTGGCGACGATCCGCTGTGATGCCAGGACGCCCCTCCCCCGCCCGCTCGAACCGGGGTATCGCGGGACTCCTGCGCGCACTGGCGGTGGTTCTCGCCGTCCTGGCGTCCTTCGGCACCGCGCCCGCAGGCGCTGCCGAGCCCTGCGACGACGGCGCCGCTCGGGCCGAGCCGGCGCCGGAGGCACGCGAGCAGCCGGATGGCGAAGACGCCCCGGACGCCCCCGCGGCGGAGCACGGCCTGGGGCAGCGCGCCTGGACCGTCGACGTCACCCATCCCCAGGGAGCGAGTCGCTGGCGCGGCGAGAGGATCAGCCTGAGCCTGCGCGACGCCGACCTGAAGGAGGTGCTGCGCAGCTTCGCCCGCCTCGCCGACATGAACCTGATCCTCGATCCCAGGGTCAAGGGGAGGGTCACCGTCGAGCTGCACGACGTGCCGTGGGACCAGGCCCTCCACGTCATCCTCAAGACCCACGGTCTGGGCATCGAGATCGACGGCGGCACCATCTGGTCGGTGCGGCCGCCGTCCCGGAGGTGAGGGCATGCCCGAGTACAAGCAGGTGCGGCGCTTTCCCCGAGCCAGCGGGGAGTTCCCGATGTTCGTCGAGCTGCTCTCGGGACGACCCTACGCCGGCTTCTCCCGCACCCGCACGCTCGGCTCCGGCGGCTGCATGTTCGAGACCGACGAGACGCTCGGCTTCCTGTCGCTGATGAAGATGTCGATCTCGGTCGGCGGCCGCATCGTCAACGCCGACGGCCGCGTCGCCTACGAGCGCCGTACCGGTGACCAGAGGGTCGAGGTGGGCGTCGAGTTCTTGCGGGTCGCGCCCGCCGACCGCTCGCACCTCGAGGACGTGGTGCTGACGCGGCAGCAGCAGCCGGCGTAGGCAAACCTGCTACGCCACCCCGAGGATCCAGCCCTCGAGGCGGGCGCGCTCCATCTCCGCTTCCGACAGCGGCGGCTGGAAGTAGGGGGTCAGCAGGCCCAGCCGGTCGCGGTCCTGCAGCCAGGCGCAGATCGCGTAGGCCGGGTGCTGGTCGCGCGACAGCCCGTCACGGCCGTAGCGATGCAGCAGCCGCGCCGGCCGCACCTCGGCGACCACCGAGCGCCCTGCGGGCACGGCAAAGCCGTCGAACGGCCAGAAATGGGCGTTCTTGCCGCCGCGCTTGAGGTAGGACAGCCAGGGGATGCCGGCGTGGGTGGCCCGCGCCGCACTGTCCTTGAGGTCGAACTGGAAGACACTGCGAGGAAAGGCGGTCCAGCTGCCGGTGAGCCGCTGCTCGTCGGACTCGCCGAGCCGGGAGAGGCCCGGCAGCAGCTCCCGCACCGACAGCCGGTGGGTCGGCCAGTGCTCCTCGAAGTCGTGCAGGAACGACTCCCAGCTGCCCAGGTCGTGGCGGTGCATGTAGCTCTGGGGGAAGGAGAAGGCGTGGTCGAGGCCGACCACCGTCGGCTCCTCCGCGGAGAGCTTCTCCCCCAGCCAGGACGCCAGCTCCTGACGGCTCCAGCGCCCCTCGGAGTCGCTGCGGTTGAGCTCGACGTAGGGCTCGTGCTCCTCTCGCGCCGAGAACACCGCCAGGTCGTCCAGGCGCTCCGCGGGTCCCTTGCGCCCGGAGTAGCGGACGCCGATGTAGTGACCGAACGCGCTCATCGCAGCTCCCTTCCCGCCGATCCTACCGCCTACTCCGCCGGCAGCACCGGGCTGCGGTCGAGCAGGAAGCTCACCGGTACGAACTCGAAGCCGGCGGCGAGCGCCCGCGGCACCTCCTCCCGCAGCACGGCCAGCGTCTGCGGGTGCGGATGGGCGATGGCGATGGCGGCGCCGCGCTCTGCCGCCAGCTCGAGGAGCCGCCGGAACTGCCCGCGGATGGCCTCGGGCTCGGGGTCGGGGTCGAGGAACACCTGCCGCTCGGCGGCGGGGAGCCCGAGGCCGCGCGCCAGGCGATAGCCGACGCTCTCGGCGCTGGTGCGGGAGTCGAGGAAGAACATCTCCTCCTCGTGCAACGCCCGCAGGATCGGCTCCATCGCCGCCGAGTCGCGGGTCAGCTCCGAGCCCATGTGGTTGTTCACCCCGACCGCCCCGGGAACCTGCTGCAGCGCGCGCCGGGTGCCGGCGGCGAGGGCCGCTGGAGACATCGCCGGGTGCAGGGTACCCGGGCCGGGATCGTGGCCGTTGCTGGCCGTCATCGGCAGGTGGAGCAGGATCTCGACCCCGCGCCCGCGCAGCGCCGCCGCCACCTCGGCGGTGGCCGCCTCGTAGGGCAGCACCGAGTAGGTGAGCGGCACGCCCAGCGCCGCCACCGTCTCCATCTCCGCCACGCTGCGGCCGAGATCGTCGAAGACCAGCGCCAGGTGGCCCGAGGATCGCGGCGGCGGCGCAGCCGGGGCTTGCGGCTCCGGCGCGCCTCCCACCCCTCCATCCCGGGGGGCGCCGACGCCTACCCCCTCGTCAGCGCCGCTCTCGCCGCCGGGCATCGGGCGTTTCGCCAGCTCGGGCCGCGCCGGCGGACGCGCGAACCAGCCGAAGTAGAGGAGGCCGGCCGCCGCAACCGCAGCGAGCGCCAGCAGCACCCAGCCCACCGGCCGCGGTTGCCGCCTGCGACGCTTCGCCATGAATGACGATCAGGCGGCGACCTTGGCCGGCCGCTCCCCCCGCTCTAGCAGGAGGTCGATGCCCCGCTCGAGGATCAGCTGATCCAGGGTGAGGTCCCTCTCGGACAGCCGGCGCGACCGCTCCCGTACCCGCAGGTCGGGCTGTAGCGGGTCGTCGATCCCTTCCCCGGAGGGGCCACTGTAGAAGGCGTCGGTGATCCGCAGCAGCGCCCCGGTGGAGAGCTCGATGAGGGAGGAGCGTCCGGCGTGGCCGAAGGTCGGCTCGCCCACCAGCTCGGCCTGCGCCCCTTCGGACAGGACCGCCGCCAGCACCTCGGCGGCTCCCAGGGTGCCGCCGTCGACCAACACCACCAGGTCGCCGCGCCAGGCGGCCGGCCGGGAGTCGGCGAACCGCTCGCGGATCTGTTGCTTGCTGCGCAACGAGCCGAGCTCGGCGTCGACGAACAGGTCGGCGACCTCGTACGCCGCGGTGGGATCGCCGCCCGCCGTGCCGCGCAGATCGACCACCAGGCGGTCGTCGGCGACTCCGCCCAAGGCCTCCGCCACCACCTCGGCGGTGCCAGGACCGAAGGACTCGATGGTGAGCACCGGCACGCCGCGTACCGTCTCCATCCGCACGCCCCGCGGCTGGAAGGTCGCCGGCGTCAGCGTCGCCTCCTGGGCCTCGCCGCGCCGCAACAGCGCGAGCTTCACCGGCGCGGGTGACTTCTCGGCGACCAGCGCCTCGATCTGCCAGACGTCCAGCTCGCGCGTCGGCTCGCCATCCACCTGCGCCACCAGGTCGCCGCGCTCGACGCCCGCGGTGGCCGCCGGGCTGCCCGGCACCACTCCCGCTGCGTAGATCCACCCCCGGTCGCGGACCAGCAGCAGACCGCTGTCCTCGAGCGGGCGCCCGTTCAGGCGCCGGAATGCCTCTGCCTCGTCGGCCGGGACGTAGATCGAGAAGGGGTCGAGAGCATCGGCGGTGCCCTCGTAGGCGCCCTCCATCAGCAGCGCCACGTCGGTCTCCTCGACGTACGCCTGCCGCACCAGGCCGAGGATCTCGGTGAACACCGAGAGGTGCTTGTAGAGGGAGTCCGGCTCGGGCTCCCCCTGCCGTGCCGCCGCGGCGAGCCAGGAGGCGGCGCCGAGGAGCAGGGCGACGAGCAGCGAGGCGGCGAGGAAGCGTAGGCGATTGCGCATGATCAGTTTCGCAGCCAGGCCAGCGGATCCTGGGGCCGATTCTCTTCCCGGATCTCGAAGTAGAGGGAGCTCCCAGCGGTGCCCAGGGTCTGGCCCAACGATACCACGTCACCGTAGGCGGCCTCGAGCCGGGCGAGGCCGGCGTAGAGGGTGAAGACACGTCCGGCGTGGTGGACGATGACCGTGGGCCCGTAGCCCTGGAAGGGAGCGGCGAACAGCACCTTCCCTGGAAACACGGCACCTACCTCGGAACCTTCCCGGGTGGCGATGGCGATCCCGTTGTGCGGGGTGCGCGTGCGGTAGCGCGGGTCCAGCCGTGGGCCGAAACGGACCGTCACGGCGCCGCGCGCAGGCCAGTCGAGGACCCCACGGAACTGCTGGATCGGCGTGCCCGAGAGCGGCGTGGCGTTGCGGCCGTAGAGGAAGGCGAGGAAGCCGGAGAGCTTGCGCTCGGTTTCGGCGAGGGCCACGGTGCGGGTCTCCAGGCTCTGCCGGCGCTGCGCCGCCTGCGCCAGCAGCTGCGACTGCTCGCGGCGCAGCTGTTGGAGCCGCCCCCGTCGCTGCTCCTCCTGGGCGAGCCAGACCTCGACCCGCGACCGCTCCTGCGCCAGCTCCTCCTCCTCGAGCGACAGCCGCGCCCGGGTGTCGAGGAACTCCTCCAGCGTCCGGCCGTCCCGCCGCGCGAGGTAGCGCAGCTGGCGGATCGCCGGCAGCACCCGGTCGTCGGAGGGCAGCGACAGCAGCAGCCGGAGATAGCCGGCGCGCCCCAGCCGGTACAGCCCCACCAGCTGGCGATGGAGGTCGCCGCGCACCCGCTCGAGGTCCGCCTCCAGCGCCGCGACCCGGCCCTCCAGCGCCGCCACCCGCTCCCGCGCCAGCTCCTGGGCGGCGCGCGCCTCGGCGACGCGGCGCTCCTGCAGGGTCAGCTCGAGGCGGGTCTGCTCGAGCTCACTCGAGAGCGACCGTTCGCGCAGCTGGGCGCGGGAGAGGTCCGCCTGCAGGCCGGCGATCTCGCCGCGGATCCGCTCGAGCGCCGCCTCGCGGTCCTCGGCGGGGGCGGCGGCGGGCAGCGCCGCGCCGCGCAGCGGCGGGGCCAGCAGCACGGCGAGCAGGAGGGCTACGGCGACGGCCACCGGAGCTCTCGACCCCTCTCGGCGATCGACCAGACGACGCACCCGTCCCCCTTGGTGATCCGCAGCCCTTCTACCTACCGTGGCAGCAAGCTCCTGCCGTCGAGCCCCTCCGGGGACTGCTGGCCGTGGAGCTCGATGACCGTCGGCATCACGTCGCCGATGTAGGGGGCCTCCGCCGCCAGCTCGAGGTTGCTGAACAGGATGCCGTTGACCAGGGGTGGATAGACCGAACAGTGGTCGCCGCTCCAGTACTGGGTATTGGGCTCGACCACCTCTTTGCCGATGCCGCCCAGGGTGTCCTGCCACCCCACCCGATACCCCACGCTGTTGGAAGGGATCAGGTCGGGGATCAGCAGCGGGTCGTAGACCCCGTGCGCCTCGTCGCGGGTGAAGACGTGCGCCACCGGGTGCAGGCCGGTGCTCTCGTCCACGTACGCCTCGAGCTTCTCCTTGATCTCCTGCAGCAGGGCTTCGTACTCCGCCCCCGGCGCCACCGTGCCCTGGGCTTCCCGCCCCCTGAGGTTGACGTAGATGTTGCCGAGGCCGAGCGCGTAGGCCCTGGTCCTGCTCCAGTCGACGTTGACGAAGAAGTCCCCCTGGTCGAAGAGGTCCTCGAGGTTCTTCCGCTCCGGGTCCTCGCCGGTGAGCGCCATGTAGCCGTTCTTGGCCAGCCAGGTGTTGTAGTTCATCGACCAGCGGAACGAGGCGAAGCCGTGGTCGGAAACGACCAGCAGGTGGGTGCCCGCGGGCATCCGCCGCATCACCTCGCCGACGATGCGATCCATGGTCTGGTACGCCGCCAGGATCGAGCCGCCGTACTCCGCCGCCAGCTCGGCGTCGTACATCGGGTGCTCGGCGTCGAAGAGCCGGAACATCATGTGCTGCACCCGGTCGGTAAACTCGAAGTAGTGCACCAGCACGTCCCACCCGTCGGCCTCGTCGAGCAGCCCGTAGAGCATCTTCTCCTCCTCGCCAACGGTGTAGGCCACGTCCTCGAGGAAGATGTCCTCGTCGATGGTGCCCTCGTCCAGCGACCAGGTGTCGATCGCCCAACCGATGGTCTTGAACAGCCCGAAGCGGCTGGTCAGGCGCTCGAGGAACTCGGGAGGCGCGGTGAGGGCGAAGCCGGGCGGCAGCGCCGTGGGGTCGAACTGGATCGGCGACAGGTACAGCCGCACCTCGGGCTCGAGGGACAGCAGCCGGAAGCGGCCGATGCCGTGCAGCGCGATCAGCGGGTTGACCGTGAAGGGGAAGCGTACCCAGTCGCTCCACTCCCCCGGCGGCAGCCGCAGCGTCTGGTCTCCGACCTCGATCAGCAGGTGGGATCCGTCCTCCGGCACCTCGACCACCATCGGCAGGTACACATAGCCCGTCTCTCCCCGCCCCGGAAACACGTCTTTCAGCGGCGGCCCCTTGATCTCGGTCTCGATGCGGCCGCGGTTGTCGACCAGCTCCACCACCTCGACCGAGAAGTCGCCGCCGCCGCGCGGCTGGAAGAACAGCTCGGAGGTGAAGTAGAAGGGCTTGCCGATGCGAAACGACAGGTCCGGCGTGCCCAGGCCGGAGAGCAGCGCGCCGTGCTCCCAGGCCTCCGGCGGGAAGTTCTGCGGCAGTCGCACCACCCGCACCCGCTCCCCCCCCTTCCCCAGCACCTGCCAGAACGTCTCTCCCTGCCGCGGGTTGACCGCCACCTTCCGCTCCACCGGCAGCCACTTGGCGGCGGCGACGCCCGCCCCGACCCCGGCCAGCACGCCGACGACGGCGCCGGCGGCCACCGCCCAGACCGTGCGCATGCGGAACAGCTTGAGCGCCAGGGAGATCAGCAGGGTCAGCGCCAGCGCCAGGCCCAGGCCCACCACCAGCGGCGTCCGCTCGCCCCACAGGAAGGCCTCCTGGCTCTCGGTCACCAACGCCAGTCGCGGCTGGTAGTTCTCGACGTTGCGGGTGAGGAAGTCGAACACGCCGTGCCGCCCGGGGTCGAGGCCGGTGGCGAAGGTCGACCACGATACCGGCGTCTGCGAAGGGATGGTGGAGCGCAGGGGGGCGAAGGTCCCCTCCTGCCGCAGCCTGGCCAGGTTGGGCAGCTTGCCCTCGTCCATCCACTGCCGCGTCAGCTCCGCGTCGGCGCCGTCGAAGCCGAGGATGATGGTGCGGGCGTCGTCGGCCGCCTGCGCCCCGGCCGCCGGGAGCGCGGCGAGGAGGCAGAGCGCCAGACAGGCCGGGATGACCCGCGTGCGGAGGGTGAGGAGGGTCCGTTGCGGCATCGTACGCGTCCTCTGCGGCGGCACCCGGGGGAGCCGGAAGCTGTTTCGGTTCGGGGCCGCGGGGGCCGCGGCCGGGCGATGATAGCAGCCGGGCCGCCGCGCGCCCCCGGGTCGGCATGTCATGCTCCGCGCAGCCATGACGCATCGCCGGGAGGCCCATCCGGGGGATGGCAGCCCTCTCGCCGCCCCCGCGGCGCCCCGCCGACCTTCCGGGTGGCGGGGCCTCTACTCGGGCCGCGGCCTCGGCGGCAACGTGCGGGCGTTGTCGTGGACCTCCTTCTTCCAGGACGTCGCCAGCGAGATGGTCTACCCGCTGCTGCCGGGGTTCCTCGTCGCGCTCGGCGGCGGCGCGGCGATGCTCGGGGCGATGGAGTCGGCCGCCGAGGCGATGCTCGCCCTGGTCAAGGGGTGGGCGGGGCAGGCGAGCGACCGCGCCGGCCGGCGCAAGCCCTTCGTGCTGCACGGT
This sequence comes from Thermoanaerobaculia bacterium, assembly GCA_035546355.1. Taxonomy (GTDB): domain Bacteria; phylum Acidobacteriota; class Thermoanaerobaculia; order Multivoradales; family JAIOJS01; genus DATKEH01. Next base: position 28,902 of record DATKEH010000063.1, read on the forward strand.
TACGGCTGGTCGGCGGCGACCCGGCCGCTGCTCGCCCTGGCGGCGGCGCCGCTGCAGGTGGTGCTGCTGCGGGTGGCGGATCGCTTCGCCAAGGGCCTGCGCACGGCGCCGCGGGACGCGTGGATCGCCGAGAGCGCCCCGGCGGCGGAGCGCGCCTACGCCTTCTCCTTCCACCGCGGGCTCGATCACCTGGGGGCGGCGGTGGGACCGCTGCTGGCAGCGGCAGTGCTGGCGCTGGCGCCCGGGCGCGTGCGCTGGGTCTTCGCCCTGGCCACTCTCCCCGCGCTCGCCGGCGTGCTGATCGTGGCTCGGCGCGTCGAGGAGCGGGCGGCCGCGGAGGGCCACCCCTACGCCGAGCGGCGCGACGACACCGCCACCGGCGGTCGTAGGGGCCGGCCTCTGCGCCGGCCCTCCGCCCCGCCGCTCCAACCCACCCTGCGCGTCCCGCCCCCCCTGCGCCGGCCGCTGGCGGCCTTCTTCCTCTTCTCCCTGGGCAACGCCAGCGACGCGTTCCTGCTGCTGCTCGCCGCGACTCTCGGCTTCTCACCCCTCGGCCTGACCCTGCTGTGGTCGGGGCTGCACCTGGCGAAGTGGGCGGCTTCGGCCCCTGCCGGGCGGCTCGCCGACCGCCTCGGGCCACGGCGGCCGGTGCTGGCGGGCTGGCTGCTCTACGCGCTGGTCTATCTGGGGCTGGCGGTGGTCGACGGCCCTGGCCCCTTCGTCGTGCTGCTGCTCGGCTACGCGGTCTACTACGGGCTCACCGAAGGCGCCGAGCGGGCGCTTATCGTACAGCTCGCCGCCGGCGCCATGGGCACCGGCAGCAGCCTGGGCGCCTTCCACCTGGTCACCGGGCTCGGCCTGTTCGCCGCGAGCCTGACGTTCGGTCTGGTCTGGGAGCTGGCCTCTCGCCAGGCGGCGTTCGCCCTCGGGGCGGCGCTGGCCGGCGCGGCGGCCCTCCTGCTGCTCGGCGCCGGGCGCACCGCCCGCGCCTGAAAGGAGGTACCCGTGCTCGAGGATTTCAAGAAGTTCGCGCTGCGTGGCAACGTGGTGGACATGGCCGTCGGCTTCACCGTCGGCGTCGCCTTCGCCGCCATCGCCCGGTCGCTGGTCGACGACCTGCTGATGCCGCCGATCAGCCTGTTGACCGGCCGGGTGGACTTCGTCAACCGCTTCTGGGTGCTGCGCGACGGCACCGCCGGGGCTCCTCCGTACCCGACGCTGGACGCCGCCCGCGAGGCCGGCGCCGTCACCGTCAACTGGGGCCTGTTCGTCAACAACCTGCTCACCTTCCTGCTCATCGCCATGGCCATCTTCCTGCTCGTTCGCGCCGTCAACCGCCTCGAGGAGCGGATGGAGGAGCGCTTCGGCCAGGAGAAGCCGGTCCCCGGCGAGCCCAGCGACAAGAAGTGCTCCTTCTGTCTCAGCACCATCCCCTACAAGGCCGTGCGCTGCCCGCAGTGCACCTCGCAGCTGCAGCCGGCCGGCGCCGGTGGCTGAGCCTCTCGGCGGCGCCTACTCCGACTTCTCGCGCTGCGCGCCGGACGGCGCGCCGACGGTGGTGATGGCGGTCGACAGCAGGCCGCTCATCTCGTCGCGCACCACCGCGACGATGCGGTGCAGCGGGGTCTTCACCGGCATCGCCACTTCGTACACGTAGTTGGCGGCGGGCCGGCCGGCGTCGCTCGCCGCCGGGAGCGCCACCGGTATCGCCCTGCTGCGCACGTCGGTCAGCCTGCCATCTCGGCGTTGGGCGCCGACGAAGACGGTGATCAGGCAGCTTCGCGAACCGGCCTCGTCGAGACAGCTCAAACCCGCGGTGGGAATGGTGAGGCGGAGGCGCCAACCGCCGCCGGTGGGTTCCTGACCCGTATCCCCGCGGTCCGCCGACAGGGCCAGGGCCAGCGGATTGTCCACCACGTCGAGGAGCAGCGCGGCGCGCGCCTGCGCCGCCGCCTCCTCGTCGCGGGTGCGGAACTGGAAGCGGGTGCGGTAGCGCAGCCGGACGCCGGGGCGGTCCACCTCGACGCGCACGGTGCTCACCCTCCCGGCCCGGCGCGCGGTGGGGGTGAAGCCGAGGGAATAGAAGTGCGCCAGATCCTGAGCGATGCCGCCGAGAGCCGTGAGGTAGTCGTTGCGCTCGAGCAGGGCCCGGCCGCCGGTGTCGAGAGCCAGCGCCGCCAGCGGGTCCTGGTGGTTGGCGCGCCGCGCGGCGTCGAGCTCCGGCGTGACCAGACGATGCGCCTGCGAGGCGTCGGCCGCGCCCAGCACCTGCAGCCCGGTGGCCTGCAACGTGTACAGCGTGACCTCCGCGGAGTTGGCGCGGCCGGTGACCGCGGCGAGGTCGCCGGAGGCGTCGAAGCCGGCCGCGGCGAGCGCCGCCTCGCCGCCCTGCACCTGGTCGAGGGCCGTTGCCTCGACGGCCCACTGGATGCCCTGCCGCGCGCCGCTGCCGTCGCACAGCATCCCCACGTAGCCGAAGACCTCGGCGCCGGCGCGCAG
>DATKEH010000064.1:0-2583 GCA_035546355.1 Thermoanaerobaculia bacterium
CGTCGGCCCGGGCGCGCTCTCTCAAGAGATCCTTGTCCGTCTCCTCGCGCTCGACCCGCAGCATCGCGACGTGCTCCTCGCGCTCGTCGCGCACCTTCTCGTCCGCGTCCGCGCGCTCCTCGCGCAGATCGCGATCCTCGAGCCCGCGCGCCCGGTCGACGCTTCCCGCCGCCCGCGCGCCGGAGGCGGGCGCCGGCGACTCGTCCATCTTCGCGCGCGCCGCCGCCAGGACCTCGTCGGCCCGCTGGCGCGCCCGCGCGATGACCTCGTCCGCGGTCCCGTCAATGCCCGCCAGCTCCTCGTCGATGACGCGGTCGGCCCGCTCGCGCTCGAGGCGCAGGCTCTCGTCGGTCTGTTCGCGCTCCGAGCTGGAGGGTGTGTCGTCGACGTCCACCGGCCCATCCTACCCCTGCCGGGCACCACCGACGAGGCGACCCTTCGCCTCGCCCTGCTCCTGGCAGCCGCCGCCGGAATCGCCCTGCGCCAGCGCTAGCTTGGCGATGCCGATCCCTCAGCGCGCCACGAGCCGCTCCGCCTCACCGACGAAGCGTTCGGCGTTGCCGATCATCTCGCGCGCCTCGGCCGCGGTGAACACGGCTCCGGCGAGGTAATCGGCGTCCTCGCGGTCGCGCTGCATCCGCGACAGCAGCCGCCCCATCTCAGGCCTCAGCGTGCCCGGCTTGACGAAGTGCTCGCTGACCAGCGAGATGACGCCGTGGTGGGTCCTCGCCTCGAGACCCACCGAGAACAGCAACGCCTGCGCGCCGTGGAAGACGGCGAAGTAGGCGCGCGAGGCGGCGCCATAGGGCAGCCCCGCCTCCTCCAGCGTCCGCGCCTCGGCCAGACAGGTCCTCGCCCTGGCTAGCTCCTCGCGGGCGTTGCCCGCCCGGTTGGCCTCGTTCACAGGACGATGCCCTCGCGCTCGAGATCGAGGGCGATTCGCCGCTCGCGGCTGCGGAGGCCGGCCAGCACAGTCTCCTCGATCACCAGGGGCGACACCGCAATGCCGTGCCGGAGCATCGTCTCGTAGGCCAGGTCGTGGACTTCGCGGCGGCGGCCGCGCCCGCCGGCAGTCACCACCAGGGCGACGTCCAAATCGGAATCCGTGCCACCCTCGCCGCGCGAGCGGGACCCGAAGAGTCGCGCCTCCTTCAGCTCGTCGCCCAGCATCGCTCGCACGGCGCCGAGAAACTCGTCGAGCGCGGCGAGCTCGGCAGGGGTCAGCCGCCCGGCGAGCGTCCTCGCGCCGGCGGCAGCGTTGGCGTCAGCGCGGCGCCGCGAGCTCTCGTTCATGAGGTGCCATCACGAATGGCACATGGTACCCGCTGCGCATTCGGATACAAACGCGGTCTCCGCCGCATCATCGAATCGCGACCGACCTGTTCATGATGTGTTGGAGGCTCGATCCTCCACCGCCCAGGTGTTGGTCACCGAGGCGGCGAGGCCCCTCTTCTACCCCGCGTCCTACCCGACCCGTCAGCGTGAGGTCTCGGCGGGGGCGGAGGAGCGGCTCGACAGCAGCGCCAGCGCCAAGATCCCGACCGGCTGCAGCACCAGCACCAGCAGCGCCGCGAGGAGTCCGCAGCGGTCGGCGAGCACGCCGAGCAGGAAGGGGAGGGCGACCTCGGCGGGAGTGAACAGCTGGCCGAGCGCGTTGACGGCGCCCGGCCGTCCCGGCAGCGCGCGGTACGCCTGGGCCTTCGCGATCGGGTACAGCGGCGCGGCCGAGGCGCCGACCAGCGCGAGCAGCACGCCGCTCCAGATCGCGGACGGCGCTGCCAGCCATCCCAGGTAGGCGGCGGTGCAGCAGGCGGCGCTGCCGGCGAGCACGCTACGCGGCGCCGCCCGGGCGAGCAGGCGCTCGCAGACGGCGAGGCCGCCGACCGCGCCGATCGGAAAGGCGGCCAGCACTCCCGCGCGGGCGGCCGCACCCAGGCCGAGGTTCTCGGCGAGGTGCAGCGCGCCCAGGGCGAGGAGGAGCTCGTCGAGGAAGCTGCACAGGAAGACGCCGCTCAGCCAGGCGAGGAGCCGGCGGTTGCCGGCGGCCGCGGCCACCACCCTCCACGTCGAGGGGGCGGGCGGCTGTGCCTCGCTACTCGGCGCCGCCAGCGGCGCGGGAAATGGGCGACGCGCCACCGCCGCGGCGTAGAGGGCCGTGAGAGCGCCGGAGACCACGAACGCCTGGCGCCAGGCGCCGCCGCAGAAGGCGACCGCGGCCAGCAGCAGCGGCGCCGCGAGGTCGCCGAGGGTGGCCGACAGTGCCCAACGGGTCATCCACCACTCGCTCCGCGCCGGGTCCGCCTCGACCAGGGTAGCCTGCGCCGCCCCGCACGCGCAGCCGCTGGCGGTGGCGATCAGGGGCAGGGCGAGCACCACCGTCGGCAGCGAGGGCGCCAGCCCGACCGCTACCTGGGCCGCTGCCATGCCGATCAGCCCGCCCACGACGAACGGCTTGCGCCCCTGGCGGTCGGCGCGCAGCAGCAGCGGCGGCTCGAGCAGCAGCGCCACGGCCAGGGGGAGCACGAAGAGCAGCAGCGCCACCGCCTGGTAGGAGAGCCCCAGGCCGCTCCGCAGGTCGGGAGC
>DATKEH010000065.1:0-2162 GCA_035546355.1 Thermoanaerobaculia bacterium
CGCCCTCCCGGGCCCTCCGCCGAGCGCCTGGCCCACGGCGTCACCCGCCAGTGGGGCGAGGTCGTCGACGCCGCGGGGGCCCGCGCCGTGAGCCGCCAGCAGGGGCCGCAGGCCTACCGCTGGACCGCGCTCACCGCCGTGGCCGTGGCCGAGCGCGTGCTCGCCGGCGACGCGCCGCCCGGCTTCCGCACCCCCGCCGGCGCCTACGGCGCGGACTTCGTGCTGCAGATCGAGGGCGTCCAGCGCGAGGACGTGCCCACGGACCGAACGCCAGGAGGATCCCTCGATGTCGAGCCGTAGAGGCCGCCGCCGATCCACCCTCTGCCCTGTCGGGCTGCTGGCCGCAGCCCTGTTCACCACCCTCGCCGCACCACCGGGCTCCATGGCGCAGCAGCGCCCAGACCCCTTCGAGGACCAGCGGCTCGAGGCGGCCCTGCCGCAGGCCTTCGCCCTCTACCGCGACCTGCTGCGGCTGCCCAACGACGCGCACCACCCGCAGGACATCCTGCGGCTGGTCGAGTGGCTCGAGGAGGCGTTCGCCGCGCGCGGCTTCGCCAGCGAGCGCCTCCCAACCGCCGGCAGCCCGCTGCTGCTCGCCCGCCGCTCGGCGCCCGGGGCCACCCACACGGCGCTGGTCTACCTGCAGGCCGACGGGCAGCCGGTCGACCCCGCCGCTTGGGACCAGCCCGACCCGTTCGACCCGGTGCTCAAGGAGCGGGCCGAGGACGGCAGCTGGCAGGCCATCCCGTGGGAGCGCCTCGCGGGGCCGCGCGACCCCGAGTGGCGCGTCTTCGCCCGCTCGGCGTCCGACTCCAAGGGGCCGGTGGCGCAGTTCCTCTCCGCCCTGTCGCTGCTCGACGCCGCCGGCCAGGCGCCGGCGGTCGACCTGAAGGTGATCGTCGACAGCGAGGAGGAGCTCGGCTCGCCCCACCTCCCCGCGGCGGTGGAGCGCTTCCGCGACCGGCTGGCGGCCGATTTCCTGGTCATCTTCGACGGGCCGCCGCACCTCTCGGGCCGCCCGACGCTGGTGTTCGGCGCCCGCGGCATCGCCACCGCCACGCTGACCACCTGGGGGCCGCGGGTGCCGCAGCACAGCGGCCACTACGGCAACTACGTCCCCAACCCGGCGCTGCGCCTGGCGCAGCTGCTGGCCTCGATGAAGGACGCCGAGGGGCGCGTGACCATCCCCGGCTGGTACGACGGCATCGAGCTGTCCGAGGAGGTGCGGGCGGTGCTGGCCGCGGTGCCCGACGACGAGGCGCAGATCCGCCGCCAGCTCGGCATCGCGACGGCGGAGGCCGTGGCGCCCACGCTGCAGGAGGCGCTCCAGTACCCGTCGCTGAACGTGCGCGGCCTGCGGGCGGCCTGGGTGGGGGAGGAGGTGCGCACCATCATCCCGGCGACCGCCGTCGCCGAGCTCGACGTCCGTCTGGTCGTGGAGAGCGACCCCGACCGGCTCCTGCGCCTGCTGCGCGAGCACGTCGAGGGGCAGGGGTACGTGGTGCTCGACCGCGAGCCGAGCGACCTGGAGCGGCTGCGCCACCCGCGGCTGGCGACGCTCGAGACGCGCGTGTCCTACGGCGCCTTTCGCACCGAGTACGACTCGCTGCCCGGGCGCTGGCTGACCCGCGCGCTGACCCGCCGGCACGGCGCGGCGCCGGTGCGGGTGCGCACCTTCGGCGGCTCGATCCCCATCGCCCCCTTCGTCGCTACCCTCGGCATCCCCGCCGTGGTGGTGCCCACCGTCAACCCCGACAACAACCAGCACAGCCCCAACGAGAATCTGCGCCTCGGCGACTTCGTCACCGGCATCCGCACCATCGCCGCGGTGCTCACCGAGCCGGTCGAGGCCGACGCCGGCCCCTGAACGGCCCCCCTCCCGAGCGGGCGCCGAGGCCCGCCCCTACGACGCCGGGTACTGCAGCACCACACCGGCCCAGTGGAAGCCGGCGCCGAAGGAGACCAGCAGCACCAGGTCGCCGGCGGCGACGCGGCCGCGCCGCCGCGCCTCCCACAGGGCCAGCGGCACCGACGCCGAGCCGGTGTTGCCGTACTCCTGCACGTTGACGTAGACCCGCTCCTCCGGCAGCTCCAGCTCGCGCCGCACGGCGTCGAGGATGCGCAGGTTGGCCTGGTGGGGGACCAGCAACGCCACCTCGTCG
>DATKEH010000066.1:0-8355 GCA_035546355.1 Thermoanaerobaculia bacterium
CGTCGTGCCACGAGTCGCTGCGCACCTCGAGGGCGGCGGCGACCCCCGCCGGCAGGGCGTCCAGGAAATCGCGCAGCAGCGGCAGATCCTTCTTCAGCCAGGGCGGCAGCTGGAAGAGCAGCGGCCCGCGGCGTGCGCCGAGCGTGGCGCTGACCTCCACCAGGTAGGCCACGTCGTCGCCGACCTCGCGCAGCTTCTTGAAGTGGGTGATCTTTCGCGACGCCTTCAGCGCGAAGCGGAAGGCCTCCGGCACCGCCTCCGCCCATCCGGCGAGCACCTTGCGCGACGGCATGCGGTAGAAGGTGTTGTTGATCTCGACCGCCGGCAGCTGTCCGGCGTAGTACGCGAGCATGCCGTCGCCGGGCAGCTCCTGGGGGTAGAACGGGCCGCGCCACTCGTCGTAGGAAAAGCCGCTGGTGCCGGCGAGGACTCGCATCGCGGCCCTAGGGAAGCCGTTCCAGGAAGGCCTGGAACCGCGGGTCGTCGCGCAGCGAGTCGTAGTCCGGGTCGTGGTCGATCCAGTCTCGCTTCCCCCAGCCGTGCCGCGCCACCTCCTCGAGCAGCTCGAAGGCGCGCTCGGTATGCCCCATGCGGGAGTAGAGGCAGAGCGCGTTGAGCACCACGGTCTGCTCCTCGGGGTAGAGCTCGAGGGCCCGCTCCACCCAGGCGACGGCGCGCTGCGTCTGCCCCACCTCGTGCAGCGAGTGCGCCCCGAGCGATAGCGCGCGCGGGTCGGCCGGCTCGAGCTCGAGGCGCCGTTCCAGCCGCCGCACCGCCTCGGCGGCCGCCGCCAGCGCCTCCTCGTCGCGCCCGAGCATGCGCAGCGACTGCGCCAGCAGCGTCAGGCTCTGGAAATCCTCCAGCCGGCTGTCGGCGGCGCGCCGGAAGAGCTCGGCGGAACGCTCCACGTCCCCGGCCGCGAAGCAGGTACGGGCCCAGTAGTAATACCCCTCCCACAGGCCGGGATTGAGCCGCACCGCCTCCTCGAAGTGCCCGGCGGCCTCCTGGTAGCGGCGGGCCAGCGACACCGCCCAGCCGCGCGCCGCCTGCGCGTCGGCGAGATGGGGCGCCAGCGCCAGGGCGCGGCGGCTGGCCTCCTCGGCGGCCGCCAGGTCCTCGGCGCTGCCGCCCCACCACTGGTAGAGCCAGCTGTGCACCTCCGCCACCCCCGCCCACGCGGGCGCGTACCGGGGGTCGAGCTCGAGCGCTCGCCGGAACATCGCCAGCGCCGTCTCGAAGCTGGCGTGGGTGATCTGGTTGACCTGGCGCCGCCCCCGCAGGTAGTACTCGTAGGCCTGCGGGTCGGTCGACGGCCGCCGCAGCAGCCGTTCGCGCTCGCCGTCGCTGAGCACCCCGCGCAGGGCGGTCGCCACGCTCTCGGCGATCTCGTCCTCGATGGCGAAGACGTCCTCCAGCTTGCGGTCGTAGCGCTGAGACCAGCGGTGGTAGCCGTCGGCGACGTCGATCAGCTGCACGCTGACGCGCAGCCGGTCCCCCGCCTTGCGCACGCTGCCCTCGAGGACGGTGTCGACGCCGAGGCGCTCCCCCACCGCCCGCAGATCGACGCCGGAGCCGCGGAAAAGGAACGACGAGCTGCGCGCCGCCACCCGCAGGCCGCGGATCTGGGTGAGCGCGTTGATCAGCTCCTCGGCCAGCCCCTCGCACAGGTACTCCTGATCGCGCCCCGGGCTCATGTCGGCGAAGGGGAGCACGGCGATCGAACGGGCAGCGCGGGCTGCCGCGTGCGCCGGCGCCGGCGGCGTGGCCGCGCTCGACGGCGGCTGCTCCACCCCCGGCGTTTCGAGTGCGAAGAGCAGGTCGGCAGCGGTCTGGAAGCGGTTTTCGGGGGATTTCTCCAGGCAGCGCCGAATCAGCCGGTCGAGCCCCGCCGGCAGCCGCAGCTCCTCGGCGAGGGCCGGCGGCTCCTCGGCGAGCACGGCGGCCATCGTCGCCGGCGCCGTGGCGCGACGGAACGGCGCCTTGCCGCTGATCATCTCGTAGAGCACGGCGCCGACCGAGAACAGGTCGGCGCGGGCGTCGACCGGCTCGCCGCGCAGCTGCTCGGGAGCCATGTAGCCGACGGTGCCCACCACCTGCCCCGTCTGGGTCAGCGCCGGCGCGTCCTGCATCCCCTCCGCCACGCTGCCACCGGCGAGCTTGGCCAGGCCGAAATCGAGGATCTTGAGCAGGCCGGCGGCGGTGAGGAACAGGTTCTCCGGCTTCACGTCGCGGTGGACGATGCGCAGCGCGTGCGCCGCCCCTACGCCGCGCAGCAGCTGCGACGCCCACGCGACGGCCTCGGCGACCGGCAGCGGCCCGCGCTGCAGGCGCCGGCGCAGGGTCGTCCCATCGAGCAGCTCGCACACCAGGTAGGGCGCGCCACCGGCGCTGCCGACGTCGAAGACGGTGACGATGTTGGGATGCGCCAGGGCGGCGACGGCGCGCGCCTCGCGCTCGAAGCGCTCGACCAGGTCGGGGTCGGCGTGACCGGCTCCCGACACCACCTTGAGCGCCACCTCGCGGCCGAGGCTCGGGTCGCGGGCGCGGTACACCTCGCCCATCCCCCCCGCGCCGAGCTGCCCGAGGATCTCGTAGCGTCCGAGGACCGTGCCCGCGGACAGACTCATCGGCGCATTGTAGTCGTTGGCGGGAGGTCCGCCGCCCCTCCTGCCCTGTCGGTGGCAGTTGGGTCGAGGAGGCGGGGCGGTCCCCTGGTAGGCTGCGGCGATGGACCGGCTGGTGGTCTACGGCGCCTACGGCTACAGCGGCGCGCTGATCGCCCGCGAGGCGTCCGACCGCGGCCTGCCGCTGCTCCTCTCCGGCCGCGACCCCGACCGCCTGGCGGCTCTCTCCAGCGAGCTCGGCGCGCCGTGGGACGCCTGCGCCCTGGACGATGCGGAGGGGCTGCGGCGGCTGCTCGCCACCGCCACCGGCGTGCTGCACTGCGCCGGCCCCTTCCACCGCACCTGGCGGGCGATGGCCGACGCCTGCCTGGCCACCGGCACCCACTACCTCGACATCACCGGCGAGGCGGAGGTCTTCGAGGCGCTGGCGGCGCGCTCGGCGGAGGCCTCCGCCGCCGGCGTCATGCTGCTGCCCGGGGTGGGCTTCGACGTCGTCCCCTCGGACTGCCTGGCGGCGCACCTGGCGCGGCGGCTGCCCGGCGCCACCCGGCTGACCCTCGCCTTCGACGCCGGCGGCCGGCCGTCCCGCGGCACCGCCCGCACCGCCGTCGAGCACCTCCACGAGGGGGGCCTGGTGCGGCGCGGCGGGGCGCTGACCCGGGTGCCGCTGGCCGCTGCCGTGCGGCAGATCGACTTCGGCGAGGGCCCGCGCACGGCGGCGCTCATCCCCTGGGGCGACGTCGCCACCGCCTGGCACACCACCGGCATCCCCGACATCGAGGTGTACATGGCGATGCCGCCGCGGCAGGTGCGGCGGCTGCGACGACTGCGCTGGGTGCGGCCGCTGCTCGGTCTCGGCCCGGTGCAGCGCCTGCTCGCCCGCGGCGTCGACCGGCGCCCTCCCGGGCCCTCCGCCGAGCGCCTGGCCCACGGCGTCACCCGCCAGTGGGGCGAGGTCGTCGACGCCGCGGGGGCCCGCGCCGTGAGCCGCCAGCAGGGGCCGCAGGCCTACCGCTGGACCGCGCTCACCGCCGTCGCCGCCGCCGAACGGGTACTGGCCGGCGACGCGCCGCCCGGCTTTCGCACCCCTGCCGGCGCCTACGGCGCGGACTTCGTGCTGCAGATCGAGGGCGTCAGCCGCGAGGACGTGCCCACGGACCGAACGTCAGGAGGATCCCTCGATGTCGAGCCGTAGAGGCCGCCGCCGAGCCACCCTCTGCCCTGTCGGGCTGCTGGCCGCAGCCCTGTTCACCACCCTCACCGCATCACCGGGCTCCATGGCGCAGCAGCGCCCAGACCCCTTCGAGGACCAACGGCTCGAGGCGGCCCTGCCGCAGGCCTTCGCCCTCTACCGCGACCTGCTGCGGCTGCCCAACGACGCGCACCACCCACAGGACATCCTGCGGCTGGTCACGTGGCTCGAGAGCGCGTTCGCCGAGCGCGGCTTCGCCAGCGAGCGGCTGCCCACCGCCGGCAGCCCGCTGCTGCTCGCCCGCCGCTCGACGCCCGGCGCCACCCACACGGCGCTGGTCTACCTGCAGGCCGACGGGCAGCCGGTCGACCCCGCCGCCTGGGACCAGCCCGACCCGTTCGACCCGGTGCTCAAGGAGCGGGCCGAGGACGGCAGCTGGCAGGCCATCCCGTGGGAGAGCCTCGCGGGGCCGCGCGACCCCGAGTGGCGCGTCTTCGCCCGCTCGGCGTCCGACTCCAAGGGGCCGGTGGCGCAGTTCCTCTCCGCCCTGTCGCTGCTCGACGCCGCCGGCGAGTCCCCTTCCGTCGATCTGAAGGTGATCGTCGACAGCGAGGAGGAGCTCGGCTCGCCCCACCTGCCCGAGGCGGTGGAGCGCTTCCGCGACCGGCTGGCGGCCGATTTCCTGGTCATCTTCGACGGGCCGCCGCACGTCTCGGGCCGCCCGACGCTGGTGTTCGGGGCGCGCGGCATCGCCACCGCCACGCTGACCACTTGGGGCCCGCGGGTGCCGCAGCACAGCGGCCACTACGGCAACTACGTCCCCAACCCGGCGCTGCGCCTGGCGCAGCTGCTGGCCTCGATGAAGGACGCCGAGGGGCGCGTGACCATCCCCGGCTGGTACGACGGCGTCGAGCTGTCCGAGCAGGTGCGGGCGGTGCTGGCCGCGGTGCCCGACGACGAGGCGCAGATCCGCCGCCAGCTCGGCATCGCGACGGCGGAGGCAGTGGCGCCCACTCTGCAGGAGGCGATCCAGTACCCGTCGCTGAATGTGCGCGGCCTGCGCTCCGCCTGGGTGGGAGAGGAGGTGCGCACCATCATCCCGGCGACCGCCGTCGCCGAGCTCGACATCCGTCTGGTCGTGGAGAGCGACCCACAGAGGCTCCTCCGCCTGCTGCGCGAGCACGTCGAGGGACAGGGGTACGTGGTACTCGACCGCGAGCCGAGCGACGCGGAGCGGCTGCGCCACGCGCGGCTGGCGACGCTCGAGACGCGCGTGTCCTACGGCGCCTTCCGCACCGAGTACGACTCGCTGCCCGGGCGCTGGCTGACCCGCGCGCTGACCCGCCGGCACGGCGAGCCGCCGGTGCGGGTGCGCACCTTCGGCGGCTCGATCCCCATCGCGCCCTTCGTCGCTACCCTCGGCATCCCCGCCGTGGTGGTGCCCACCGTCAACCCCGACAACAACCAGCACAGCCCCAACGAGAACCTGCGCCTCGGCGACTTCGTCGCCGGCATCCGCACCATCGCCGCGGTGCTCGCCGAGCCGGTCGCTACGGAGCGGTGACGACCCCCGGACCGCGCCAGCCGCGCGCGGTAGACTGCGGCGTGCCCGACGCGCTGGCACGAGGCCGCGGCTTCCACGAGGCGCGCGCCTGGCGCGATGCCTACGACGAGCTCGCCCGCGCCGATCGGGTCGCGCCCTTGTCCGCCGAGGATCTCGAGCGGCTGGCGGTCGCCGCCTACCTGATCGATCGCGATGGCGAGTTCCTCGCGGCTCTGGATCGCGCCCATCACTCCTACCTCGAGGCGAGGGAGGGCGTACACGCCGCCCGCTGCGCATTCTGGCTCGGCCTGCGACTCCTCCTCCGCGGGGAGCAGGGGCCGGCGACAGGTTGGCTCGCCCGCGCCGAGCGGCTGCTCGAACGCGAGCCGCGCGATTGTGTGGAGCGCGGCTATCTGCGGCTCCCGGCGGCCGAACGGTGCCTCGCCTCCGGCGACGGCGAAGCCGCATTCGCGGCCGCCGCCGACGCGGTCGACATCGGCGACCGCTTCGCCGACGCCGACCTCGTTGCCTGTGCCCGTCACCTCCAGGGCCGCGCTCTGCTGCAACAGTGGAGGGTGGCGGAGGGCCTCACCCTGCTGGACGAGGCCATGATCGCGGTCACCGCCGGCGAGCTGACGCCGCTCATGACGGGCCTCGTCTACTGCAGCGTCATCGACGCCTGCCAGCGAGTCTACGCCTTCGACCGCGCCCGGGAGTGGACCTCGGCGCTGTCGGCATGGTGCGCGGCGCAGCCTCAGTTGGTGGCGTTCACCACCACCTGCCGCGTCCATCGCGCCGAGGTCCTGCAGTGGCAGGGCGCGTGGCGGGAAGCCTTCGCCGAGGCACGCCACGCCTACGAGCAGCCGTCCGACGAAGCAGGACCGCGAGCCCCCGCCGCCGCCATGTACCGGCAGGGCGAGCTCCACCGCCTGCGCGGGGACTTCGCCGCCGCCGAGAAGGCGTACCGGCGGGCCAGCCAGGGCGGGTGCGAACCGCAGCCGGGGCTGGCCCTATTGCGACTGGCCCAGGGCCGGGTGGATGCCGCCCTCGCCGCCCTGCGCCGTCTCGTCCTCACGTCGACGGACCCTCTGGAGCGGGCGCCCCTTCTACCCGCTCACGTAGAGGTCCTGCTGGCTGCCGATGAGGTGGAGGAGGCAGGGGCGGCCGCGCGCGAGCTGGGGGAGCTCGCCGAGAGCCTCGGCAGCCGGGTCGTGGAGGCGGTCGCGGCTCACGCCCGGGGAGCCGTCGCTCTGGCCGCCGGAGACCCACGCGCCGCCATCCCCACGCTCCGCCGCGCTCTCGAGATGTGTCAGAGCGTCGAGACGCCCTATCTGGCGGCGCGGGTGCGGGAGTTGATCGGGCTGGCCTGCGATGCGCTCGGAGACCAGGATGGAAGGCGGTTGGAGCTGGAGGCGGCGCGCGCCGTGTTCGTTCGGCTGGGGGCCGCCCCGGACGTCGCCCGCATCGACGCGGCGATGCCGCCGTCGCGACCACGCCACACCCATGGCCTCACCCCGCGCGAGCTGCAGGTGCTGGCGCAAGTGGCCGCCGGCAAGACCAACAAAGTCATCGCCGGCGAGCTGGGCCTGAGCGAGAAGACGATCGACCGCCACGTCAGCAACATCTTCGGCAAGCTCGGCGTCTCGTCAAGGGCCGCCGCCACCTCCTTCGCCTACGAGCATCGGCTCCTCTGAGTCGTTTCTCGGCGCTCCTGGGTGGAACTACCCAGCGACGACAGCAGGGGCGATTGGGTGATTTCCCCGAAGCGAGCCGCGGGCTCGCCGTCGTACAAAGGGCGGGTGGGGCCCGATCGCGGACGTGCCGCGATCGCCGGCCCGCGACCACCGGAGACAGGAGGAACGTCATGATCGCGCAGCAGGACCTGGAGACGCGGCGCGCGTGGGATGCGATCGCGCCGGGCTACGATCGGACGAACACGACGACGCAGCTGGGGCTGGGAGCCGAGGGCGTGCGGCGGTTGGGGCTCGCCGCCGGAATGCGCTTCCTCGACGTGGCGGCCGGCAGCGGCGCGCTCGCCATTCCCGCCGCCCGCGCCGGCGCCCGCGTGCTGGCGGTCGACCTCTCTGCCGTCATGCTCGACCTGCTCGCCGCCCGGGCGCAGCGCGAGGGGCTCGCCGTCGAGACCCGGGTCATGGATGGCCACGCGCTCGAGCTCGAAGACGGCAGCTGCGATGCCGCCGGCTCGCAGCTCGGGGTGATGCTGTTCCCCGACATGCCGCAGGGCATCCGCGAGATGGTGCGGGTGGTCAGGCCGGGGGGGCGCGTGCTGATGACCGTCTACGGCGATCCCCGGCGGATCGACTTCCTCGGCTTTTTGGTCGCAGCGGTGCAGTCGGTGCGGCCCGGGTTCACCGGCCCGCCGATGGACCCGCCGCCGCTCCCGTTCCAGCTGCGAGACCCCGAGCGGCTGCGGCGCGCGCTGGGCGACGCCGGCCTGCAGGACGTGACGGTGGAGACGATCACCGAGAATACCCGATTCCACACCGGCGAGGAGCTGTGGGACTGGCTGGTGTCGAGCAATCCCATCGTCGAGCAAGTGCTCGGCAGCCTCGAGCTGACGGCGGCCGAGACGGAGACCGTGCGGGAGGCGGTGGAGCAGCGGGTTCGCGAGCGAGGCGGCGACGGCCCGGCCACCCTCACCAACCCGATCCACATCGGCATCGGCACCAAACAGTGAGGCCTACCGCGGCGCCGCATCGCCCTGGATTGGCGACCGCGACGCAGGTCAGTACTGCAGCACCACGCCGGCCCAGTGGAAGCCGGCGCCGAAGGAGACCAGCAGCACCAGGTCGCCGGCGGCGACGCGGCCGCGCCGCCGCGCCTCCCACAGGGCGAGCGGCACCGACGCCGAGCCGGTGTTGCCGTACTCCTGCACGTTGACGTAGACCCGCTCCTCCGGCAGCTCCAGCTCGCGCCGCACGGCGTCGAGGATGCGCAGGTTGGCCTGGTGGGGGACCAGCAACGCCACCTCGTCG
>DATKEH010000067.1:0-4132 GCA_035546355.1 Thermoanaerobaculia bacterium
ATCGCGCTCGCCTCCACGCCCCCGCCAAGGCCGTTCCCCCGGCTCCGGCACCGCAATCGGTTCGCCCCACCGGCTCTTCGCGCGCCACTCCGGCCTCGCCCCCCGGCGTCGACCGGGTCCCCGGCCCGTGCTAGGGCTCACCCGGGACCCCTCCCCCCGCACACCGCCCCCGCTCACCCCCACCCACGGATAGTTTCGGAGGCGGAAGGACCGGTGGGAAACCTGGTGACAGGATCGACTTCACGCCCCGGTAGGGGCACTTCCACTCCGTTTGGGAGATTGGAAATAGTGGAGAACTGGGCCTACTGGGATGGAGGGCGTGGCACGGGCGGGAGACCTCGGCCCCGCCAGGGCCCTCTCGCCGAGCGCAAGACCCACCTGCCGAGGGGTGTCACCAGTGGCCCGGCGCGACGGCGAGCGGAGGCGCCGGCGAGGCGCGCGGCCGCCGCGCGCCGCTCCCGAATACCGCGCTTCCGGCGCCGTGCCCAGGCGGGGCCGAGGGTCCCCGCCCGTGCCACGCCCGGCCGGGGCCGATGTCCTCGCCCGCGCAGCGCCCGGTCGGAAGACACACGAAGGTGTGTACGACGCGATGGGGCTACACGCCGCCGCCGAAGGGGCCGCGGCCGGCGCCCTGCATGCCGGCGTCCATCACCTCCAGGGTGACGGTGCGGTGGCCGTGGCGGCGGGCGAAGCTCTCGATCCCCCTCTCCAGCTTGCCGCGGATGAAGGCGATCGGGATCCGTTCGAGGCGGGCGCGGGCGTCGTCGCTCCATGCCAGGGGCATCTCGGGGAGCGGCACGCCGGTGGGTTGCCAGGTGCACCCGGGGTCCTCGGCCAGCGGGTCGCCGGTCGCCGCGTAGGCGCGGCAGCGGCAGCCGCCGCACAGGTCACGGAACTCGCAGGCGCCGCAACGGCCGCCGAGCCGCTCGGGGTCGCGCAGCGCCTGCAGCAGCGGCGCGTCGCGCCAGATCGCCGTGAAGCCGCCGTGCCGCACGTTGCCGGCGACGGCGGTCATGTAGGGACAGGGCGTGACGTCCCCCTCGGGGGTGATGCGGCAGTAGTCGACTCCGGCCATGCAGCCGCCGCTCTCCAGGCCCGCCTCGCCGGCCTGGTAGGCGATGCGCTTGAAGTGGGGCGCGCACTTGGCGCGCACCAGCATCGGGCGGTAGGCCTCCTGGAGGGCCACGAGCCGGGCGAGGATCTCCTCCATCCGCGCCGCCGGCAGCTCGGTCATCCCCTCGCCGCGGCCGGTGCGCACCAGGAAGTAGAGGTTGAACGACCAGGCGCCGAGCTCGCGGGCGAGCTCGAGCAGCGCCGGCACCTCCTCCTCGTTCTCCTCCAGCACCGTCGTCTGCACCAGCACCTCGAGACCGCGCGAGCGGCAGAGGCCGAGGGCGCGCACGGTGTGCTGCCAGGCGCCGCGGCCGCCGCGGAAGGCGTCGTGCTTGGCGGGATCGGTCGAATCGAGGGAGACCGCGACCCCCTTGATGCCGCACTCCACCATGGCGTCCGCCACCGCCTCGGTGACGAGGACTCCGTTGGTGCCCATGACCACCCACATGCCGGCGTCGCTGGCGGCGCGGGCGATGGCGTAGACGTCCTTGCGCAGCAGCGGCTCTCCGCCGGTCAGGATGAGCATCTCGGTGCCGAGCGCGCGCAGCTCGCCGACCAGGGAGAGGCACTCGCCGGTCGACAGCTCTGCGGCCGCCGCCTTGCCGGCCTCGAGATAGCAGTGCGGGCAGCGCAGGTTGCAGCGCTTGGTGAGGTTCCAGGAGACCAGCGAAGGGCGACAGGGGGCGCTCATGGCCGCGGTGGCGCGATCTTAGCCGGCTTCGCCCGCCGGGCTGGGTGTCCGGCACGCCGGTGGCACGGCCCATGCTGCGGTCGGCGGCATGGCAGCCGTGCGGTCGACGCGCCTCGCAGCCGCCCTCGGCCTCGCGGTCGCAGTGAGTGCCTGTGACCTGCCGCGCGACCCGGGTGGCACGCTGGCGCGGGTGCGCGCCGGCGACCGGGCAGGGGGCGTCGCCGCCGACATGCTGCGCGGCCTGCACTGGCGGCTCGACGAGGTGGTGGTCACCGCCGTCCCCTCCCTCGACGTCGGCGACGAGACCCCTGGACGGCGCGGATCCCGGAAAGGAGGTACGGCGTGAAGGACCCGGTCGACCGCTACGGCCACCCTGCGAGAGTCGAGGCCGAGGGGCATGGGGCCGCTCGCGCGGAGGGGTCGCGGACCCCTCCCGCGGCATCCGATCGGTCGCTTTCGTTGTGGATCGAGACCACGCCGTCGACGGATTTCCCCTCGCTGCGGGGTGACGTCGAGGCCGATGTCGCGATCGTCGGGGCCGGTATCACCGGCATCACCGCGGCGTACCTGCTCGCCAGGGAGGGCCAGTCGGTGGTGCTGGTGGACAAGGGGCGGATCGCGATGTCCGAGACCGGCCACACCACGGCGCACGTCGTCGGCACCACCGATGCCGACTATGGCGAGCTGATCGAAGTGCACGGTGAAGACGGCGCTCGCACCGATGTCGAGGCGATCGGCTCGGCGATCGGGCTGATGCGTTCGCTCGTCGCCGAGCTCGAGATCGATTGCGGTTTCGAGCCGCGCGACGGCTATCTGTACGCCGAGGACGAGGCGGATCGCGAGTACCTGGAGCGGCAGCAGGAATCCCTTGGCCGAGCCGGCATCGAGACGGAGTGGACCGCCGACGTACCGGTACCGTTCGAGACCATCGGTGGGCTGCGGCATCGCGACCAGCACGTCGTTCACGTACGGCAGTACCTGCTGGCGATCGCTGCCGCCGCGCGGCGGCATGGCGCGCAGATCTTCGAGAATTCGCTCGTCGACGAGGTGCAAAACGCGCAGCGCGACGGCCACTGCGTGGCGCGCAGCGAGGGCGGCAGCCTCCGCGCCCGACACCTGCTGCTCGCCACCCATGTCCCGCTCGCCGACCGGGGTTCCCTGTGGGCCAAGATGCACGCGACGCGCACCTATGTCGTGGCGGCGCCGATCGCCCCGGGTCGGCTCGGCGACGCGCTGTTCTGGGACACCGCCGACCCCTACCACTACACGCGGCTGCTGGACACCGCCGAGGGCCCCTATCTCATCGTCGGCGGCGAGGACCGCGACGTCGGCAAGGAGGGCAACGATCCCCAGCGCTACCGGGCGCTGGAGCGGTACTGCAGGGAGCGGTTCGGCGTCACCACCTTCACGCACCGCTGGTCGGGACAGATCAACGAACCCGCCGACATGCTGCCGTTCATCGGCGAGAGCTCGCACGGCGAGAACGTCTGGATGGCGACCGGCTACTCCGGCACCGGGTTGACCTACGGAACCCTCGCCGCGATGCTGTTGACCGACTTCGCGCTGGAGCGCGAAAACCCCTACGCCAGGCTCTACGACCCAACGCGCAAGAAGCTCGGCTCGATGCTCGCGACGGTGGTCACCAAGGCCACCGAGCTCTCCAAGCGGGTGATCGAGAAGGTCACCGGTCTCGACGTCGAGGCCTCGCGCGTCGCCGACGTGGCCGAGGGCGAAGGCAAGATCGTCGCCGCAGGGGGGGCGAAGCACGCGGTCGCGCGCATCGACGGGGAGCTGCGGGCGCTCGACCCGGCCTGCACGCACATGGGCTGCACGGTCAGCTGGAACGCGGCCGAGAAGAGTTGGGATTGCCCCTGTCACGGCTCGCGCTTCGACTCTTGCGGCGCGGTGTTGAACGGGCCGGCCACGGCGCCGCTCGCGCGCCCCGAGGGCGCGTTGCCGGAGTAGCTCCCCCGGGTCGCCCGCGGGGAGCGAGCGGCGTCGCGGCGCCTATTTCCCGGGCACGTCGATGAGCCCGCGGCTCATCGGGTCGGCGACGGTGATCAGCAGCAGGAAGAGCAGCCACAGCACGGCGCTGGCGACGGTGATCCGCGTCATCCGGGTGCTGTACTTGACGTGCATGAAGAACAGCACCACCAGCGTCGCCTTGGAGACCGCGATGGTCAGCGCCACCACGTCGTTCCAGGGATCACCGAGGTGCTGGAAGGCGACCGCCACGGTGATGGCGGTGAGCACCAGCAGCGCCAGCAGGATGCCGACGTAGACCTTGATCGGGACGACGTGGTGGGTGGATCGCTCGCTCATCGCAGG
>DATKEH010000068.1:0-2069 GCA_035546355.1 Thermoanaerobaculia bacterium
GCGCGCCCGCCGCTCGCCGTCGCGCGCCAGCCCCTCGGGCAGCACCTTGATCGCCACCGTGCGGCCGAGGCGGGTGTCGCGCGCCTCGTAGACCTCGCCCATGCCGCCGGCGCCGATCGGCGCGACGATCTCGTAGGGGCCCAGGCGGCGGCCGCTGTCCAGAGGCACGGGACAATTGTACGGCCTCCCCGGCGGTGGCGGCCGCTCAGGCGCGCGATGGGGCCGGCGCGGTCCCCGCGGATCGAGTAGCATGCCGCCGGGGGACGACCGATGATCGGCACCAGGCTGGCGCACTTCGAGATCACCGCCAAGCTCGGCGAGGGCGGGATGGGCGAGGTGTGGCGGGCGCAGGACACCCGGCTCGGGCGGCAGGTGGCGATCAAGGTGCTCCCCGAGCGGTTCGTCGCCGACCCCGATCGACTGGCGCGCTTCGAGCGCGAGGCGCGGGTGCTCGCCAGCCTGTCGCATCGCAACGTGGCCGGGATCCACGAGGTGGGCGAGGAGGCCGGCCGGCACTACCTCGTCATGGAGCTCGTCGAGGGGGAGACCCTGGCCGAGCGCATCGCCCGGGGCCGACTCCCCCCGGAGGAGGCACTGCCGATCGCCCTGGCGATCGCCGAGGCGCTCGAGGCCGCCCACGCCCGCGGCATCGTCCACCGCGACCTGAAGCCGGCCAACGTCAAGATCGAGCCCGGCGGCAGGGTCAAGGTGCTCGACTTCGGCCTCGCCAAGGCGCTCGAGCCGGCGCCGGGCACGCCGGGCGCGACCGGCCTCGCCCACTCCCCGACGCTCACCTATCAGGCGACCCAGGCGGGCGTGCTCATGGGGACGGCGGCGTACATGAGCCCCGAGCAGGCGCGCGGCCAGGAGTCCGACCGCCGCGTCGACATCTGGGCGCTCGGCGTGGTGCTGTTCGAGATGCTCACCGGGCGGATGGCCTTCCCGGGCGACACCATCTCCGACACGCTGGCCTCGGTGCTCAAGACCGAGACGGACTGGAAGCAGCTGCCGCCGGAGGTTCACCCCGAGATCCGCCGGCTCCTCGAGCGGTGCCTCGAGAAGGACCCGGACCGGCGCCTGCACGACATCGCGGACGCGCGCATCGTGCTCGCCGACGCGGTGGCCGGGCGGCTCGAGGAGCCGGTGGTCCTCGCGGCCGGGGCGGAGGCTTCCGCGTCGCGGTCGTGGTGGGTGGTCGCCGCCGCGGCCGCTGTCGCCGGTGCGGCCGCCGCCGCGCTCGCCATGTGGCTCGCCCGCCCGCCCGATCCGTCGCCCCCGCTGCGCAAGCTGGAGCTGCCAGTTGCCGGGGCCGGCGAGCTGGCGGCCAGTCGCGTGGGACCGGCCATCTCGCCCGACGGCCGCTGGGTGGCCTACGGCAGCCAGGGGCGGCTGTGGCTCCGCGACCTCGAGGGCGTCGAGTCCCTGGAGGTCCCCGGCGGGGAGGGCGCCGAGCGCCCGTTCTGGTCGCCCGACAGCCGCTGGCTCGCCTTCGGCGTCGGCGACCGGCTGGTCAAGTTCCCGATCGGAGGCGCCGGCTCGGTCGTCGTGGCCAAGCTGCCGAGCTCCATGAGCACCGTCGGCGGCGGCGGCTGGATGCCCGCCGGGCGCATCGTCTTCGCGACGGGAGACAAGGGGCTGTTCGAGGTCTCCGAGAAGGGGGGCGATCCGCGCCCGCTGCTCGAGCCGGGAGAGGGGGAGCAGGATTTCCACAATGTCGCGCCCCTGCCCGACGGGCGCGGGGTGATCTTCGTCGTCCACCGAGGCGAGGGGATCGACACCCTCGAGCTCTTCGCCGAAGGGAAACGCAAGCAGCTCCTCCGGCTCCCCGGCGAGACGCTCTACACCCCGGTCTATTCGCCGAGCGGCCACGTGCTGTACGAGCGCGCGACCACGGTGCCCGGCGTCTGGGCCCTCCCCTTCTCGCTCGACGACCTCGAGGTCACCGGCGAGCCGTTCCTCGTCGCCGCGAACGCGAGCGTGCCCGCCGCGGCGCGCGACGGCACCCTCGTGTACGTCCGCGGCAGCAGTGCGGCGCTGTCGCGTCTCGCCTGGGTCGACCGCAGCGGCCA
>DATKEH010000069.1:0-8974 GCA_035546355.1 Thermoanaerobaculia bacterium
CCGGCGCAGGCCGACGGAGGCAGGGTCTTGGCCAGGAACAGCTCGCGGGGCGCTCCCGGCGGCGGGTCGCAGCGGTCGAACACCCGGCCGGTCGCTTCCTCGTAGGGCAGCTCCACCACGTCGGCGGGCCGCAGCCAGTCCCCCGGCTGCTGCCGTTCGGCGTCGACGCGCCGCATCAGACGGGCCCAGGGAGGCCCTGCCAGGCGACCGCCGCTGGCCCCCGGGACGATGCTCCGCGGCCGGTCGAAACCGATCCACACGGTGGCCACCACGTCGGGCGTAAAGCCGACGAACCAGGCGTCGTGCTGCTCGTTGGTGGTGCCCGTCTTGCCGGCTGCGGGGCCGCCGTAGCCGCTCTGGCGGACGGCCCGCGCGGTTCCGCGATCGACGGCCTCGCGCAGCATGTCGGTGACCAGGTAGGCGACAGCCGGATCGAGCACTTCGCGCCGGGTGACCGGGGCTTCCCACAGCAGCTCTCCATCGATCGTCTCGACGCGCCGTACCAGGCGCGGCGTGATGGCCTGGCCGAGGTTGGCGAACGCGGTGTAGGCGGCGGTGAGGGCCAGCGGGCTTGCCGGCAGCGCCCCCAGGGCGACCGCCGGCAGCGGCCGGACGTCGGCGGCGATCCCCGCCTGCCGCGCCAGCCGCAGGGCAGGGGACAGCCCCACCTCGCGCGCCAGGCGTACCGTGGCGGCGTTCTTGGACCGCACCAGGGCGTCCCGCAGCGTCACGCTGTCGTCGTAGTCGTCCTCGAAGTTGCGGGGCTCCCACTGCTCGCCGGCGGCGACGCGCACGGTGACCGGCTGATCCGAGAGACGCTCGCTGGCAGGATGGCCCCGGGCGAGGGCGGCGGCGAAGACGAAGGGCTTGAAGGCGCTGCCCACCTGGCGGTGGGCCCGCCGGGCGCGGTCGAAGGTGGAGTGCGACCAGTCGCGCCCGCCGACCCAGGCGAGGACGTCGCCGGTGGCCGCCTCCAGCACCACCACCGCGCCCTGGAGGTAGGGCGTCGCCTCCGGCGCCACCTCGGCGCCGCTGCCGTAGCGGGGACCGCTGAAGCGGCCGAAGGCGCCGCCCTCGATGGCCCGCAGCTGGCGCACCAGCTCCTCCTCGGCAGCCTGCTGCACCTCCCGGTCGAGGGTGGTGACGATGCGCACCGGCTCGCGGTAGAGGGAATCCCCGAATTCCGCCTCGATGCGCTCGCGGATCTCCTCGAGGACCCAGGGCGCGAACGGGACCGGCTGCTCGGGGATGGAGCCGTCGGTACGGATGCCCAACCGGGCATCGCGCGCCGCCGCGGCTTGCTGGGGCTCGATCCGGCCCTGCTCCTCCATCAGGTCGAGCACCAGGTTGCGACGCTCGCGGGCGCGCTCGGGGTGGCGGCGCGGATCGTAGCGGCTCGGCGCCTTGGGCAGCGCGGCCAGCAGCGCGGCCTGGGCCAGCGAGACGTAGGTGGCGGAATGTCCGAAGTACAGCTGCGACGCCGCCTCGATGCCCCGCGCGCCGCCCCCGAAGTAGATGTGGTTGAGGTAGAGCTCGAGGATCTCCGGCTTGTCGAACTGGTCTTCGATCTCGCGCGCCACCCGCATCTCCAGCAGCTTCCGTTTCATCGTCCGCTGCTCGCCCGGCAGGCGCTCGGGGAAGAGATTGCGCGCCAGCTGCATGGTGATGGTGCTGGAGCCCTCCTCGATCCCCCCCGCCTTGACGTTGGCCACCAGGGCGCCGCCCACCCGCCGCCAGTCGATCCCCTGGTGCTCCCAGAAGCGGCGGTCCTCGACCGCCAGGAACGCCTCGGGGACCGCATCCGGCAGCGACTCGAGCTCGACCACGGAGCGGTCGGCGAGCTGGATGTGTCCCAGCTCCTGACCATCGCGGTCGACCAGGAGCGGCGCGCCGTCCGGCTGGTAGGCCCCCAGGCGGTCGACGTCGGGGCAGCCGCCGATGCCGCAGCGCGCCCAACCCGCCCACAGCAGAAGGAGCAGCGCTCCGGCCGCCACCGTCGCCATCTTCCATGGGATCCGCGGTCGCTGGCGCGCCGGTGGCGCAGGGTGGGCCGCAGCTGGAGTCACCACGGCCTGGGCTCTCGCAAACTCCCTGCCACGCCGCCGCGCGATCCCGGCCGGGCAGGCACTCCCCGTTGTAGACTGCACGGGTGCTCCAGGAGTCGTCGCCCGCGACCGCCGCTCCGGCGGTGGAACGAAACCCCGGCGTGGGGCTCGAGCTCGGCTGGCTGCGGGGCGTACGGGCCAACCTCAGCGCCGTCGAGCGGCGCGCCGCCACTCTCACCACCCGCCGCACGGTGAAGAGGGAGTGGCAGGCTGCCTGGCTGCTCAAGGCCGTCACCTGCATCGACCTGACGACCCTCTCCGGCGACGACACGCCGGGGCGGGTGCGGCGGCTGTGCGCCAAGGCGCGGCAGCCGGTGCGCCAGGACGTGCTGGCGGCGCTGGGGGCGGCGGAGCTGCCGATCCGCGTCGCCGCGGTCTGCGTCTACCACCGCTTCGTGGCGACCGCCGCCGGCGCCCTCGCCGGCTCCTCCGTTCCCGTCGCCGCAGTCTCGACCGGCTTCCCCGCCGGGCTGTCTCCGTTCGAACAGCGGCTGGCCGAGGTGGAGGCCTCGGTGGCGGCGGGCGCGGACGAGATCGACGTCGTCATCACCCGCGCCCATGCCCTCACCGGCGACTGGCAGGCGCTGTACGACGAGGTGCGGGCGTTCCGCCGCGCCTGCGGCGAGGCGCACCTCAAGGTGATCCTCGCCACCGGCGAGCTGGCGACCCTGCGCACCGTCCACCGCGCCGCGCTGGTGGCGATGATGGCCGGCGCCGACTTCGTCAAGACCTCTACCGGCAAGGAAGGTGTCAACGCCACGCTGCCGGTGAGCCTGGTGATGGTGCGGGCGATCCGCGAGTATTTCGAGCGCACCGGCTGCCGCGTCGGCTTCAAGCCGGCAGGGGGGATCTCCGCCGCCAAGGACGCCCTCGCCTGGCTCATCCTGATGCGCGAGGAGCTGGGACGGGAGTGGATGGAGCCGGCCCTGTTCCGCTTCGGCGCCAGCTCGCTGCTCACCGACATCGAGCGCCAACTCGAGCATCACGCAACCGGGCGCTATGCGCCCCTCTACCGCCAACCGATGAGCTAGCGCCTGGGGGTCCTTTCGCCATGAGCGTCGCCGAGATCTTCCGCACGATGGACTACGGGCCGGCACCGGAGAGCGCCGCTATGGCCCGCGGCTGGCTGGAACGCCACGGCGGCGAGCTCCGGCTGTTCGTGGGCGGGAAATGGGTCGAGGCGCGGAGCGGAGAGTCCTTCGCCACCTTCGACCCGTCGAGCGGCGAGACGCTGGCGCGGGTGGCGCAGGCGGGGGAGAAGGACGTCGACGCCGCGGTCGCCGCGGCCCGCAAGGCGCAGCCGGGGTGGTGGCAGCTGGGCGGCCACGGCCGCGCCCGCTACCTCTACGCCCTGGCGCGGCACGTCCAGAAGCACTCGCGCTTCCTGGCGGTGCTCGAGAGCCTCGACAACGGCAAGCCGATCCGCGAGACGCGCGACCTCGACGTGCCGCTGGTGGCGCGCCACTTCTACCACCACGCCGGCTGGGCGCAGCTGCTCGACCAGGAGCTGCCCGGCTACCTCCCCCTGGGGGTCGCGGCGCAGGTCATCCCGTGGAACTTCCCGCTGCTGATGCTGGCGTGGAAGATCGCCCCGGCGCTGGCCTGCGGCAACACGGTGGTGCTCAAGCCGGCGGAATTCACGCCGCTGACCGCGCTGGCCTTCGCCGAGCTGTGTCAGGAGGTCGGCCTGCCGCCGGGGGTGGTGAACATCCTCACCGGCGACGGCCGCACCGGCGAGCTGCTGGTGCGCCACCCCGACGTCGACAAGGTGGCTTTTACCGGCTCTACGGAGGTGGGTCGCCTGATCCGCGAGGCGACCGCCGGCAGCGGCAAGAAGCTGTCGCTCGAGCTCGGCGGCAAGTCGCCCTTCCTGGTGTTCGACGACGCCGACCTCGACAGCGCCGTCGAGGGGGTGGTGGACGCCATCTGGTTCAACCAGGGGCAGGTCTGCTGCGCCGGCTCCCGGCTGCTGCTGCAGGAGGGGATCGCCGACGGGATGCTCGAGAAACTGCGCCAACGGATGGAGACCCTGCGCCTGGGTGCGCCGCTCGACAAGGCGATCGACATCGGCGCCATCGTCGCCCCGGTGCAGCTCGAGCGCATCCGCGGCCTGGTGGCGCAGGGGATCGCCGAGGGCGCCCGCTGTTGGCAGCCCTCCTGGGCCTGCCCGGCGGAGGGGTGGTTCTACCCGCCGACCCTGTTCACCGAGGTCTCGCCGTCGTCGACGATCGCCCAGGTGGAGATCTTCGGGCCGGTGCTGGTGACGATGACCTTCCGCACCCCGGCGGAGGCGGTGGAGCTGGCCAACAACACGCCCTACGGCCTGGCGGCGAGCCTGTGGAGCGAGAGCGTCAACCTCGCCCTGGACGTGGCGCCGAAGCTGAAGGCGGGCGTGGTGTGGGTCAACTGCACCAACCTCTTCGACGCCGCCTCCGGCTTCGGCGGCTACCGCGAGAGCGGCTTCGGCCGCGAGGGGGGCCGCGAGGGCCTGTGGGAGTACGTGAAGCCGGCGTGGGAGGAGTCGCTGCCGTCGTACGACGAACCGTCGCCGGCGCCGCCCGCGGGGCCCGCGGAGCGCCAGCCGGGAGAGGGGCTGCCGGCGATCGACCGCACGCCGAAGCTGTACATCGGCGGCAAGCAGGCGCGCCCCGACGAGGGGTACAGCCTGCCGGTGTACGGGGCCGGCGGGGAGCTGCTCGGCGAGGTCGGCCGCGGCAACCGCAAGGACGTGCGCAACGCCGTCGAGGCGGCGCGCAGGGCCGAGGCGTGGTCGCGCGCCGCCGGGCACCTGCGGGCCCAGGTGCTCTACTTCGTGGCCGAGAACCTGGCGGCCCGCGAGGAGGAGCTCGCCGCGCGGCTGATGGCGATGACCGGGGCCCGCCGGCGGCAGGCGCGGCGGGAGGTCGCGGCCTCCGTCGAGCGGCTGTTCGCGTATGCGGCGTGGGCCGACAAGTTCGACGGCGCCGTGCACCACACGCCCTTCCGCAACGTCACCCTGGCGATGCCCGAGGCACTGGGGGTGGTGGGGGTGGTGTGCCCTGACGAGGCGCCGCTGCTCGCCTTCGTCTCGCTCGTCGCGCCGGCCGTGGCCATGGGCAATCGGGTGGTGGCGATCCCCTCGCAGACGCACCCCTTGGCCGCCACCGACCTCTACCAGGTGTTCGACACCTCGGACCTCCCGGGTGGGGTGGTCAACATCGTCACCGGCGAGCGCGACACGCTGGCGCGGGTGCTGGCCGAGCACGACGAGGTGGCGGCGGTGTGGTACTTCGGCCCCGCCGCCGGCTGCGCGATGGTGGAGCGGGCCTCGGTGGGCAACCTCAAGCAGACCTGGACCAGCCAGGGGCGTCGCCGCGATTGGCTCGACCGTGAGCAGGCCGAGGGGAGGGAGTTCCTGCGCCACGCCACCCAGGTGAAGAACATCTGGGTCCCCTATGGCGAGTGAGCGCCGGGCGCCTCCCTCCCCTCGTCAACGCTGGACCAGGAACGGCAGCTCGACGCCGGCGACGCCCCCTCCGGGCAGCGACAGCTCGAGGACGTACTCCCCCGCCGGCAGCGATGGCGGCGCGAGGCGGGCGTGGACGACGCGCCGGCCGCCCCGTTCGCTGAAGGCGAGGGGCTCGAGAGGGGCCGGCCGCAGCGTTCCGGAGCCGTCGCGGAGCGAGCCCGACACCTGGTCGCCGGACCCCTGGGGCAGCAGCAGCCACAGCTCCGCGGGCTCGCCGCCGCGCAGGGTCGGGAGGGTAGCCGGGGTGAGCGGCCGCTCGCCGACGACGAAGGGGTAGGGCTGCGCCGGGCCGCTCTCGTCCTGCGCGCGCACCAGGAGCCAGCCGGCCCGCGGCTCGAGGAAGATGGCGGCCAGGGCGCCCGGCGGCCCACCGCCGGCGTCAGGTGCGACCACCGTCGTCGCCGCGATCCCCCAGCGCCCGGTCTGGACGTTCCTGACCACCGCGCGCACCCCGTAGTTGCCCGGCGGCAGCAGCACGTCGGCGTAGACCTTCAGCCCGGAGCTCCGCAGCGCGTCGCGCACCTTCTGCAGGTTCATCCCCACCATCTGCGAGGCGCGCTCGACCACCGCGCCGTCTGCGGCGAAGACGTAGAGGTCGAGCTCGACGGTGAGCAGATCACCGGCGTGGCCGAGCAGCAGGGGCACGCCGGGGACGTCGACGACGATCGGCACGTAGGCTTCCTCGCCGGAAGTGGGCAGAGCCACCGTGGCGGCCCGCACCGCGAGAGCGCCGCCGGCGCGCCCGGCCACCACCAGCTCGGCCATGCGCAGCCGCTCGCTCAGCTCGCCGCCAGCGGCCGGCTCGGCGGAGGGCACGTACCCCTGCCGATGGGTGACCTGGGCGCGGCGGGGTACCCCCGCGACCTCGACGCGCAGGGGGCGGAAGCCGCCCTTGCCCGGCGCCGAGGGCTGGTAGCTGAGGAGGTAGGTGACCGTCGTGCGGCCGAAGAGCTCGAGCATCCCGGCCGCGAGGTCGTTGCTGTTGCGGAACAGCCGGCCGCCGGTCTCGCTGGCCATCAGCAGCAGCGTGTCCTGGCCACCGTCGGCGGCGCCGCGCAGCGCGTCGGCGGCCACCGCCCCGACGTCGCCGGAGATGCCGCGGCCATCGACCCTCAGGCCGCCGATGTCGATCGAGTGGACGATGGCGTCGGCCCGGCGCATCTCGCCGAGCACCCGCACCAGCTCGTTCTGCAGCTCGCTGCTGCCGAAGCGCTGCTGCGAGTCGACGCGCCAGAGAAACCCCCCCTCGCGCTGCTCCTCGTCCAGGGTCGTCTCCTCGACTTGGCCGGTCAGCAGCGCGCCGTCGAGGCCCTCGGAGAGGAACAGGACGTGCTTGCTCCCCTCCACCGCCTGCAGCAGCGCCGCCACGTCGCCGATCGCGCGCACCATGGTCTGCGCCCGCTGCCGCTGCGCCTCGGAGCTCGCCCGCGCCTCCAGCGGCGCCAGGTCGTTGAGGTTCTCGAGGTACATCTCGGCGAAGGTCTGCTGATCTTCCTCCCTCGCCGCGCGCGCCGGTGGGGCCGCCCGAGGCATCCTCTCCAGAATGTCCACGTCTGCCCTGGCCTCGCCGAGCACCAGCCCGAGCCGGTCGGGCACCCGGTCGATCAGCTGCGGCGACCCCAGGGTCTGCAGCGCCAGCGCCAGCTGCCGCCGGTCCGAGGTGAAGCCCAGCAGCAGGCGTGCGCCGCTCGTCGGCGAGTACACCGCCACGGCTGCGAGGTCCGTGGGATGCAACGCCTGGTGGAGGACGTCGAGCCCCGCCGCCTGGGCGCGGGAGAGCGACGGCGGCGTGGCGTTGGAGAGGTCGAAGAAGAACAGCACGTGCCGGCGGGCGGCAGCCGGCAACGCATCCACCGGCGCCCGCGGGTCGAGCGTCGCCAGGTCGACGACCTCGAAACCCGTGATCTGCTGCCGCTTCTTGCCTTCGAAGAGCGCGAAGTCCCCCACCCCGAGGCCGCGCACCGGTTGGCCGTCGAGGAACACCTGGACCGGCACCTCGACTGCCGTGACCGAGGTCTGGTCCTGGAACGGTTGCGCGGCGAGCGGCGGGCAGGCGAGGACGGCGGCGATCGCCGCGCGGTGGGCGGCGCGCCGCAGCGGCGAGATGCGATGGGCTGGCGGCATCGTCGGGCTCCTCGTCAGGCAGCGATCGATGGCGAATACGTTGGAGAGGTATGACGCTAACGATTTAGAGCCCGCGCCGGCGCGAAATCCTTCGTGCTGCGGGCGGCGGGGCGAGAGCGCCGCCGAGCCTCAGGCGGGCTGTCGGGCGCTGCTTGCGGAGATCGGGTCCTGTGATATAGTGTTGGACTAGTTCCGACACACAAGGGAGGGTTCTCCATGCGAGACTCTCGTTTCCTGCGGGCCTTGCGGGCGGGGACGATCCTGGCCGTCCTCGCTGCGCCGGCCCAGGCCACGCCGGCGAACGGTACCTACACCGGCACCATCTCGTCCGGCGGCACCGTCACGATCGTGGTCAGTGGTGGCCAGGTCACGTCGTTCTCGCTGAGCTCCTACACGTCCGGCTGCGGCACCATCTCGGGCTCGATCGGGTCGTGCTCGACGATCGGCGACAACTTCACCTGCGGCCAGACCTTCTGCGCGCCGGACGGCGCGCCGCGGCTGCTGATCGAGGGCACCTTCGCGGGAAGCAACGTCAGCGGCACCATCGACTTGAGCCTGCAGGGGCCGGTGATCACCATTCCGCCGCCCTGCTGCACGCGCAGCAACGTCGCCTGGAGCGCCAGCAGCGGCGGTGGCGGCGGCGGTGGAGGGGGCGCCCCGCCGACCCCTGGCGAGCCGATCCTCGACGATCAGTTCCCCGACTTCCGCTTCTGGGTGCGGATCACCGGTGCCAACACCCTCCTCGGGACGAAGGTCCCCGAGTGCATCGAGGAGACGGTGTGCGTGAGCGGCGCCCTGCCGGACCGCGCCGAGGTCTTCTTGCGGATCGTCGGCCCGAAGCCGAACGGCTACCTCTGGCCGACGTTGATCAAGTTCACCACCTCGCAGGTGGAGGTATGGATCGAGCAGATCAGCAGCGGCATGCTTCAGTACTACCTGCTCGAAGGGGCCAGCCCCGGCTTCGACGAGCTACCGGGGCTGTTCGACCGCACTGGCTTCCTGCCCTGAGGGCGGGGAGGATGAGCGCCGCTGCAGGCGCGCCTCGCGCTCCTGCGCGTCGACGACGCAGAGGGCGGCCATGTTGACGATGTCGACGACCTCGACGCCGCGCTGCAGCACGTGCACCGGCCGCTCCATGCCGAGCAGCACCGGCCCGATGGCCTCGGCGTCGGCCAGCCGCCAGATCAGCTTGTAGGCGATGTTGGCCGAGTTGAGCTCGGGAAACACCAGCACGTTG
>DATKEH010000070.1:0-6058 GCA_035546355.1 Thermoanaerobaculia bacterium
CGCTGGGCCAGCACCGCGACGGTGTAGGTGCCGATCTTGTTGGCGGTGTCGCCGTTGGCGGCGATGCGGTCGGCGCCCACCACCACCCGGTCGACCAGGCCGCGCGCCATCAGCGGCCCGGCGCTGGAGTCGGTGATCAGCCGGTAGGGGATCCCCTGCCGACCGAGCTCCCAGGCGGTGAGTCGCGCTCCCTGCAGCAGCGGCCGCGTCTCGTCGACCCACACCGACCCCACCCGGCCCTGCGCGAAGGCGGTGCTGATGACTCCCAGGGCAGTGCCGTGACCGGCGGTTGCCAGCGCGCCGGCGTTGCAGTGCGTCAGCACCCGGTCGTGGGCGGCGAACAGCCGCGCGCCGTGCTCGCCGATGCGCCGGTTGGTGGCGACGTCCTGCTGGCGCAGCCGCTCGGCCCACTCCGCGAGAGCGGCGGCCGCCCCCTGCGGCTGGCGCGCCAGCGCGGCGGCGAACACCTCGCGCCCGCGGTCGAGGGCCCAGCGCAGGTTCACCGCGGTGGGGCGCGTCGCCAGCAGCAGCTCGGCGGTCTCGGCGAAGCGGCGTTCCAGCGCCGCAGCGTCGGTGACTCCCTGGACGCCGAGCACCAGGCCGAACGCCGCCGCCACGCCGATGGCTGGCGCCCCGCGCACCGCCAGCCGGCGGATGGCGTCGGCCACCTCGGCGGGCGTGTGGCAGGCGATCCACACCTCCTCCCGCGGCAGCCGCGTCTGATCGAGCAGCTCGAGCGTGTCGCCGGTGAAGCGCAGCGGGGACACCGCAGCGGCGGGTTGCACGCCGTCCTTGTACCACATCGCGCCGGCAGCGACGGAGACCGCCGGCGGCGGCGGTGATAGCCTCCGCCCCGGATCGGCCCGCGGCGCACCCGCACCGCCGCGTCCGCCGCCACTGCGACGAGGAGAGCCAGCGTGAAAGGGGATCCCCGCAAGTACGGCTTCGCCACCCGCGCCATCCACGCCGGGCAGCCGCCCGACCCCACCACCGGCGCGGTGGCGGTACCCATCTACCAGACCTCCACCTACGTCCACGACGCCCTGGGGGAGCACAAGGGGTTCGAGTACGCCCGGGTGCAGAACCCCACCCGCTTCGCCCTCGAGGAGAACGTGGCGGCGCTCGAGGGCGGCGCCAGCGGCCACGCCTTCGCCTCGGGCATGGCGGCGATCTCGGCGCTGCTGACCTTCGTCCGGGCGGGCGAGCACGTGGTGGTGTCGCGCGACGTCTACGGCGGCACCTACCGCTTCTTCACCCAGGTGCTCGAGCGCTACGGCCTGCGCTTCAGCTGGGTCGACGCCACCCGCACCGAGGCGGTGGCGGCGGCGATGGAGGAGCGCACCCGGCTGGTCTTCCTGGAGACCCCGACCAACCCGATGATGGAGATCTCCGACATCGCCGCGGTGGTCGAGGTCGCCCATCGCCAGGGCGCGCTGGTGGCGGTCGACAACACCTTCCTCTCCCCCTACCTGCAGCAGCCGCTCGTCCTCGGCGCGGACTTCGTGGTGCACTCGACCACCAAGTTCCTCAACGGCCACAGCGACTCCCTCGGCGGGGTGGCGATCGCCGCCGCCGACGAGCACGGCGAGTGGCTGGCCTTCGTGCAGAAGTCGGTGGGCGCGGTGATGGCGCCCTTCGAGGCCTTCCTGGTGCTGCGCGGCATCAAGACCCTGGCGGTGCGGATGGATCGGCACGAGGCCAACGCCCGGCGGGTGGCGGCATACCTGGCCGACCATCCCAAGGTGCACCGGGTGCTCTACCCCGGCCTGCCGCAGCATCCCGGCCACGACCTGCAGCAGCGCCAGGCGCGCGGCTTCGGCGCCATGATCAGCTTCGACGTGGGCACCTACGAGGCGGCCAAGGCGCTGCTCGACCGGGTGGAGGTGATGAGCCTGGCCGAGAGCCTCGGCGGCGTCGAGACCCTGATCAGCCACCCCGCCAGCATGACCCACGCCTCGATCCCGCCCGAGCGCCGCGCCGAGCTCGGCATCGGCGACGGCCTGGTGCGGATCTCGGTGGGCATCGAAGAGGAGGTCGACCTGCTGACCGACCTCGAGCGGGCGCTGGCGGCGGTGGGCTGACGCAGGGCTGACCGGGGGCTAACCGGCTCGGCTGCGCTCGGTCGGGCTAATAGTTGGTGTCGTCCAGCTCGAACTCGGCGTGCACCCCCCGGTCCTCCTCGTCCGAGAACTCGGCCGCCTTGTCGAGGCTGTCGGCGAGCCAGGCCAGGAAGTTGGGCTCGCCGCGGTGGACGCGGAAGGAGAGGATCTCGGGCAGCTCGTAGGTGTGCAGCTCGCGGATCGTGGCGGCCACCGCGTCGTATTCCTCCTCCAGGGTCTTGATCAGCAGCAGGTACTCGCCGTCGCGGCAGATCTTGCCCTGCCAGCGATAGACGGAGCGCATGCCGGGGAGGATGTTGACGCAGGCGGCGTGACGCCGGGCGACCATCTCGCGGGCGATGAGGTTGGCCTGCTCCTCGTCGCCGACCGTGGTGACCACCACCAGCCCGTTCATCGCCGATGAC
The DNA here is from genome assembly GCA_035546355.1 of Thermoanaerobaculia bacterium. Taxonomy (GTDB): domain Bacteria; phylum Acidobacteriota; class Thermoanaerobaculia; order Multivoradales; family JAIOJS01; genus DATKEH01. The sequence goes on from DATKEH010000070.1 coordinate 2,525, forward strand.
GTTACTCGACGCTCCGGGACGAGTCAACGCACGCCGACGGGCCGGCGGGCGGCCGCAAGCCGGCCTACTCCCAGACGCCGGCGGCATCGTTCCAGCGCAGCACCCGCACCCGACCGGTCCGCCCCATCACCCGCACCACCACCAGCTCGTGGCGTCCGTCGCTGAGGTAGAGCGACCCCGGGGTCGCCGTGCCCAGCGGCCCGAACGAGGCGAGGTCGGAGCGATTGAAACGGATCGGGTCCTCGCGCCGGGCCAGGAGGCGTGACGGCGCGCTCGGGTCCTTCGGCGCCAGGCTCTCGGGGATCCCGAGACCGACGTGCCGCCCGAGATGCACCAGGGCGCGACGCGGCGTCACCTGCGGGTCCTCGCCGCTGGCGATGTCGGCGCTGCTGACGCCGTCGCCATCGCCGTCACGGAACAGGGCCCAGGTGGGGCGCGGCCGGTCGTCGCTGAAGAACTTGACCGCCACGTGGCAGTTGTGGGTGACGGCATAGCTGCGGGCCGAGCGCAGCACCCCCACCATCTCGGCGGCGGCGAGTCCCACCCGCAGGCGGGCGGTGGCCGACAGCAACGGCGGCACCACCAGCAGCGCCACGGCGGCGCCCAGGGCGAGGCCGAGGACGAGCTCCACCAGCTGGAAACCGCGCGCATCGCGCATGGCATCTCCTCGCAGGGGTGAGAGGGGGGCGGCGCGGCGCCGCCCCCCTGGAGGTGGGATCAGCGACCCTCGCTCTCGGCGGCGCGGGGGGGCCGCACCTTCTCCGTGAGCGACGTCTCGCCGGTGAGGGTGACGTAGGGCTTGAGCTGCTCGAAGGTCGCCTGGCCGATGCCGCGCACCAGCATCAGGTCTTCGAGGCTCGCGAACTTGCCGTTCTCCTTGCGGTACTCGAGCATCCGCTGCGCGACTGCCGGGCCGACGCGGGGCAGCAACTGCAGCTGCTCGGCGGTGGCGGTATTGACGTTGACGACGCCCTTGGGGGCGGCGAGCGCGGCACCGGCGGTGCCGATCAGGGCCACCAGCACGGCGGCGGCCACCAGGCGGTGGAAGGCGTTGCGGGTCTGGGTCATGGTCTGGTCTCCTTTCGTGGTTCGGTTCTTGCGACGCCGCCCGGAATGAGCGGCACCACCTTCGGGTCGTTCCGTTCCGTCCTCTGCTGCCCGGGCTTGCCGGCCCGGGCGGTCCCTACCATCGGTGTGTCCATGTTCGAGCTGTCCCCGTGGCTCCACCTCCTTTCTCCCGGTTCGCCGGGGGCCTGGATCAAGACCCTTGCCAACCGTGCGGATAGAACCCAAGTGGCTGCAAACAAGGGCCTTGGCGCAATTCCTCCCGGCCCGGCGAGCGCCCCGGACGTCAAGCGGGCTTGTCAGCAGGCGGGGGTTCGGGCGGAGAGCCGCGGTGGCCGGCGGCGGTGGCGCCCGTCAAGGGATCTGGACGGCAGCCAAATCCCTTGCCCCCGGCATCCGACGGACGGGGGAGTAGAGTAGGCGCCCCATGGCCAGGGCCAGGCGACATCCGGTGTGGCGGGAGTATCTCGAGGCGCTGCTCGTGGCGGGGCTCTTCCTCGGCTTCACCAACACCTTCGTGCTCAAGACCTTCTACATCCCCAGCGGCTCGATGGAGAACACGCTGCTGGTGGGGGACCACCTGATCGTCAACCGCTACATCTACGGTCCGAGCGCGATCCCGCTGCGCTCCCTGGAGCCGGCGCGCGCGCCACGGCGCGGCGACATCGTCGTGTTCCGCTCCCCCGAGGACCCCCAGATCGACCTGGTCAAGCGGCTGGTGGGGCTTCCCGGGGACACCCTGCAGATCGTCCAGAAGGAGTTGTACGTCAACGACCGGCGGGTGGCCGACGACGACTACGCCGTGCACCGCGACCCGCAGACCGGCTCGCGGCGCACCGCCTTCAACTACCAGCGGTACCGGCGCGACAACTTCGGCCCCTACACGGTCCCCGAAGGGCACTATTTCTTTCTCGGCGACAACCGCGACTTCTCCTACGACTCCCGCTACTGGGGTGCGGTGCCGGAGCACTTCGTCAAGGGCCGGGCCTTCCTGATCTACTGGTCCTACGGCGGCGAGACGCCCGACGGTCGCTGGCCCGGGTTGGGGGCGAAGCTGGGGCAGCTCGGCCGCACCGCGCTCGGGTTCTTCACCAAGTCGCGGTGGAGCCGCTCCTTCGAGATCATCCACTGAGCGGTCGGTGCAGCACCCCGCACGGCTCCTGCGCGACTACCTCGACGCCCTCCTGGTGGCGGTGCTGCTGGCGCTGTTCGCCCGCACCTTCGTCCTCCAGGCGTTCCGCATCCCGAGCGGCTCGATGGAAGCCAACCTGCTGGTGGGCGATCATCTGCTGGTCAACAAGTTCGTCTACGGTCCGGTGCTCTTCGACTGGGAGCGGCGTCTGCTGCCGGTGCGCGGCGTGGGGCGTGGCGACGTGGTCGTCTTCCGCTACCCGCCGGATCCCGACCGCGACTTCATCAAGCGCTGCGTCGCCCTGCCGGGGGATCGGGTGCGGCTGCGCGGCAAGCGGCTCTTCGTCAACGGCGTGCCGCAGCAGGAGGAAGGGTACGTGCACTTCGCCGATTCGCGGGTCTATCCCGACTCACCGTTCCTCGAGGAGTTCTACCGCCTTCGCGACCACTACGGGCCGCAGAACGTGCCGCCGGCGTCGTACTTCTTCCTCGGCGACAATCGCGACCTGTCCCACGACTCCCGCTTCTGGGGAGCGGTGCGGCGCGAGCTGATCAAGGGACGGGCGTTCGCCATCTACTGGTCCAACGGGGCGCCAGCCCTCGCTCCGGGCGCCGCGGATGCCGGCTGGGCGGACCGCGTACGGATCAGCCTGCTCGGCCTGGCGGAGACCACCCGCTGGTCCCGCTCGTTCCGGCTGGTACGCTAGAATCGCCAGTGTCACGCGCTTCAGGAGGTTTCATGGCTAGGATCCGCCGTCAATCCGGGGAGGGGAAGCTGGGATGTATCTTCTGGCTCCTGCTCCTCGCCGCCGCTTCGCTGGTCGCCTACAAGATGATCCCGGTCAAGGTGCAGTCGGCACAGCTGCACGATTTCATGGTGGAGCAGGCGCGGTTTTCCTACAGCCGCGGCGCCGGCCAGATCAAGAAGTCGATCCTGCAGCGCGCCCGCGAGCTCGACCTGCCGCTGACCGACAAGCAGCTGCGGGTGCGGAAGGACCGGGGTCACATCCGCATGGAGGCGCAGTACACGGTCCCCATCGAATTCCCCGGCTACACCTACGAGTGGGAATTCCAGCACCAGGTCGACCGCCCGATCTTCGTCTTCTAGCCAGGGCTAGCCGCTCGGCGAGCTCTCGCGCACCCCCTCGGCGCGTCCGCGGGGCCGACGAGTCGACGGGGAGCTACCGGGATCCTGCGCCGCGGCGCAGCTCCGCCGTCAGCGCCGCGAGGGCGGCCTCGGGATCCGGCGCCGCAGTCAGCGCCCGCCCCACCACCAGCAGGTCGGCGCCGGCGGCCAGCGCCGCGGCGGGGGTCGCCGTCCGGCGCTGGTCCTGGACG
>DATKEH010000071.1:0-10111 GCA_035546355.1 Thermoanaerobaculia bacterium
CTGGTGCGCTTCGCGCTGATGCGGCTCACCCGCGAGCTCGACTCGCGGTTCGAGAACCTGCTGCTGACCGGGCGGGTCAGCAAGTGGTACAGCGAGGTGGGCAACGAGGCGACCACCGTCCCCGCCGGCCTGGCGCTGCGGCCCGGCGACGTGCTGTGCTCGCTGCACCGCGACCTCGGCGCCATCCTCGCCACGTATCTCGACCCGGCCCGCACCTTCCCCGACCTCGGGCTGGGCGACCCCGACGGGGTGCGCCCCGACCCCGAGGAGCTGCTCTACCGCCTGGCCTGTCAGCTGCTGGGCCGGGCGGACGGGTTCTCGCAGGGGGTCGAGCGCTCCTTCCACTACGGCTACTTCGATCCCGATCGCGGCATCCGCCACGTCGGCATGATCAGCCACCTCGGCTCGATGATCCCGGTGGCGGCGGGCTGCGCCTTCGCGCTGCAAAAGGGCGGCGGCGACGGCGTGGCCCTCAACTTCATCGGCGACGGCGGCACCTCCACCGGCGACTTCCACGAGGGGCTCAACATGGCGGCGGTGTGGCGCCTGCCGCTGGTGCTGGTGGTGGAGAACAATCGCTACGCCTTCTCCACCCCGACCCGGCTGCAGTACGCCTGCCGCTGCCTCGCCGACCGCGCCGCCGGCTACGGCATCCACGGGGTGACCGTCGACGGCAACGATCCCGACGCGGTGGCCGAGGCGGTCGACGAGGCGGTGCTGCGGGCGCGCCTGGGCGAGGGGCCGACCCTGGTGGAGGCGATGCTGGGGCGGATGCGCGGGCACGCCGAGGGCGACGGCTCGCTGAAGGTGGTGCCGCCGGGCGAGCTGGACGGCTACCTCGCCGCCGACCCGGTGCCGGGCTATCGGCGGCGGCTGGCGGATGCGGCGGGGCTCGACGACGCGCTGCTGGCGGCGGTGGAGGCGCGCTGCCGCGAGCTGGTCGAGGCGGCGCTGGAGCGGGCGCTGGCGGCGCCGCCGCCGCCCCCCGAGGTCGCCTGGCGGGAGGTGTTCGCCCCGGATGCATCCGGCGGCCTCGCCGGTGGCGAGGAGCACCGCCACGTCTCCGCGGCCCGTGAGGAGGCTGCGGCCCCCCCTCCTGCGTCGGGCGGTGCAGAGGGATCCGGCCTCGCCATGGCCGCCTTCGCCCCCGACGCCGCGCCGGCGGTGCACCTCCGGTCCGCCGGCGAGGGCGACGGCGAGACCATCACCTACCTCGACGCCATCCACCGCGCCCTCGAGGAGGCGATGGCGGGCGACGAGACGGTGGTGCTGATGGGGCAGGACATCGGCGCCTTCGAGGGCGCCTTCCGCGCCACCCGCGGGCTGTTCGCCCGCTGGCCCGAGCGCGTCCTCGACACCCCGATCGCCGAGGCCGGCACGGTGGGCATCGCCGCCGGCGCGGCGCTGCTCGGCTACCGGCCGGTGGTGGAGATGCAGTTCGCCGACTTCGTCTCCAACGCCTTCAACCAGCTGGTCAACGTCGCCGCCAAGCTCTACTACCGCTGGCAGGTGCCCTGCCCGCTGGTGGTGCGGCTGCCGTCGGGGGGCGGGGTCGGGGCGGGGCCGTTCCACTCGCAGAACCCCGAGGGATGGTTCGCCCACGCCGGCGGCCTCAAGGTGGTCTGCCCGGCCACCGCGCGCGATGCCGGGGCGCTGCTGCTGGCGGCGATCCGCGACCCCAACCCGGTGGTCTTTTGCGAGCACAAGTTCCTCTACCGGCGGATCAAGGAGGCGGTGCCGGCGCCGCTGCCGGCGGCGGCGCTGGGGCAGGCGCAGGTGCTGCGGGAGGGGAGCGACCTCACCCTCGTCGGCTACGGCGCCACCACCTGGACCTGCCTGGAGGCGGCCGAGGAGCTGGCGGCGGAGGGGGTCGCGGCCGAGGTGGTCGACCTGCGCACCCTGGTGCCCTACGACGAGGCGACGGTGCTGGCGTCGGTGCGCAAGACCAGCCGCTGCCTGGTGGTGCACGAGGACCTGCTCACCGGCGGCTTCGGCGCCGAGGTGGCGGCGCGGCTGGCCGACGCCGCCTTCCCCTGGCTCGACGCGCCGGTCAAGCGCGTCGCCTACCCCGACCGCCCCTCGCCCTACGCCAGGGTGCTCGAGCGGGAGCTGCTGCCGGGCCGCGATCGCGTGCTGGCTGCGACGCGCGAGGTGCTGGCGTACTGAGCCTGCCGCGGGGGGCCGGCGCGGAGGCCGGCCCCCAGGGCGCGGTGACGTCGCCGCCCACCGGCGCGCCCTACGGGCAGAACCCGGTGCGGTCGAAGAAGCCCTCCAGCTGATAGCTGCCCGGGCTCGAGCCGACCATCAGGTAGTAGCGCACCTCGGCGCTGCTGATCTGCTCGATCCACACCTCGGCCTGCGCCGGGGTGAGCTTGGTGATCTGCGGCCAGAAGCAGCCGTTGGGGCGGGGGCCGATGACCCGCGCCAGCACCTCGATGCGGCCGGCAAGGGCCCCGCTCACGCAGACCGTCTCGGGATCGCAGTCGCCCATCTCCTGTTGCGTGGGCTGCACCTCGCCGTCGCTGGTGATCCGGACCTTGAACCGGAAGTCGTTCGACCCCGGGGCCATCAGCCAGGCGCCGGCCGGCGCCGCCGGCGGCGCCGGGTCGGTGGCCTCGACCAGCTCGACGCCGTCGTCGAAGACCAGGCCGACGCCGGGGCAGTAGCGCTTGACGCTCTCGTCGTCGGGCTCGAGCGGTGTCGTCTCGAAGACCTCGACGCAGCGGTGGAAGCTGCCGACCTCGGTGTCGATCTCGAGGTCCATCTCGACGTGCTCGGCGCGGTCGAGGGCGACGCCCGGAGCGATCTCCTGGAAGTAGCGGGCGCCGAGCAGGAAGGTGCCGGGCATGACGATGCCGGGATGGGCGCCGTCCTCGCCGGCGCGCCACTCGCCTTCGGTGCCGACGATCTCACCGTCCTCGAACAGGTCCACCTCCTCGCCGAAGTAGAAGATGTCGTTGGTCTCGCGACAGCGGGCGAACCAGTTGCGCGACACTTCGTCCAGCTCGCCGTCCACCAGCTCCCGCTCCTCGACGACGCGGGTCTCCACCGTCATCACCTGCCCCGTCATGGTGGTGAAGGTGATCAGCTCGGTCTGGTCGAGCACGGTGATCAGCACCTCCACCTCCTCCTCGTCGTCCTCGCCTTCGAGCCGGAGCTGATGGCCCACCTCGAGGCTCCACAACGGATTGCCGCCGAAGGGTTGCGGGTCGGTGCTGGCGAAGGTGCAGCTCTCGATGAAGAAGTCTGTGGTGAACTCGTCGTCGTCCTGCGCCCACGCGGCCGTGGGCAGGGCCAGCAGCCCCGCCAGGGCCGAGATCAGCAGCGGCTTGCAGAGCGTCGAATGATCCATGGTTCCTCCTCTGGTCGCGGGACCGGGTCGAGGGACCGAGCCGATCCCGGCCCTCGACTCTTTGGATGCGCCGGCGCCGGGAATCCTTCGCGGCCGGGTGGGGGCGACCGGTCCGGTGCGCCCGAGGCACGCGCATGGCGACGGGATATTCTTCCCGGGTGAGCCCAACCCCGGGTGCGGCGGTTCCCGCCCGGGCGGGGGTGCGGCGTTTCGGGCAAGCGGCCGTGACCGGGTCGGTCACGCTGCTCCTGGCCGGCGCCTTCGCCATCACGGCGGCCCGGGCGGCGGCGCCGGAGGCGCAGCCGCCGCTCGCCGGGCGACCGCTCGCCGAAGTGCTGGCCGAGCTGCAGTCCCGCGGCCTACCCGTCGTCTTCACCAGCGGGCTGGTGCGGCACGACATGGTGGTGCTGGCCGAGCCCACCGGCCGCCGCGCCCGCGAGATCCTGGAGCAGGTCCTCGCGCCCCACGGCCTGGGCGTGCAGGAGGCGCCGGGAGGGTTGCTGGTGGTGGTGCGGGCGGCGGGCACCGAGGAGTCCGGCGCCATCGCCGGCAGGGTGGTGGCGCGGGGTGGCCGCGGCGGCCTGCCGGGGGCCAACGTGCGGGTGCTGGAGGCGGAGCGCGCGGTCACCGTGGACGCGGAGGGGCGCTTCCTCATCGCCGAGCTGCCCCCCGCCGCCTACACCCTGGAGGCCAGTGCCCCCGGCTTCCTGGAGCAGCGTCTGGGGGGCATCGAGGTCGCTGCGGGGGCGGCCCGGCGGGTCGAGCTCCGCTTGCCGCCCAACCCCTTCGTCGAGGAGGAGATCGTCGTCCGGCCGAGCCGGCTGACGCTGTTGCACGACCGCCCCGACGCCTCCTTCTCCCTCGGCCGCGAGGAGATCGACAGCCTGCCGCACCTGGGCGGCGACGTCTTCCGCGCCACCTCGCTGCTGCCGGGCACCGCCGCCAACGACGTCTCGGCGCAGTTCAGCGTCCACGGCGGCCGCCGCGACGAGGTGCGCATCCTCCTCGACGGGCAGGAGCTGTACCAGGCGTTCCACTTGCAGGACTTCGACAACGCCCTGTCGATCGTGCCGGCGCGGGCGCTGTCGGGGGTGACGCTCACCACCGGCGCCTTCCCCGTCAGCCAGGGAGACAGGATGGGCGGCGTCTTCGACCTGCGCACCGTCGACGCGGCGCCTGGGCGGCGGTTCGTGCTCGGCCTCGGCGTGCTCGACGCGCTCGCGTTCGGTTCGGGCACCTTCGCCGCGGACCGCGGCGGCTGGCTGGCCTCGGCGCGCCGCGGCTCCATCGACCTCGCCGCGGACCTGCTGGGGCGGGAGGACCCGCGGTTCTGGGACGCCTTCGGCAAGGTGGAGCTCGCCACCGGGAGAGGCGTCTTGAGCGTACGGGGCCTCGCCGCCGTCGACGAGCTGGAGATCGACGACGTCGACGAGGAGGGCTTCGAACGCCTGGACAACGACTACCGCAGCACCTACGTCTGGCTCACCCATCACGCCGCGCCCGGAGCGTGGCTGCTGGTCGAGACCAGCGGCTCGTGGGCCGACGTCCGGCGCGACCGCGGCGGCGCGGTGAACGAGGAGGAGGGAAGCTTCGACGTCGCCGACCGCCGCCGGCTGCGCGTTCTGGCGCTCACCCAGGCGTGGACGCTGCGGCTCGGGCAGCGCCACCTGCTGCGGAGCGGCCTGGAGGCGCGCCGCTATGACGCCGAGCTCGACTACCGCCGGCGCCTCGAGCCGGAGCTGGTGTTGGTGGCCCCATTCGCCTCACCGCGCCTCGAGGAGCACGCCTTCACCGGCACCCTGGAGTCCGAGCACCTGGCGGCCTGGGTCAGCGACCGCGCCACCTTCGGCCGGTTGACCGCGGAGCTGGGCCTGCGCTTCGACCGCCACGACGCCACCGACGACGGGTTGTGGAGCCCGCGCCTGAACCTGGCCTGGAAGGCGGGGGGGCGCACCGTGCTGCGGGCGGCCTGGGGGCGCTTCTTCCAGAGCCAACGCCCCTACGAGCTGCAGGTGGAGGACGGCGAGACGGCGCTGCGGCCGGCGGAGCTCGCGGAGCACTGGGTGGTGGGGGCCGAGCGCCTGCTCCCGGTGCCGGTGTTCGGCCTCGAGGCGGTGCGCCTGGAGCTGTTCCGCCGCGAGATCGACGACCCGCGGCCGCGCTACGAGAATCTCCTCGAGCCGCTCAACGTGCTCCCCGAGATCGAGCCCGACCGGGTGCGGATCGCGCCGCAGCGGGGAACGGCCGAGGGGGCCGAAGCGCTGCTGCGCGGCCGCTGGGGCAGCCGCCTGGACTGGTGGGCGGCCTACACCTGGTCGCGGGCGGAGGAGCGGATCGGCGGGGACACCGTGCGGCGTCAGCTCGACCAGCCCCACGCCCTCTCGCTCGACGTCGGCTACCGCCTGCCGCGGGAGTGGCGGCTGAACCTCGCCTGGCGCTACCACAGCGGATGGCCGACGACCCCGGTGGCGGCGGCGTTCGTCGGCGACCCCGAGGAGCCGGAGGAGGAGCCCGAGCTGGTGGGGGTGTTCGGGCCGCTGCGCAGCCAGCGATTGCCGGCGTACCATCGCCTCGACCTGCGGGCCAGCCGCCGCTGGCAGCTGCGGCGCGGCGGCCTCACCTTCTTCGTCGACGTGCAGAACCTCTACGACCGCGCCAACCTCGCCGGCTTCGACGTGGCGCTCGACGACGAGGAGGAGACGCTGGAGCTCGAGGCGGAGCGCTGGCCCGGGATCTTCCCGTCCTTCGGCTTCGTCCTCGAGCTGTAGCGGCCGGCCTCCGCGCCGGCCCGCTGGTCGTAGCGGCTGGCCTCCGCGCCGGCCCGCCGGTCGTAGGGGCCGGCCTCCGCGCCGGCCCGCCGGTCAGGGCGCGCGGCGCACGACGAGCACCCCGTCCGCGACCTCGCCGGCGAGCCCGGCGCCGGGCAGCACGGCGAACGGCGCCTGGTCGGGGCGCAGCCCGCCGAGGTCGCCGTGCAGGACGACGTCCTCGGCCGCGGCGGCCAGGCTCGGCTCGGCGTAGCGGACCTGCCACCCCGTCTCCCGCGCCACCCACCCGAGGAGCGCGGCCAGGCTCTCCCCCTCGATAACGAAAGGCGGCGCCGCCGCGAGCACCCAGTCCCACACCGGCCCATGGGGAGGCACGGCCCGCCGCTCGGTGGCGCCGTGGCGCGGCACCGTCAGCTCCTCGCCGGCGGCGACCTCCCAGGACCGCCGGTCGCGCTCCACCATCACCAGCCCCTCGCGGACCGTCACCCGCATCGCTCTATCCCGCGGTCCCTCCAGCCGGACCGCGAACTGGGTGCCGACGTCGCGCGCCACACCCAACGGCGTCCGCACCGCGAGCGCGCCGCCGCCACCGGCCGCTGCGGCGTCGGCGTACACCGCGCCCCGGAGCAGCTCGACCTCGGCCGCCGTGGACAGGCGCAGGCGGCTGCGCTCGTCGAGGCGCAGCTCGATGCCGCCGGCCAGGGTCAGGGCGGTGGCGCCGGGTGTGCCCTCGCCACCGTCCGTACGCACCACCGCTCCCTCCGGCACCGCGTCGCCTGCCGCCAGCGCCCGCGGCTCGCTGCCCGGCACGTCGAGGTAGGCCGCGCCGCGCACCGCCGTCACGCGCGCCACCAGCGACGCGGTGGCGAGCGGAGCACGGGACGCCCGCCACCACCAGCCGAGGCCCACCGCCAGGGCGAGCAGCGCCGCCAACGCGGCCAGCAGCGGCCAGCGAGCGCGCACGGCCGGAATCCGCGGGGCGGGCGCGGCCCGCTCCTCCCAGGCTTGGCGCAGGGAGGAGGTGATCGCCGCCAGGTCCTGCGCCGGGACCGGGGGCCGCCGGCCCGCCGCCTCGAGCAGTCGCCGCACGGCGCGCTCCTCCTCCGGCTCGCGGGCATCGGTACGGTGATGACGGTCATCCATGGCGTCGCTCCTGCGCGCGACCGCGGCGTCCGCCGACGCCGAGGTCCTCGTAGCACGCCCGGAAGGCGCGGCGCGCCCGGGTGAGCAGCGATTCCGCCGCCTTGGGGCGCACCCCCAGGCGGGCGGCGATGGCGTCGACGGACAGGCGGTCGAGGTACTTCCACTCGAGCGCCCGGGCGTAGTGGGAGGGCAGCAGGTCGAGCGCCATGTGCACCCGCTCCGCCGCCTCGCGGCCGATCAGGGCGGCCTCCGGGTCGGCGGCCTGGAGGGCCGGGAAGCCGGCCATGGGTTGGACGGCGTCGTCGAGCTCCACCTGCTCCGGCGCCGTCCGGCGGCTGCGGAAGGTCATCAGGATCTCGTTGCGGCAGCAGGCGCAGAGCCAGGTCGACAACGGCGCCTCGCCGCGGTAGGTGGCGAGCTTGTCGAGGGCCTTGGTCATCGCCGTCTGCACCGTGTCGCGTGTCAGCTCGCGGTCGCCGTCGAGGCGGGAGGAGGTGAAGCGGTAGAGCGCCGGCAGGTAGCGCTCGGTGAAGGTGGCGAACGCCTCCTCCTCGCCGCGCAGCATTCGTGCGACCAGTGCCAGGTCCTGGCGATGCCGGGTCACCGGCGGCCGCCGGGTCCGCCCACCGACCGCTGTCGTCTGGAGCAGCTCCACCTCGATGTTGGATGCGCAGGCGGCGCCGATCCTTCGCCGTGGCCGCGGGCGCACGCGGTCACCGCGAGACCTCGGCGGCGGCGGCCGCGATGTCCTCCAGCGCCATCCGCACCCGCTCCTCGTGGGTGCGGAACGACAGCACGCACAGCCGCGGCGCGAACCGTCCCCGCAGGTCGGTCGCCGTCAGGTAGACGCGCTGGCGGGCGTTGACCCGCGCCAGCAGCTCGCGGTTGCGGCGGTCGGTCTCGGCGGCCGACCACCCCGGCCGCCGCAGGCGGAAGGCGAGCAGCGACAGCTCGGGCTCGGCGAGGATCTCCATCCCCGGCATCCGCCGCAGCTCGTCGGCCGCCAGCCGCGCCAGGTCGAGCTTCTCGTCCAGCGCGGCGCGGAAGGCGGCGGCGCCGAGCAGCTGCAGGGGGAGCCACACGGCGAGGCCGCGGAACGGCCGCGACAGCTCCGGGGACAGCGCCGAGAAGTCCCACCACTCCTCGCCTTCGGGGGGCCGGGCGGGGAGGTAGGCGGCGTGTAGCGAGTGGGCGCGCTCCAGGGCGGCGCCGTCGCGCACCACCAGCGACCCGGTGCCGTAGGGCAGGAACAGCCCCTTGTGGGGGTCGAGGGTCACCGAGTCGGCGCTCTCGATGCCGGCCATCGCCGCCCGCCCGCGCTCGGTGAGCAGGAAGAAGCCGCCGTAGGCGGCGTCGACGTGCAGCCACAGCCCCTCGCCGGCGGCGACCTCGGCGAGGGCCGCCAGCTCGTCGACGGCGCCGGTGTTGATGGTGCCCGCGGAGGCCACCACCAGGAACGGGGAGAGGCCGCGGTGGCGGTCCGCGGCGATCGCCTCGGCCAGCGCCGCGGCAGGCAGCCGCAGGCGGCCGTCGCTGCGCACCGAGCGCACGCTGTCGGGGGGGAAGCCGGCGAGCATCGCCGCCTTGGCCACCGAGTGGTGCACCTGGTCCGAGACGTAGAGCGTGCCGCGCGAAAAGTCGTCCGGCAGCCGCTCGCGGCGGGCGGTGACGATGGCCGAGAAGTTGGCCAGCGAGCCGCCGCTGGTCAAGAAGCCGCGCGCGCCGTCGCCGTAGCCCACCAGGCGGCAGAACCAGCGCACGACGTTGGCCTCGAGCTCGACCAGCGCCGGCGCCGCCTGCCACACCCCGACGTAGCGGTTGATGCCCGCCGCCAGCAGTTCGGCCACCGCCGCGTGCGGCAGCCCGCCGCCGGGGATGTAGCCGAGATAGCCGGGGCCGGCGGCGTTGAAGCTCTTGGGGACGGCGCGGTCGAAGAGCAGCGCCAGCAGCTCCTCGAAAGGCCGCCCCTCCTCGGGGGCCTGCGGCTGGCGCAGCGCCGCCGCCACCGCCGCGGCGCCCGCGACGTCGGCGGCCGGTTGGTCGGGGAGGCTCTCCAGGTAGGCAAGCAGGCGATCCAGGGCGCCGTCGACCAGCCGCCGCAGCTCCTCGGTGTCCGGCTCCAGGGGCCAGGGCCCGGGTGTGGGGATCACGCCGCCATGATATGCGCCGGATCGGCGCGGCGGCATCGCCTGCGCCGCGAGCGTGGGCGTCAGGGCAGGAAGGCAGTGGTGTCGACGCGCCCGAAGAGGTCCTCCTCGCCGCGCTCGATCCGCTCCAGCTCGTAGTAGCGGCGCTCGCCGGTCGCCTCGCGCTCCACCCACACCTCCACCCGCGACTTGGTGAAGCGCACCAGGTTCACCCACAGATAGCCGTTGGGCCGCGGGCCGATGATGCGCGCCTGCAACTCGGTGCGGCCCGGCAGCGCACCGCTCACGACAGGGTCTCCGCCAGGCATGGCACCTCGCTCTGGCCCGGGATCGGCCGGTCCCCCGGGTCGATGATCACCTGGAAGCGGAAGCCGGGGAAGGCGCCGCTGGTGAGAGACGGAGTGCCGTCGGGAGGATCGGGCAGCCGGCGCGCGGCGGCCGCGGCCTGCCAGGGAACGAGGCTCGGCCGCGGCGCGCCGTCGAAGTCGCGCACCCCCATGGTGGAGAAGGAGCGCAGCAGCTTGGCGTCCGCCGGGGGCGCGGTGGCGAGCACCTGGCAGAACGGGTCGTCCGGCACCGTGCAGTGGCAGGGCACCGCAGCGTGCTCGGGCATCAGGTCGTGATCGCTCCACCAGACGACGAACGGCATGTCGGCGGCTGCGCCGTCGGCGAGCAGGCGCTGCATCCACCACGCCTGGTCG
>DATKEH010000072.1:0-9479 GCA_035546355.1 Thermoanaerobaculia bacterium
CAGCTCGTTGCGGCGGTGCACGACGGTCACCTTGGTGGCGAACTTGGTGAGGAACAGGGCCTCCTCCATCGCCGTGTCGCCGCCGCCGATGACCACCACCTCCTTGTCGCGGAAGAAGAAGCCGTCGCAGGTGGCGCAGGCGGAGACGCCGTACCCCATCAGCTCGAGCTCGCCGGGGATCCCCAGTTGCTTGGCCGAGGCCCCGGTGGCGACGATCAGCGCATCGCAGGTGTGGGTGCCGCTGTCGGCCTCGAGCGTGAAGGGGCGCCGGGTGAGATCGACCGCGGTCACCGGCTCGAACAGGGTCCTGGCGCCGAAGCGCTTCACCTGCTCGCGCATCTTGTCGATCAGCTCGGGCCCGAGGATGCCGTCGGGGAACCCGGGGTAGTTCTCCACGTCGGTGGTGATGGTCAGCTGACCGCCGGGTTGCATCCCCTCGAACACCAGCGGCGCGAGGTTGGCGCGCGCGGCGTAGAGGGCGGCGGTGAGGCCGGCGGGGCCGCTCCCCATGATGATCACGCGGTGGTGATGCTGTGCGGCTGCGCTCATCCTCCGACTCTCCCGGAAAGTACCCGGCTCTCGACGGTCCGCGGGGACGTGCTGGCCCTCCGCAAACGGCGCCGGAGAGCCACGGCGTGCGCCATGCGACGGCTGCGGCGAGGCGCGCCGCGGGCGCGGCGCAAGGGGCCGCAGTATAGCAACCGCCCACAGGGGATCGACGGTAGAATCGCCGCGACCGCAGGGGAAGTCTTACCATCAGCAGGAGGGTACCGATGCTCGCCAGTGACAAGTTGATCGCCGCGCTCAACGCCCAGGTGGGGCGGGAGATGGGCGCCTCCATGCAGTACCTCGCCATCGCCGCCTACTTCGACCGCGAGAGCCTCAAACAGCTGGCCCGTTTCTTCTATCGCCAGGCGGACGAGGAGCGGGAGCACGCGATGAAGTTCTTCCGCTTCATCCTCGAGGTCGGGGGGGAGGTGCGGCTGCCGCAGATCGCCGCGCCCCAGGCCGAGTTCGGCTCGGCCGAGGAGTGCACCCAGCTGTCCCTCGACTGGGAGCAGGAGGTGACGCAGCAGATCTACCAGCTGGTCGAGCTGGCCAAGGAGGACCGCAACTACATCGCGCTGCGGTTCCTCGACTGGTTCGTCACCGAGCAGCTCGAGGAGGTCAGCATGATGGAGAACCTCCTGAACATCATCCGCCGCGCCGGCGAGGACCGGCTGCTGCTGGTCGAGGACTACCTGTCGCGGGAGACCCTGGTCGACCAGACGGTCATGAGCTCATGAGCTGACGCGCGCCACCACCGCGGTGACGTTGTCGCGGCCGCCGGCCTCGAGAGCCGCGGACAGCAACGCGTCGCACGCCCGGTGCGCGCTCTCGGCGCCGGCCATCAGCTCGCCGATGCGGCGATCGTCGAGCATGTCGCTGAGACCGTCGCTGCACAGCAGCACCACGTCGCCCGGCTCGACCTCTACGGCCGTCTCCTCGATCTCCGGGCGCTGGCCCGCGCCCAGGCTGTTCCACAGCACCGAGCTCCAGCGGCTGCTGTCGGACCCGGGGGGCAGCCAGCCCTCGGCCGCCATCTTCTCCGCCATGGTGTGGTCGGTGGTGAGGCGGTGCAGCCGCCCGCCGCGCCACAGGTACAGGCGAGTATCGCCGACGTGCGCGGCGCGCAGCCAGCCGTCGTGGATCGCCGCCACCGTCAGGGTGGTACCCATCTCGCGCAGCCGCGGCTCGGCCTGGGCCTCGGCGCGGAGCGCCAGCTGAGCCCCCTGTACGGCGCGGCGCAGGGCCGCCGCGTCGCCATCGTCGAGGCCTCCCCAGGGGTGGTCGGCGAGGCGTCGCACCACCGCCTCGATGGCGATGCGGCTGGCGACCTCGCCGCCGGCCTGGCCGCCGACCCCGTCGGCGATGGCCAGCAGCAGGGTTCCTTCGCGCTCGACCTCCGCCGCCAGCGGCAGGTCGTGGGGCAGGTTGTGGCGCTGCTGCAGCCCGCCGCGCCGCGGCGCGACGACGGCGAAGCTGTCCTCGTTGCCTGGGCGTACGCGGCCGCGGTGGCTGGTGCCGAAGGCGTCGAGCTCGAGTCGGACGGCGGGGGCGGCGCCGGAGATCGGCAACCACACACTGCCGGTGTCGGTCGGTGTTCGCGGTTGGGTCCACATGATCGCACCTCCCACGGCACTGCTGTCGTGGTTCAGTCGCAGAACCTAGGTGCTCGCAAGGAGGATGCCAGCTTCAGGGCGCGGGTGCGGCCGTCCCCCGGAATGGACGCTTCCTGGAGCCCTTCCCCGGAGGCGAGCCGTCGCCCCTGGCGGCGGCGGGGGCTCAGCCGAGGACCTGGCCGGCGATCGCCAGGGCGTTGAGAGCCCCGCCGCGCGTCAGGTTGTCCATGCTGCTCCACAGCCAGAAGGCGCCGCCGTGTGCCGGGTCCGGCTGCAGGGCGGTGACCAGCACCTCGTCGCTGGCCGCCGCCGCCACGGGTCCCAGCGGCTCCCCCAGCTCGAGGCGCACGTGGGGGCTGCCGCGCAGCGCCTCGCGAACCGCCTCGGCGCCCGGGTCCTCGCCGAAGCGCAGGTGCGCGCTGAGCGATGCGCCGTGGAAGACCCCCGCCTGCACCACCTGCACGGCCGGCGTCAGCTCTCCCGCCAGCAGGGCACCGACCTGGGTGGCGACCAGGCCGGCCGCCACGTCCGCCGGCAGCAGGTTGAACACCAGCTGGTGGGGGAGGGTGGCGGACTCCGGCAGGGGCTGGAAGGAGAGGAGGCTGCGCGCCTGCTGCAGCAGGTCGTCCAGCGCCGCGGGAGCCAGCATCGAGACCGGCTGCAGCACGGTGGCCACCGCGTCCCGCAGCCCCAGCGGGAGCAGGGGGTGGAGCAGGAGGGACAGCTGCACCGCCGCGGGATGTGGGCTGAGCAGGGTGACGCCCGCCCGCGCCTGCTCGAGGTTGACCCCCTCCACGACCGGCAGGCCGTCGTCGGCGTCGGCATCGGGCGACAGCAGCACCGCGGTGGCGCCCGCTGGCAGCTGGGCGACGAGGGCGCGGTTGGCCGCCATCGGGCCGCAGAAGAAAGCCAGGTCGACGTCGTCGAGGTCGCCGTCTTCTACCCGGCGCACCATCGCCGCCCCTCCCCGCACCTCGGTGAGCGACCCGACCTCCTCCTGCCGGGTCGACAGCAGGCGCAGCTCGCGCCACAGCTCGCGGCGCGTCTCCAGGCGCTCGCGCAGCTCCTGGGCCACCAGCTCGGTGGGGTGGATCAGGGCCAGGACCTTCATCGGCGCGCCGCTCTCAGGTCTCGCCGGCGCCGCGTGCGCCGGGCCGGCGTACCCTGCCCAGCGCCCACAGGGCGGGCCCCGAGAGCGTGTAGAGCACGGCCAGCGTGGCGAGCACGATCGAGGGGCGGTAGACGACCAGCGCCAGCATCGCTGCCAGCAGCAGCGCCAGGCGGTAGCTGCGCCGCTTGGCGAAGTCGATCTTCTTGAAGCTCGGATAGCGGAAGGTCGAGACCATCAGGAGGCCGACGGTGACCAGGGCCACCAGCAGCACGCCGTCGAGCCACAGGCGCGCGTCGCGATCGGGCGCCACGAGCAGGAACGTCGCCACCACGCCGGCGGCCGCCGGGATCGGCAGCCCGGCGAAGTAGCGACTGTCGACCACCCGCGTCTGGACGTTGAAGCGCGCCAGCCGGGTGGCGCCGCAGACGATGAAGAAGAAGCACACCAGCCACCCCAGCCGCGGGATCTCGTGCAGTCCCCAGAGGTAGGCGACCAGCGCCGGGGCCGAGCCGAAGGTGAGGACGTCGGCGAGCGAGTCGTACTGCTTGCCGAACTCGCTCTCGGTGCCGGTGAGGCGAGCGATGCGGCCGTCGAGGGCGTCGAGGACGGCGGCGGCGATGATGGCGATGCCAGCGACCCGGTAGTCCTCGCGCAGGGCGCGGACCACGGCGTAGAAGCCGAGGAAGATGTTGCCCAGCGTGAACAGGCTCGGCAGCAGATAGAGGCCACGGCGCAGGCGCCGCTGGCGCGGCCGGGGGAGCGTCTGCGCAACCATCAGGAGCCCGGCCGGGCCACCGGCGTGGCGCCGTTGCGCAAGCGGTCCCCCGGGGCGACGAGGACCTGGAAGCTCTCCGGCACCAGCAGATCGACGCGGGATCCGAACTTGATCAGCCCGAGGTGCTGTCCCCGCTCCACCGGCTCGCCGGGCGTCAGGTAGCACACCACCCGCCGCGCCAGCAACCCGGCGATCTGGCGCACGCCGATCCGTTCTCCGCCAGGGCGCTCGATGACCGTCAGGTGTGCCTCGTTGACGGTGTCGGCGTGGGCGAGGAAGGCGGCGATCTTTCGGCCCCGGTGGAAGCGCGAGGCCACCACCACGCCGCTGGCGGGAACCCGCTGCACGTGGACGTCGAAGGCGGAGAGGAAGGTCACGACGCGGTGGAAG
The DNA here is from genome assembly GCA_035546355.1 of Thermoanaerobaculia bacterium. Taxonomy (GTDB): domain Bacteria; phylum Acidobacteriota; class Thermoanaerobaculia; order Multivoradales; family JAIOJS01; genus DATKEH01. Next base: position 4,439 of record DATKEH010000072.1, read on the forward strand.
CGGCCGTCACCCACCGCCGGATCCTCCACCGCGTCCAGCCGCGTCACCACCCCGTCCGCGGCCGCCAGCACCGTCGCCTCGTCACCCTCCCAGGTGCGCTCCGGATCGCGGAAGAAGAGCAGCACGGCGGCACCGGCGGCGAGGGAGACGGCGGCGCTCGGCCGCCGGCCGGCGGCGAGCAGTGCGCCGGCCAGCAGCGGGAAGGGGAGGACGAAAGGCCAGGCCTCGCGGGCGAACTTCACAGCCGGAGTGTACTGGAAGCCGGCCGCTCGGGCACCCTGCCGCCGGGGTCGCCGCTAGACGTTGACCGGCGCTTGCGCCTGGCGCGCCCGCAGGATCGCCTCCATGGCGTCCTTGAGGCGCAGCTTCTCCCGCTTGATGCGCTTGATCTCGACCTCGTCCTCCTGGGAGAGCAGCGTCTGCCCGCGGAGGCTCTCGAGCCTCCGCTCCAGCTCCTGGTGATCTTCGTGGAGCCGGCGGAACTCGGCATCCGTCGCCAGCAGCTCCTCCTTCAGGGCGTCGGTCTGGGCCATGCGGTACCTCCTCGGGCTGGGGTGGCCGCCCGCCCGGCGGGCGGCACGGCGAGTACGGGGCCTGGGACGCAGAGCGGGCCTGGACGCCGTCCCCTCACCGCCAGAGGGCTCGCGAACCTACCCCGCGGGCGCCACGCTCGGGGCCGTGGCCGCGGCGGGGGGAGGCGATGGGGAGGGCGGTCATGCCGGTCGTGATCGCGGCGAGCTTAGCACCGGCGGCGGGGCCGGGCAACCCGCGTCTAGCCGCGCAGGTCGAGCCGGTAGACGAGCGCGTCGGCGCCGTCGGGATAGTAGCGAGGGCGTGTCCCCACCCGCTCCCAACCGGCCGCCTCGTACAGGGCGACGGCGGTGGGGTTGTCCCGCCGCACCTCCAGATGGGCCGAGGCGGCTCCCCGCCGCTCGAGCTCGGCGGCGACGGCGGCGAGCAGGCGCCGCCCCCAGCCGTGGCCCTGGTGGCGCGGCGAGACGGCCAGGCGCAGCAGCTCGGCCTCTCCGGCCACCAGACGGAAGAGCGCGTAGGCCACCACCCCCCCGTCCTGCGCCGGGTCCTCGGCCACCAGCACGTGGTCGTAGGGCCCGACGAGAGAGTCGATGAGCTGGGTCTCGCTCCAGGGATCGGCGAAGGCGCCGGCTTCGAGGGCGGCGATCCTCCGCAGGTCGCCGGGGGCGGCGGTACGGATGCGCGATCGCCGTTCGGCGTCAGCTGGGCGGGCCATCGGGCAGCACGCGCTTGGGGGCCCCTGGCGGCGTCGCCGGGGGTGGCGCCAGGTACAGCGGCCGGGTGAGCAGGTCGGGGTTCCAGGCCGGCGGGAAGCGGCTGGCGTAGGCGGCCGCCACCGCCGCCAGCGGTCCCGGGTCGAGAGTTGCGAAGGCAGCCCCGCGCAGAACCTCGAGGCCGTCCGCGGCCACGGCGAGCTGAATGGCGAGGCCGAGGACCGCCTGCTGCGTCAACCGTTGCGGCTGGCTCCGCGGCCGCGGCGGCGGCCCGCTGGCGAAACGCTGCACCAGCCATTCACCCCGCGCGCCACGGACCAGGGAGGCGACCTCCTGCCCCGGGGGCGCCGCCGCGGCGAGGACTTCCAGGGTCGACAGCGCGGTGGCAGGGATGCCGCTCGCCTGGTGGATGCCGAGCGCCGCGGCGAGGCCGATGCGCAGGCCGGTGAAGCTGCCGGGGCCGCGCAGGGCCACCAGGCCAGCGAGCTGGCTCGGCTTCAGGGCGGCGCGCGCCAGGACCTCCTCGAGCATGGGGAGGAGCTGCGCGCCGGCCTGACGCTGGGGCAAGTGCGCCGAGGCGAGAAGACGTCCGCCGTGCGCGGCCGCAACGCTGAAAGTGGACGAGGACGTGTCGAGGGCGAGGACCATCGGCTGCGCCACGAGGGGAAGAGTACCCCCTCGAGCCGCCGGTATACTCCTCCGCCATGCCCCCCCCGAGCGGGTCGTTGACGCCGATGCTCCGGCACTATCTGGAGATCAAGGCGCAGCACCCCGACGCCCTGCTGCTCTACCGTATGGGCGACTTCTACGAGCTGTTCTTCGAGGACGCCAGGACGGCGGCGCCGCTGCTCGAGATCACCCTCACCGCGCGGCAGAAGGGGACGGCCAACGAAGCGCCGATGTGCGGCATCCCGCACCACGCGTTGGAGAGCTACGTCGGCAAGCTGCTGCGTGCCGGTCTCAAGGTGGCGATCTGCGACCAGATGGAGGACCCCGCCGCCGCCAAGGGGTTGGTGCGGCGCGAGGTGACGCGGGTGATGACCCCCGGCACCGTCAGCGAGCCGGTGCTGCTCGACGGCAACGAGGACAACCTGCTGGCGAGCCTGGGGTGGCAGGACGGCGCCGGCGCCGGGGCCTTCCTCGACGTCTCCACGGCGTCTTTCTTCGTCCGCCGCTGGCGCGGCCCGGAGGAGGCGATCGAGGACCTCGAGCTGCTGCGGCCGCGGGAGGTCCTGTTCGCCGAGGGCACGCTGCCGGAGGCAGTGGCAGCCTGGCTGCAGAGGCAGGGGGTCTGCGAGACGCAGCTGGCGCCGGAGCAGACGCCCCGCGGCGCGCGTGCCGAGGAGCTGCTGGCGCGGCAGCTCGGGCTGGCGACCCTGCGCGGGCTCGGCCTCGAGGCGGGGGAGCCGGCGGTGGCGGCGGCGGCGGCGGCGCTGCTCTACGCCCAGGACACGCAGAAGAGCGGGCTCTCCCACCTGCGCACCCTGGCGGTACGCGACAGCAGCGACTCGCTGGTCCTCGACGCCACCACCCTGGCCAACCTCGAGGTGCTGCGCAGCCTGCGCGAAGGGGGGCGTCGCGGCACGCTGCTGTCGATCGTCGATCGCACCCTCACCCCGGCCGGCGGCCGCATGCTCCGCGACTGGCTGCGTCGCCCCCTCCGCGACCCGCAGGCGATCGCCGAGCGCCACGACGCGGTGGCGGAGCTGCTGGAGCAGGCGGCGCGACGCGAGCGGCTGCGCCAGACGCTGTCCGGCGTCGGCGACCCGGAACGCCTGGCCAGTCGCGCCGTTCTCGGCACGCTGGGGCCGCGGGAAGCCGGGGCTCTGCGCGAGTCCCTGCGCCGGGCGCCGGAGGCGCTGGCGGAAACCGCCGGTTGCGCGGCGGGGCGGCTGCAGGAGCTGGCTGCGAGCGACCCGCTGGCCGGTCTGCTGGCCACCCTCGAGGCGACCCTGGTGGAGGCGCCACCGCACGCGCTCAGGGACGGCGGAGTCATCGCCGAGGGGCTCGACCCCGAGCTCGACGCGGCGCGCTCCCTGGCTCAAGACAGCAAGCGCCACATCCTCGCCCTCGAGGCGCGGGAGCGGCAGCGCACCGGCATCGGCTCGCTCAAGGTCCGCTACAACAAGGTCTTCGGCTACTACGTGGAGGTCACCAAGGCCAACCAGCACCTGGTGCCGGACGACTACGTGCGCAAGCAGACGCTGGTCAATGCCGAGCGTTACGTGACTCCCGAGATCAAGGAGCTGGAGGAGGCCATCCTCGCCGCCGAGGAGCGGCAGCTGGCGCTCGAGCAGGCGCACTACGAGCGTCTGCTCGCGGCCGTCGCCGAACGGGCGCCGGAGCTGCGGCGCCTGGGCGAGGCGCTGGCCGAGCTCGACGTGCTCGCCACCTTCGCCGAGGTGGCGGCGCGGCAGCGCTGGTGCCGGCCCACGGTGCTGCCGGCCGGCGCCGGTGTGCGCATCGAGGAGGGGCGACACCCGGTGGTCGAGGCGCTCTCCCGCGACCCCTTCGTGCCCAACGACGCAGAGCTCGACCCCGGCGAGCGGCAGGTGGTGGTGCTCACCGGCCCGAACATGGGGGGCAAGAGCACCTACCTGCGCCAGGTCGCGCTGATCGTGCTACTGGCCCAGGCCGGCAGCTTCGTGCCGGCGGCGACCGCGCGGGTGGGGGCCGTCGACCGCATCTTCACCCGCGTCGGGGCGAGCGACGACCTGGCGCGCGGGGAGTCCACCTTCATGGTGGAGATGATCGAGACCGCCCGCATCCTCCACCACGCCACCGCGGAGAGCCTCGTCGTCCTCGACGAGGTAGGGCGCGGCACGGCGACCTTCGACGGCTTGTCGCTGGCCTGGGCGATCGTCGAGCACCTCCACGAGCGCTGCGGCGCGATGACCCTGTTCGCCACCCACTACCACGAGCTCACCGAGCTGGCGCAGATGCTGCCGCGGGTGGTCAACCGCACCATGGCGGTGAAGGAGTGGGAGGAGAAGATCCTGTTCCTGCGCCGCGTGGTCCCGGGGAGCGCCGACAAGTCCTACGGGCTGCAGGTGGCGCGGCTGGCCGGGCTACCGCAGGAGGTGGTGACGCGGGCGGGGGAGGTGCTGCGCAACCTCGAGGCGCAGGAGTACGACCCGGCGGGGCGGCCCCGGTTGGCCCGCGGCGACGCGGCGCCCCCGGCCGGTCATTCGCAGCTGCGTCTCTTCTCCGCCGGCGAGGAGGCGGTGGCCCGCCGCCTGCGGGACGCCGACCTCGACCGCCTGACCCCGCTCGAGGCCCTCAACCTGCTGCAGCAGCTGAAGGACGAGCTGGGCTCGGATCAGAAGGGGATGTCGTCGTCCTCCGCCCCGCCGCCGCCGGTCGACGCCTCGGGCTCGTAGCCGCCGGCGGCGGCTCCCTGGTCGTGGTCGCCGCCGCCGCGCTGCCCCAGCATCTGGAAGTTGTCGACGATCACTTCCGTCCGGTAGACCTTCTTGCCGCTCTCGCGATCGTCCCAGGAGCGGGTCTGCAGGCGCCCCTCGACGTAGATCTGCTTGCCCTTGGTCAGGTACTGACCGGCGATCTCGGCCTGGCGGCCGAAGCAGACGACGTTGTGCCACTCGGTCTGCTCCTGCCGGTTGCCGTCGCGGTCCTTGTACTTGCGGTTGGTGGCCAGGCTGAAGTTGGCCACCGCCTGGCCGGAGGGGAGGGAGCGGATCTCCGGATCCCTCCCCAGGTTGCCGACGAGAATCACTTTGTTCACCATGACGCCGAATCCTCCTTGTCCTACGGGGCGGCTATCATACCGGCGCCGG
>DATKEH010000073.1:0-4200 GCA_035546355.1 Thermoanaerobaculia bacterium
TTGCGCGCCGAGCCCGAGCCGCTGTCGAAGGTGCAGCCGGTGGCGCCGCCGGCGCTCGACCACGTGGTGGCGCGCTGCCTGGCCAAGGACCGCGAGGAGCGCTGGCAGAGCGCCAAGGACGTGGCGGTCGGGCTGCGCTGGATCGCCGAGGCCGGCTCGCAGGCCGGCTCGCAGGCCGGCGTCGCCGCGCCGCTGGCCAGGCGCCGAAAGAGCCGCGAACGCCTGGCGTGGGGCGCGGCGGCGTTGGCCGTGGCCATCGCCGCCGCGCTCGCGTGGTCGCTGACGCACCGCGAAGCGGCCCCGCTGTCCGGCGAACCGATCTCCTTCACCGTCGCCCCTCCGACCCGCGCCGACTTCGCCGTCGAGGTCAACAGCCACAACATCTCGCTATCCCCGGACGGCACCACCCTGGCGGCGGTGGTCGAGCAGGAAGGGCGATCGCGGATCATGGTACGCACCCTCGGCGACCCGGCGCTGCGACCGCTGGCGGGCACGGAGGGGGCCATGTCCCCCTTCTGGTCGCCCGACGGCGCCTTCCTGGCGTTCTTCGCCGACGGCGCGCTCAAGAAGATCCCCGCCCGCGGCGGCCCGGCGCAGACCATCTGCCAGGTCGAGGGCCAGAACGGAGGCGCCTGGTCGCCCAGCGGCACGATCGTCTTCACCCAGGCGCTGACCGACGCGGGCGGCATCTTCCGCGTCCCGGCGACGGGCGGTGAGCCGACGCGCCTGGCCACCAACGACGAGCATCTCGCCGGGGGCTGGCCCCACTATCCGAGCTTCCTCCCCGACGGGCGGCGGGTGCTGTTCACCAGGTTCTACCGGCCGCTGGAGACCAACGTGCTGGCCGTCGTCGACGTGGAGAGCGGCGACGGCCGCGCGCTGTTCCCGCTGATGAGCCGTGCCGCCTACGACCCCGCCAGCGGCCGGCTGCTCTACGTGGCCGACGGCACCCTGGTGGCGCGTGCGTTCGACCTCGACAGCCTGAGCCTGTCGGGAGACGCGGTGCCGCTGGCCGAGGACGTGCCCACGTTCGTCACCGGCTGGTCGCCCCTGGCCGTGTCGCCGGCCGGCGTCATCGCGTACCGCAGCGGGCGCCGTCTCGCCGCGCTCGTCTGGCGGGGCCGCGACGGCAGCGAGCTCGGCCGCTCCGGCTCCCCGGGCTCGGACGAGAGCTTCGCCCTCTCCCCCGACGGCCGGCGCGCCGTCGTCGAGACCGAGATCGCCGCCAAGGGGGAGTCCGACCTCTGGCTGCTCGACCTCGAGCGGGGCACGCGCCAGCGCCTGACCAGCCTGTCGGGCAGCGAGTCGACTCCCCGCTGGTCGCCCGACGGGCGGGAGGTGCTGTTCATCAACCACGGCTCGGTGACGGACGATCATGAGGGCATTCACCGCCTCCAGGTCGGGGGCGGGGGCGAGTCGCGGCGCCTGGACTGGACGAACACCGATTCCTGGGACTGGCCCCTCGACTGGGGGCCAGGCGACGAGATGCTGTACGTGCGCTACTTCGGCGAGGACTCGGTCGATCTGTGGATGGCGTCGCTCGCGGGGGAGGACCCGGCGCCGCGTGCCGTCGTCGCCAGCCGCTTCCGCGAAAACCCGGCGCGCCTCTCGCCGGACGGGCGGTGGATCGCCTACGTGAGCGACCGCTCGCAGCCACCCGAGGTCTTCGTCACCCGCGTCGACGGCGCCGAGACCCTCACGGTATCCGCCGGAGGGGGCGCCGCCCCGCGCTGGCGTGCCGACGGCCGCGAGCTCCTCTATCTGGCCCCCGAGGGCGACAAGGTCGTGGCGGTCACCGTCGAGCTCGGCGACCAGCTGCGGCTGGGGGCGCCGCGGGAGCTCTTCTCCGCTCCGGACGGGCTCGTCAACGAGGGGTGGGAGATCGCAGCCGACGGCGAGCGGTTCCTCTTCCTCGAGGAAGCCGGCGACCCCATCCCGGTCACCGTGACGGTGAACTGGCGCGCGCGCCTCGATCGCGCGGCATCCGCGCCTCGCCGCTGAGGGAAGACGACCCGCGCTAGCCGGCGCGCATGGCGCACAGCAGGGCATACTGATGCATGTGTGCTAATATGCCTGCATGCAGCGGACCACCGTCCTCCTCGACCCGCAGCTTCATCGCGCCCTCAAGCTGCGGGCCGCCGTGCCCGGAGCGCCCAGCATCAGCGAGCAGATCAACGAGGCGCTGCGCCGGGCCCTGGCCGAGGACCAGGCGGACGCGGCCGGCATCCGGGAGACGGTTGGCGAGACGCCGGAGTCGGGGTGGGTGTCCTACGAGGATGCGGTGCAGGCGCTGAAGGACAGTGGCCGGCTCTGAGCACGAGGTACGCCTGGCGCCGGGCGCCCTGCGTCACTGGCTCGAGATGGAGGATCGGGAGGCGCGCGAGGAGGCGCACGAGATCCTCGAAGCGTTGCGACGGCGCGGCACCGCTCCCCGGACCTACTCGCTACTCAACGGGCCCGAGCACCGAGCCTACGGCCGGCGGGTGAAGGTGCTCTTCCATCGCGACGACCCGCGGCGGCTCGTCTCGGTCACCGACATCCTGCCGCGCTGACCGAGGAGCCCGGCGAACGCGTGGCCCTCAGAGGGGGCGGATCCGCAGGACGGTGACCAGCCGGGCGGTGTCGTCGACCGCGTAGCGGATCATGCTGCCCGGAGCCCGCACGCGATACTCGTCGCGCCCCGCCTCCGCCAGGGCGCCTGCGCCGCGGGGGGCGACGCAGATCTCCCGCAGCCTGCGATCCACCGCCGCACGCGCCTCTCTCGTGGGCAGCTCGACCCAGCTCCTCAAGGCCATCCGGGTCAGCTCGAGCCGGTACTCAGAAGAGGCCATCCCGCCTCAGCTTCGCCACCGCCTCCTCGTAGGGGATGGTTTCCCCCCGAGCCGCCTGCCGGCGGGACTCGTCCAGCAGCGACTGCTCTTCGGCGTCCTGGAAGAGGAAGCTCTCGATGGCGAAGGTGAGGGTCTCGGAGACCGAGCTGCCGCCGTGCGCCGCGCGGAGCTTGAGGATGCGGTGGAGCTCCTCGTCGAGGTACACGGTCACGCGCTTCTTCACCGTGCTGTTATTACATAAAGACGTTGTTATGTCAAAACGTGTTGCCGCTCGCCGTTCCGTACTGCGCCGAGATCCCCCAGCCATTCTTGTTGACCGTGCAGCCGCGGACGGCTCCCGAGCGGCCGATGACGCGAATGCCCACCACGCCGTTGCCCCGGGCGGTCGAGTCGGCGACGAGCCCGCGGAGGCGGATGCCGTCCCCGGCGTTGCGCACGCTCTGGCTGCGCAGCACGGTCGAGTGGTGATCGCCGAAGTCGGCGTCGATACCGTGGCCGGCGTTCTCCATCGTCAGCACGGCGTCGATCCAGCAGTCGGTGTCGCACTGGATGCCGTCGTTGCCGAAGCCGCGGATGGTGCCGTTGGTGATCTTGGCTCCCTTGCCCTCGGCGCCGGTGTTGAAGGCGTTGACCTTGATGCCGACGCCCGCGCCGGTGCCGCTGCAGCCGGAGACCGGGGTGGCGGCGCAGCCGACGACCCCGATCAGCGAGTAGCCCGCGAGATCCAGTGCGATCCCGGGCGCGGCGAGCACGATCGCCGTGGTGTCGAGCGGGCTGTCCTCGCCCGTGACGTCGAGGTTGCCGGTCAGGAAGTAGCTGCCGGACTCGGTGATCGTCACCGGAAAGCCGGGGTCGTCGCCGCGAAAGCAGCCGGTGTTGAGGGCGCAGTGCTGGTCGATCTGCCGAAACTGGTCGACGCTCGGGTTGGCCGGCGGCGCACCGCTGGCGGCGGTGGGGAGTGCGGCGAGCAGGGCCGCGGCGCACAGGGACAGGTAGCGCCTCTGCATGGTTCGGTACCTCCTTTCCGCTCCCCTGTCACCCGCACCGCACCCGCGTTACATCCCACCGCCGAAACCCGCCGCGCCGCATTGCGTAGGTCAGGGGCATGAGCCTCCTCGACACCGTCGGACGGGACGCGCGGCTGGCCGCGCGCACGCTGCGCAAGACCCCGCTGGTGACGCTCGTCGCCGTGCTCGTCATCGCTCTGGGAACCGGTGCGGTGACCACTATCTTCAGCGCCGTCAACGCCCTGCTGCTGCGGCCGCTGCCCGGGGCGGCGGAGCCGGAGCGGCTGGTCGACGTGGAGCGGACGCAGGCGGACGGGAGCGGCTCGCTGTCGGCGTCGCACCCCTACTACCAGCACCTGCGG
>DATKEH010000074.1:0-6312 GCA_035546355.1 Thermoanaerobaculia bacterium
TCGACGCCGTACCAGCGGATCACCAGCCACAGCTTGAGCGCCCGGAAGCGCCGGCCCAGCGGCACCTGCCAGTCGCGATAGTCGATCACCGCCCCGCTCTCGGTGGCGCGGTTGCGCAGGTACTCCGGCAGCACCGACAGCGCCCGCACCAGCGCCCCGCGGTCGGCCACCCAGAAGCAGTCGCAGTCGAAGTTGGTGAACATCCACTTGTGGGGGTTGAAGCAGTAGCTGTCGGCCTCTTCGACCCCGCGCTGGATCCAGCGCAGCTCGGGGCAGAGAGCGGCGGTGCCCGCCATCGCCGCGTCGACGTGCAGCCAGGCACCCTGCCGCCGGCAGACCTCGGCGATCGGCGTCAGCGGGTCGAGCGCGGTGGACGACGTGGTGCCGACGGTGGCCACCACCAGGCACGGCGTGTAGCCGGCGTCGCGGTCGGCCGCCATCTGCCGCGCCAGGGCTTCGGGTCGCATGGCGTAGGCCGCGTCGACTGCGACCTTGCGCAGCCGCTCGCTGCCCAGCCCGGCGATGCGCACCGCCTTGTCGACCGAGGAGTGGGCCTCCTCCGAGGCGTAGCAGGTCAGGTCGCCGGCCACCCCGTGCCGGTTGGCGGCGCCGCCAGTGGCCCGCTCGCGCGCGGCGAGCAGCGCGCACAGCGTCGCCGAGGACGCCGTGTCCTGGATGACGCCGCCTCCCGGGCCGTGCGACAGGAAGCGGCGCGGCAGCCCCAGCATGTCTACCAGCCAGTCGAGCACGTGGGTCTCGAGCTCGGTGCAGGCCGGGCTGGTGCTCCACAGCATCCCCTGCACCGCGAGGCCGGCGGACAGCAGCTCGCCGAGGATGGAGGGGCCGGAGGTGTTCGACGGGAAGTAGGCGAAGAACCCCGGATGCTGCCAATGGGTGAGCCCGGGGAGGATCACCTCCTCGAGGTCCGGGAGCACCGCCGCGAACGGCTCGCCGGTGCGCGGCGGCGCCGCCGGAAGCCTGCCGCGCACCTCCCCCGGCGCCACCCGCGACAGCACCGGCAGCGCCTCGACGCGCTCCATGTAACGGGCCAGCCACTCCACCACCTCGCCACCGTAGCGGCGGAACTCGTCGGGGGTCATGTGGTCTCCGGGCGTGCGGTCGTCGGGCATCGAGCTCCTCCCTCGGGTCCGGGGGCGTAGAGGAGACGATACGAGACTGCGCGCCTTTGCGCGACCCCCCGGCGCCGAGAGACCACCCGGCGAGGGTTTGACAGCCCACCGCCGCATCCGGTCTACTCACGGGCGGCCTTGCGAAAACATCCCGCCATTCCCTCCAGGAGGAGCCCAGCAATGCGTCGTCGCCCGTCTCCGCTGCCGCGCCAGCGCGTCGCCCTCGCCCCTGCGCTCGCCACGTTCCTCGCCGTCGCCCTGACCGTCGTCCCGGCCGGCGCCGCCCGCCAGCAGCAGCAGCCGGACCGTTCGTCGGCACCGGGCTACGCCGAGCCGCTGTTCCGCGGCCTCGAGTACCGTCTCGTCGGCCCCTTCCGCGGCGGCCGGGTCACCGCCGTCGCCGGCGTGCCGGGTGAGCCCTACACCTTCTACATGGGCGCCACCGGCGGCGGGGTGTGGAAGACCGTCGACGCCGGGCTGAGTTGGCGCAACGTCTCGGACAAGATCCGCAGGGACGAGCCCCGGGAGCCGCCGGTGGTCATGGGAGAGCTCCCCGAGGAGGAGGTGCAGCCGCCGCCATCGCGGCGCCCCGCCGAGGGGCAGCCGGAATCGCGGGTGCGACCCGGCGACGAGTTCGGCAGCGCCTCGGTGGGCGCCATCGCGGTGGCCCCCTCGGACCCCAACGTGGTCTACGTGGGGATGGGCTCGGCCTGCATCCGCGGCGACGTCTCCCCTGGCGACGGGATCTACAAGTCCACCGACGGCGGCGAGAGCTGGCGGCACATGGGGCTGCCGCAGGCGGGGCAGATCGCCAAGATGGCGGTGCACCCGACCGACCCCGACCTGGTCTACGCGGCGGTCTTCGGCCACGCCTTCGGCCCCAACCCCGAGCGCGGCGTCTACCGCTCGCGCGACGGCGGCCGTACCTGGCGCAAGGTGCTCTACGTCAGCGACCGGGCCGGCGCCATCGACCTGGTGATGGATCCCGGCAACTCTCGCATCCTCTACGCCGCCACCTGGGAGGCGGTGCGCCAGCCGTGGACCATGATCAGCGGCGGCGAGGGCTCCGGCATCTTCAAGTCGACCGACGGCGGCAACACCTGGCGCAGGCTCAGCGAAGGGCTGCCGGAGGGGATCCTGGGGCGGATCGGGCTGGCGGTCTCGCCGGCCCGCCCGAACCGGGTGTGGGCGCTCGTCGAGCACAAGGAGAAGGGGGGCCTCTACCGCTCCGAGGACGGCGGCAAGAGCTTCCGCCTGGTGAGCTCCGACCGCAACCTGCTGCAGCGCGCCTGGTACTACACCCACGTCTACGCCGACCCGAAGGACGCCAACACCGTCTACGTGCTCAACGTCGCGATGTGGCGCTCCGACGACGGCGGCGCCAGCTTCCTGCCCATTCGCACCCCGCATGGCGACAACCACGACCTGTGGATCGACTCCGACGACCCGCGCATCATGGTCGAGGGCAACGACGGCGGCGCCAACGTCACCCTCGACGGCGGCCGTTCCTGGTCGGGGCAGGAGAACCAGCCGACCGCCGAGATGTACCGCGTGACGGTCGACGACCAGTACCCCTACTGGCTCTACGGCGGACAGCAGGACAACAGCGCGGTGGCCATCCCCAGCCGCGCCCCCGGCGGCGGCATCGCCCGCCACGACTGGTACGTCCCGGCCGGCTGCGAGACCGCCTGGGTGGCCGTCGACCCGGACGATCCCGACGTCACCTACGGGGGCTGCTACGGCGGCACCATCGGCCGCTTCGACCGCCGCCTCAGCCAGGAGCAGGAGGTGATGGCCTACCCCCAGATGGCGGTGGGCCAGCGCGCCGCCGACCTCGAGTACCGCTTCCAGTGGAACGCGCCGATCCACACCTCCCGCCACGACCCGGCGGTCGTCTACCACGCCTCCAACCACCTGCACCGCTCGCGCGACGAGGGGATGACCTGGGAGGTGGTCAGCCCCGACCTGACGCGCGACGACGAGAGCAAGCAGGGATACTCCGGCGGCGACATCACCTGGGACAACACCGGCGTCGAGGTCTACGGCACCATCTTCGCCTTCGCCGAGTCGCCGCAGACCCCGGGGCTGCTGTGGGCGGGCAGCGACGACGGGCTGGTGCACGTCTCGCGCGACGACGGCGCGACCTGGCAGGACGTGACCCCGGCGGGGATGCCGGAGTGGGCGACGGTCAACGTCATCGCTCCCTCGCCGCACGACTCCGGCCGCGCCTTCCTCGCCGTGCACCGCTACCGCCTGGACGACTTCCGCCCCTACGTCTTCCGCACCGACGACTACGGGGCGAGCTGGCAACTGCTCACCGACGGCCGCAACGGCATCCCCGCCGATCACTACACCCGAGCCATCGTCGAGGACCCGGCGCGCAAGGGGCTGCTGTACGCCGGCACCGAATTCGGCGTCTACGTCTCCTTCGACGACGGCCGCCGCTGGCAGCCCTTCCAGCTCAACCTGCCGGTGGCCCCGATCACCCACCTCGAGGTCAAGCGCGACGACCTGGTGGTGGCGACCCACGGCCGGTCGTTCTGGATCCTCGACGACTTGACGCCGCTGCACCACCTCACCCCCGAGGTGGCGGCGGCGCCGCAGCACCTCTTGCCGCCGCGCGACGCCTACCAGTGGGAGGGGGCGGGCGGCTGGGGGGGCGGCGGCGACCATGCCGGCAGGAACCCGCCGTACGGCGCGCTGATCCACTACACGCTGCCCGCCGGCCTCGACGAGGAGGGGGCGCAGGAGGTGACGCTGGAGATCCTCGACGCCGGGGGCAACGTACTGCGCACCCTGTCGAGCCAGAACGAGGAGCCGGCGGCGCCCAACCCGTGGGCCCGCTTCTTCCCGGAGATGGTGCGGCCGCGCAAGCTGCCGGCCAAGCAGGGCCTGAACCGCTACGTGTGGAACCTGCGGCTACCCGACGCCGAGGTAGTGCCCACCGCCGTGCTGTGGGGCGTGCCCACCGGCCCCGAGGTGCCGCCGGGCACCTACCAGGCGCGGCTCACCCACGGCGACTGGAGCTCCACCGAGAGCTTCCAGGTGCGCACCGACCCGCGGCGGGAGGTGCCGCCGGAGGAGGCGCAGGCCCGCTTCGCGCTGGCGCGGCAGGTCTGGCAGGACATCAGCCGCGCCCACCGGGCTTTGAAGACCATCCGCGACGTCCAGGCGCAGGTGGACGGCCTGGTGGGCCGCCTGCAGGAGACCGGCCAGGCCGAGGGACTCGCCGAGTCGGCCGAGGCGCTAGGCGCCAAGCTCACGGCGGTCGCCGACGAGCTGCACCAATCCCGGTCGCAGGCGGGGCAGGACATCCTCAACTTCCCACCGCAGCTCGACAACCAGCTGCTGTTCCTGCAGAACGTGGTGGAGACCGCCGGCGCCCGGCCCACCCAGGGCTCCTACGAGCGCTACCGCGACCTGAAGGCCGAGCTCGACCGCCACCTCGCCGAGCTCGACCGGGTGCTGGCCACCGACCTGGCGGCGTTCAACGCCCTAGTGGCCGAGCGCGCGGCGCCGGCGGTGATCGTGCCGCCGCCGCCGCCGGAGCGACCGGAGGTGGTCTCGGGGGGGTGACGCGCCCGCCGGCGCGGGGCGCTGGTCCGGGGCTTGCACCGCGCTCTCGCGAGCCGGTGCGGTCGCCGACTGCACACTGCCGGCGAAGCGACGAGAGGAGACGCCATGCAGCTCGACATACGACACGACGAGGACAGCAACCGCTTCTACGCCGACCTGGGCGAGCCGGGGCAGCGGGCGGTGCTCAGCTACCGGCCCGCCGGCGACGGGGTGCTGGATTTCCACAGCACGCTGGTGCCGCCGCAGCAACGGGGCAACGGGATCGGGCGCCGCATCGTCCTGCACGCCCTCCGCTGGGCGCGTGACAACGACTTCAAGGTGGTGCCGTCCTGCCCCTTCGTCGACGGGGTGATCCAGGACAACCCCGACTACCAGGACGTAGTGGCGGGCGCGACGGCGCCGTAGAGCCAGGGTGGGCCGGCCCGGGGTGTCTCTGACGCCACGCCGCCACCGCGGCGCCGACCCCGAACCCCAGCATGGCGCTGACCGGCAGCAGATCGGCCACCAGCAGCCCGCCCGCCCCGCGCAGCTGCTGGGAGAGCCAGCCGGCGAGCAGCAGCGGCGCCGCCACGAAGGAGGCCCCGGCCCGCCGCCGTTGCGCCTCGGCCTCCTTGTGGGCCCACTCCCGCTCCCCCTTGGTGAGCCCCGCCTCCTCGACCACGCGCCAGCGCGCCGCATCGATCTCGGACAGTCGCCGGGTGGTCGCCCAGCCGCAAGCGGCGCCCAGTGCCAGCAGCAGGGGGTGAAGCGGCCACGCCAGGCCGGTTCCCCCGCCGGCCGGCAGCGGCCCGCAGCCGCCGCTGGTCATCAGGGCCAGTAGCGCGGCGGTGACGGCGACCCAGAAGGAGGCCCGCTGCAGGGTCTCCAGGCGCGTCGGCTGCGCCGGGCCGTCGTCGGCGGGGAGCGGCACCATCGCGCGATCCTACCCGGCCCTTGCCCGGGCGGCGGGCACTCCGATACCCTGCCGGGGCCATGAGCGTCCGCGACTTCGTCGACCACCACTTCCGCCACTTCAACGCCGCCGTGGTCCGGGACGCCGCCCGCGCCTACGAGCGGCACCTCGAGCAGGGGGGGAGGATGATGGTCACCCTGGCCGGGGCGATGAGCACCGCCGAGCTGGGGTTGTCGCTGGCCGAGATGATCCGCCGGGGCAAGGTGCACGCCGTCACCTGCACCGGCGCCAACCTGGAGGAGGACGTCTTCAACCTGGTGGCGCACGATTTCTACGAGCGCATCCCGCACTACCGCCAGCTCTCCGCCGAGGCCGAGGAGGAGCTGCGCGAGCGCGGCATGAACCGGGTGACCGACACCTGCATCCCGGAGGAAGAGGCGATGCGGCGGATCGAGCGCCAGATGCTGAAGCTGTGGAGCAGCGCCTCCGAGAAGAGCGAGCGCTTCTTCCCCTACGAGTACATGTATCAGCTTATCGAGAGCGGACTGATCGATGAGTACTTCCAGATCGACCCCAGGGACTCCTGGATGATCGCCGCCTGCCAGAAGAAGCTGCCGATCTTCGTCCCGGGCTGGGAAGATTCCACCCTCGGCAACGTCTTCGTCGCCGCGGCGATCCGCAGCGACGTGAAGTATGAGTGCGTGAAGTCCGGCC
>DATKEH010000075.1:0-9186 GCA_035546355.1 Thermoanaerobaculia bacterium
CGGCCCCGCCTGGGCACGGCGCCGGAAGCGCGGTATTCGGGAGCGGCGCGCGGCGGCCGCGCGCCTCGCCGGCGCCTCCGCTCGCCGTCGCGCCGGGCCACTGGTGACACCCCTCGGCAGGTGGGCCTTGCGCTCGGCGAGAGGGCCCTGGAGGGGCCGAGGGTCCCCGCCCGCGCCACGCCCTCCATCGTGCGACGACCGAGGTTCGGCGGGTCTTCGCGCGTCGACGCGACCGCGTGGTGGGGGGAGATTCCCCTCTCCTAACTGTCCGTGGGTGGGGGTGAGCGGGGGCGGGTGAGGGTTGGGGAGGGGGCCTCGGGCGAGCCTGGGCACGGGCTGGGGCACCCACCCGGTCGACGCCGGGGGGCGAGGCCGGAGTGGCGCGCGAAGAGCCGGTGGGGCGAACCGATTGCGGTGCCGGAGCCGAGGGAACGGCCTTGGCGGGGGCGTGGAGGCGAGCGCGATCGCACGATCGCGGCAGGCAGCGGAACGTGCGGCGCGAAGCCGAGTCGAGGCGCCGGCTAGGCTCGCGGCGCCGCGCCGCGAGCCGCTCCTAACCATCACTTCACCGGCGCCGTCCCCCGCCGGGGCCGTTCCCCCGGCCCCACCACCACAGCCCCCGGCCGCCCGTTCGCCGGCGTCCGGCCCTCAGCCTCGCCCTCGGCGGCGGCCGTGGTGGGTCAGCCCGCGCGCACGGGCTCGCCCGGGATGCCTCCCCCCCTCACCCGCCGCCGCCGGGGGACCGTCACCACGCGCTCGGCCCGCGCGCACCGGCTCACCCGGGGCCCCGCCCGCGCTCCCCGCTCCCGCCGGGGGGCCTGCCACCCTGCCCTTGACGCGCCGGTGAACCGTTTGCTATGAACCACAGGCCCAAAGCGTGTGGACCACCGCCACAGCTGATGACGCGTCGGCATGAGCCCGACGGGAGACTGGCCGAGCCCATGGCGACTGCTCCAGTGGACGTCGATCCCATCGAACATCGCCCGGCGTTGATCGCCGGCGAGCCGGACTTCCACGCCATCACCGAGGCGGTGGCGCGGCCGGTCGAGTGGAAGCCGCCGACCGGCTGGTACGTCGCCCTCGCCATCTCGCTGGCGATGCTCGGTACCCTCGTCGTCGCCATCGCCTGGCTGTTCTGGGAAGGCGTGGGCATCTGGGGGAACAACACCCCGGTGGCCTGGGCCTGGGACATCACCAACTTCGTCTTCTGGGTCGGCATCGGCCACGCCGGCACGCTGATCTCGGCGGTGCTCTTCCTCTTCCGCCAGCGCTGGCGCACCTCGATTAACCGCGCCGCCGAGGCGATGACCCTGTTCGCCGTCGCCTGCGCGCTGATCTTCCCGGCCATCCACACCGGCCGCCCCTGGCTCGACTACTGGATGATCCCGATCCCCAATCAGATGAGCATGTGGCCGCAGTTCCGCAGCCCACTGATGTGGGACGTCTTCGCGGTGAACATCTACGGCACCGTGTCGCTGCTCTTCTGGTACCTGGGGCTGATCCCCGACCTGGCGACGATGCGCGACCGCGCCGCGACGCGGGTGCGCAAGATCGCCTACGGCGTCTTCGCGCTCGGCTGGCGGGGGTCGCAACGCCAGTGGCTGCACTACGAGCGCGCCTACCTGCTGTTGGCGGGCCTGGCGACGCCGCTGGTGCTGTCGGTGCACTCGGTGGTGTCGTTCGACTTCGCCACCTCGCAGCTGCCCGGTTGGCACACCACCATCTTTCCGCCCTACTTCGTCGCCGGCGCCATCTTCTCGGGGCTGGCCATGGTCATCACCCTGATGGTGGTCTGCCGGGTGGCGTTCGGGCTCGAGCACGTCATCAACGCGCTGCACTTCGACCGCATGGCCAAGCTGATCCTGGCCACCAGCACCATCGTCGGTTACGCCTACGCCACCGAGTTCTTCGTCGCCTGGTTCAGCGGCAACCCCTACGAGGGCTTCGCCTTCCTCAACCGCGCCCGCGGCGACTACGCCTGGGCCTACTGGACGATGGTCAGCTGCAACGTGCTGGTGCCGCAGCTGTTCTGGTTCAAACGGCTGCGCACCCACATCCCGACGCTGTTCGTCGCCTCGATCCTGGTCAACGTCGGCATGTGGTTCGAGCGCTTCGTCATCGTGGTCACCTCGCTGCACGCCGACTTCCTCCCCTCGTCGTGGGGCTACTTCACGCCGACCTTCTGGGACGTCGCCACCCTGATCGGCAGCTTCGGATTGTTCTTCACCCTCTTCACCCTCTTCGTGCGCTTCGTGCCGATGGTGGCGATGGCCGAGGTCAAGGGCGTGCTGCCGCAGGCCCATCCCCATCCCCAGCCGCACCCGGCGCCGCCGACGGCGCCCTATCGCCAGCAGGAGGCGCTGGGATGAGCGACGGCGGCAGGACGCTGTGGGGAGCGCTGGCGGAGTTCCACACGCCGGCGGCGCTGCTGCAGGCGGCGGAAGGGCTGCGCGACGAGGGTTTCCGCAGCTGGGACGCCCACAGCCCCTTCCCGGTGCACGGCCTCGAGCGCGCCATGGGGCTCAGGCGCTCGCCGGTGCCCTTGCTGGTGCTGGCGCTCGGTCTCGGCGGCGCGGCGGCGGGAATGGCGATGCAGTGGTGGGTGAGCGTCGAAGCCTACCCGCTGGTGATCAGCGGCAAGCCCCTCTTCTCCTGGCCGGCCTTCGTGCCGATCATGTTCGAGTGCGGCGTGCTGGGCGGGGCCCTGGGGGCGTTCTTCGGCTTCCTCGGCTTCTCGCGCCTGCCGCGGCATCATCATCCGCTGTTCGAATCGCAGCGGTTCGCGCGCGCCAGCGACGACCGCTTCTTCCTGTCGATCGAGGCGACGGACGACCGCTTCGATCGCGACCGCACGCCCCGGCTGCTGCGCGAGCTGGGCGCCGAGCACGTCGAGCTGGTGGAGGTCTGAGCGCGATGGCGACCCGTCGCGGCGTGACCCTCGACCCCGAGCAGGTCTCCCTCCCGGCCCGCGGCTGGGCGGCCCGCCTGCCGCTGGTGGCCGGCGGCGTCGGCGTCGCCGCCGCGGCCGGCGCCTTGCTGCTGGGCGCCGGCGACAGAGCGCAGCTGCTGCACTCGTGGCTGGTCGCCTTCCTGTTCTTCGTCAGCCTGGCCCTGGGAGGCCTGTTCTTCGTCCTGTTGCAGCACCTCACCCGGGCCGGGTGGAGCGTGGTGGTGCGGCGTCTGGCCGAGCACGTGGCGGCCACCATGCCGCTGTTCCTGCTGCTCCTCCTCCCCCTCGCCTTCGGCCTGCACGACCTCTATCACTGGAGCCACGCCGAGGCGGTGGCCGCGGATCCCCTGCTGCAGCACAAGCAGCCCTGGCTGAACGCGCCCTTCTTCCTCACCCGGGCCGTGGCCTACCTGCTGCTGTGGTCGGCGATGGCCTGGTGGCTGCGCCGCCAGTCGCAGCGGCAGGACCAGATGGGCGCGGTGGTGATCACTCGCCGCCTGCAGCGGCTGAGCGCGCCGGGGATGGTGCTGTTCGGCGTCACCCTGACCCTGGCGTCGTTCGACTGGATCATGTCCCTCGACCCCCACTGGTACTCGACCGTCTTCGGGGTCTACTTCTTCAGCGGCTCGGCGGTCGGCATCTTCGCCCTGCTCATCGTCCTCGCCCTCGCCCTGCAGCGCGCGGGAGCGCTGCGCGGCGTGGTGACCTTCGAGCACTTCCACGACCTCGGCAAGCTGCTCTTCGGCTTCGTCGTCTTCTGGGCCTATATCGCCTTCTCGCAGTTCATGCTCATCTGGTACGCCAACATCCCCGAGGAGACGGCGTTCTACGCCCACCGCTGGCATCACGGCTGGCAGACGCTGTCCATCGCCCTGGCGGTGGGGCACTTCGGCCTGCCCTTCTTCCTGCTGCTGCTGCGCGACGTCAAGCGCCATCGCCTGGGCCTGTGGGCGGCGGCATCCTGGCTGCTGGTCATGCACTGGCTCGACCTGTACTGGCTGGTGATGCCGGCCCTGCACGAAGATCCTGCCTTCCACCTCCTCGACCCGCTGTGCTTGCTGGCCGTCGGCGGCCTGTTCACCGCTACACTGGCGGCCCTGCTGCGACGACCGGCGCTGGTGCCGATCCAGGACCCGCGCCTCGCCGAGTCGATGGCCTTCGAGAACGTGTAGGACCCCAATCCGGAGCGAACCACCTGCGATGACTTCGATCCACCCCGAGACGCAGCACGCCGAGGCGGCCCTCGACCACTCGAAGACCCACCACCAGCTGGGCTTCTGGCGCAAGTACGTCTTCTCGATCGACCACAAGGTGATCGGCATCCAGTACGCCATCACCGGCCTGCTGTTCCTGTTCTTCGGCTTCTGCCTGATGATGCTGATGCGCTGGCAGCTGGCCTTCCCCGGCCGCGCCCTGCCGGTGATCGGCAAGCTCTTCGGCGAGAGCAACATGCCCGGCGGAATCATGCTGCCCGAGTTCTACAACCAGCTCGGCGCCATGCACGGCACCATCATGGTGTTCCTCGGCGTCGTGCCGCTGGGGGTCGGCGGCTTCGGCAACTTCGTCGTGCCGCTGCAGTTGGGAGCCCCCGACATGGCCTTCCCGCGGCTCAACATGGCGAGCTACTGGGCCTACTTCCTGGGTGGCGTAACGATGCTGGTCAGCTTCTTCGTCCCCGGCGGCGCCGCCCAGGCCGGCTGGACCTCCTACCCGCCGCTGGCCAACCTGGTCCCCACCGGGCAGACGCTGTGGATCCTCGGCATGCTGTTGCTGATCACCTCGTCGCTGCTCGGCTCGGTGAACTTCATCACCACCATCATCCAGTTGCGGGCGCCGGGGATGTCCTTCTGGCGCCTGCCCTTCTTCGTCTGGGCGCAGTTCGTCACCGCCTTCCTGCTGCTGCTCGCCTTCCCCGCCCTGCAGGCAGCCGGCGTCATGCAGCTGATGGACCGCGTGGCGGGCACCAGCTTCTTCATGCCCGAGGGCCTGGTGGTCAGCGGGCAGGTGGCGCAGATCAGCGGCGGCGGCTCGCCGCTGCTCTGGCAGCACCTGTTCTGGTTCCTCGCCCACCCCGAGGTCTACGTGCTGATCCTGCCGGCCATGGGCATCGTCGCCGAGGTGATCGCCAACAACACTCGCAAGCCGCTGTGGGGCTACCGGCCGCTGGTCTTCTCGGTGATGGCGATCGGCGTCCTGTCGTTCGTCGTCTGGGCGCACCACATGTTCCTCACCGGCATGGGCACGGCGATGTCCGCCTTCTTCCAGACCACGACGATGATCATCTCCATCCCGTCGGTGATCATCCTCACCTGCCTGCTGCTGTCGCTGTGGGGTGGCTCGATCCGCTTCACCACCCCGATGCTGTTCGCCCTGGCCTTCCTGCCGATGTTCGCCATCGGCGGGCTCACCGGCCTGCCGCTGGGGCTCGCCACCGCCGACATCCACCTGCACGACACCTACTACGTCATCGGCCACTTCCACTACATCGTCGCGCCGGGCTCCCTGTTCGCCCTCTTCGCCGGGGTCTACTACTGGTACCCCAAGGCGACCGGCCGCTACATGAGCAGCAAGCTCGGGCACCTGCACTTCTGGCCCACCTTCCTGTTCATGAACGGCGTCTTCACGCCGATGCTGATCCAGGGGATGCAGGGGGTGCAGCGGCGGCTGTTCGACGGCGGCGAGACCTACTACCACGCGCAAGACGTGCTGTGGCTCAACGAGGTGATGTCCTGGTCGGCCTGGGGCATGGCGCTCTTCCAGATCCCCTTCATCGTCAACTTCTTCTGGAGCTTGAAGCGCGGCGCCGTGGCCCCCGCCAACGCCTGGGACGCCACCACGCTCGAGTGGGCGGCGCCGTCACCGCCGCCGCACGGCAACTTCGCCACCCCGCCGCGCGTCTACCGCGGGCCGTACGAGTACAGCGTGCCGCAGCACGAGAAGGACTTCCTGGCCCAGTTCGACCCCGACACCGGCGCCCCGGCGCCCGTCACCGTCTGAGGAGATGGCAGTGAAGCTCTGGCTCCCGACCGTCCTCGCCCTGGGCCCCTCTTCCCCTCCGTGCAAGCGAGCGGAGACTCCTTGATGTCGGAGGTCATCCCCTACACCGTCGAGACCCGGCCCGATACCGGGGTCAACAACGTCAAGCTGGGCATCTGGCTGTTTCTCTCGTCCGAGGTGATGCTGTTCGGCTCGCTGTTCGCCGGCTACATCCTGCTGCGCGTCGGCAACCCGCAGTGGGGGCACGGGCAGAGCGAGCTCAGCGTCCCGATGGCCACCCTCAACACCGCGGTGCTGATCACCTCGAGCGTGACCATGGTGCTCGCCTGGGCGGCCTGCATGGAGCGCAACTTCTCCAGGTTCCGCCTGTTCATGGCGTCGACGGTGGCGCTGGGCGGCGTCTTCATGGTCATCAAGTACATCGAGTACAGCGCCAAGTTCCACCACGGGTTCTTCCCCTCGACCAGCACGTTCATGGCGATCTACTTCACGTTCACCGGCCTGCACGCCCTGCACGTGCTGGCGGGGATGGTGGTCAACGGCTACTTCTGGCTGCCGGGAGCGAAGATGTTCCACAGCGAGCCGCAGCGGTTCGCCAACCGGGTGGAGACGGCGGGCCTGTTCTGGCACTTCGTCGACCTGGTGTGGATCTTCCTGTTTCCGGTCTTGTATTTGCTATAGGGGAGGGAGATGGAGGAGCCGACGATGGGGACTGGCAGCGACCTCGACCTCCACGAGCACATCGACGTCAAGAAGCACGTCCGCACCTACATCGTGGTGTTCGTCAGCCTGATGGCGTTGACGCTGATCACCGTCGCGGTCTCGTACCTCGATCTCTCGACCGGCCCGGCGGTGGCTCTGGCGCTGCTGATCGCCTCGATCAAGGGGTCGCTGGTCGCCTGCTACTTCATGCACCTGATCTCGGAGCGCAAGCTGATCCTGGTCACCATGGGGTTCACCATGCTGGCCTTCTTCGCCGTGCTGCTGGGGCCGCTGCTGACCGAGATCAACGAGGTGGGGCCCTGATCCGCAGCCCAGGAGGTCATGTCGCTCAAGGCCGTGCACGTGCTGTTCATCACCCTCGCCACCGCCCTCTCGCTGGGGCTGGCATGGTGGGGCTGGCAGCAGGTGCGTCTGGGCGGCGGCGGCGGCTATCTGGCGCTGAGCGTGCTGGCGGTCGCGGCGGCGGCGGCGCTGCTCGTCTACGGGTGGTGGTTCCTGAGGAAGATGAAGGACGTGAGCTACCTGTGAGGCGGATGCGCGACCTGCGTCCTCTCCCCCGCAGACCGGGGAGAGGGGGTCCGGGGGGGATTCTCGCCGCGGTGACGGCCGCGGCCGCCGCCCTGGCCGCCGACCCGCTGCTCGCCTGCGCGGTCTGCTACGGCAAGGCGGGCGACCCGATGATCGACGGCGCCAGGCTGTCGATCCTGTTCATGGTCGGGCTGACCTACGGGCTGCTGCTCGGCGGGGTGGCGCTGGTGGTAGTGGTCCGCACCAAGAAGGCCAAGCGAGGGGACACATGAGACAGCTGCTGGGGCTCCCCGAGCTCGCCTCCGCCCACGGCGGCGAGATCGACCAGATGATCGTCTGGGTCCACCTGCTGATGGCGCTGATGTTCGTCGGCTGGGGGGTGCTGTTCGTCTACATGCTGCTGCGCTTCCGCCGCAAGCGCCATCCGGTGGCCAGCTACACGGGCGTGCGCACCAGGGCTTCGAGCTACACCGAATGGAGCGTGGTGGTGGCCGAGGCGGTGCTGCTGGCCGGGTTCTCGATCCCGCTCTGGTCGGAGCGAGTCGACGACTTCCCGCCGGAGGACGAGTCGGTGATCGTGCGGGTCTCCGGCGAGCAGTTCGCCTGGAACGTCCACTACGCCGGCAGCGACGGCGTCTTCGGCCGCACCAGCCCGGCGCTGGTGGACCCGGCCTCCAACCCGGTGGGCCTCGACCGCAGCGACCCGGCGGCGGCCGACGACGTCACCACCGTCAACCAGCTGCACCTGCCGGTCGACCGCCCGGCCATCATCCACCTCTCCAGCAAGGACGTCATCCACAGCTTCATGCTCAACGAGCTGCGGGTCAAGCAGGACGCCATCCCGGGCCTCGACATCCCACTGTGGTTCGTGCCCACCGTCACCACCGCCGAGATGCGCCGGCGACTGGGCGACGAGCAGTTCAACTACGAGATCGCCTGCGCCCAGCTGTGCGGCATCGGCCACTACCGGATGCGCGGCTTCCTCACCGTGCACCCGCAGCAGGAGTTCGACGCCTGGCTGGCGGCCGAGTCGACCGCCGCGACCGAGGTCGGCGGCGACGACTTCTGGAACTGAGGGCGCGCCGACGCCGCCGGCCGCCGACCCTGGCGGGGCTCACATCAACCCGTGCTTCTTGAGGAAGTAGGCCATGTTGCGCTCGTCGATGCCGAGCAGGGCGGCGGCCTGGCGCTTGACGCCGCCGGCGCGGGCCAGCGCCGCCTCGATCAGCCGCCGCTCGGCGCGCTGCAGGTTGGAGCGCAGGTGCAGATCGCCGCTGGGCTCGTCGCCGAGGGCGCCTTCCGGCACGCGCGGGAAGAGCAGGCTGCCGGGGCGCAGCACCTCCCCCTTCTCCAGCAGGATCGCCCGCTCGATGACGTTGCGCAGCTCGCGGACGTTGCCCGGCCACGAGTAGCTCTGCAGGGCCTCGCGGGTCTCCGGAGCGAGCCCTCGCAGGGGCTTGGCGAACCGCGCCGACAGCTGCCGCAGGAAGTGCTCCGCCAACGGCGCGATGTCCTCGGGCCTCTCGCGCAGCGGCGGGATGCGCACGGTCATGACGTTGACGCGGTAGAACAGGTCGGAGCGGAAACGCCCCGCCGCGACCTCGTCCACCAGGTCGGCGTTGCTGGCACACACCAGCCGCACGTCGACGGTGGTGGGACGGCTCTCGCCGACCCGTTCGAAGGAGCCGTCGTTGAGCACGCGCAGGATCTTCGCCTGCGCCATGGCGGGCAGCGAGTTGACCTCGTCGAGGAACAGCGTGCCGCCGTGGGCCACCTGGAACCGCCCTGCCCGATCCGCCGTGGCGCCCGTGAACGCCCCCCGGCGGTGGCCGAAGAACTCGCTCTCGAACAGCTCGAGGGGAATGGCGGCGGAGTTGACCGTGACGAAGGGGCCCTCGGCGCGCCCGGAGAGCTGGTGGAGCAACCGCGCCGCCTCCTCCTTGCCGGTGCCCGACTCCCCGAGCAGCAGCACGGTCGTCGACACCGGC
>DATKEH010000076.1:0-7031 GCA_035546355.1 Thermoanaerobaculia bacterium
CCTCCACCACCGCGGCGCCGTCGAGCCCCGGCATCTCCCAGTCGAGCACCAGCAGGCCGACGTCCGGGGCGAGCCGCTCGACCGCCGCGGCCGGGTCGTTGTAGGTCTCGACCTCGACCCGGCCGGCGTAGCGCCGCTCGAGCAGCAGCCGGAAGGCCGAGCACTGCAGCGGCGAGTCGTCGACCACCACGGCGCGCAGGGGGGGCGGGGCGGCCGCCATGCGCTCATGTTAGCCCCATCCTGCCGCCACCCGGAGCACCTCTCGCGGTGACGGCGGCCGGCGCGCCCGGTGCTAACCTGCCCCACCCGCTGGCCGCCGCCGACCCGCTCGCCCGCTTCCATCCGCTGGTCGCCGGCTGGTTCCGCGACCGCTACGGCACGCCGACGGAGGTGCAGCGCCGCGCCTGGCCCGCCATCGCCCGCGGCGAGCACCTCCTGGCCACCGCTCCGACCGGCAGCGGCAAGACCCTGGCGGCGTTCCTGTGGGCGCTGGACCAGCTGCTCTCCGGCGCCCTGGAGGGCGGCCGCGTGCGCGTGCTCTACGTCTCGCCGCTCAAGGCGCTCAACAACGACGTCGAGCGCAACCTGCTGACCCCCCTCGGCGAGCTGGAGGCGACCTTCGCCGCGGCCGGGGTGGCGGCACCGCCGGTGCGCGTCGCCACGCGCAGCGGCGACACGCCGCAGAGCGAGCGGCAGAAGGTGCTGCGGCGCCCACCCGAGATCCTCATCACCACCCCGGAGAGTCTCAACATCCTGCTCACCTCGCAGGGCGGACGCCGCCTGCTCGGCGGCGTGCGGACGGTGATCCTCGACGAGATCCACGCCGTCGCCGGCAGCCGCCGCGGCACGCACCTGATCACCGCCGTCGACCGGCTGGTGCTGCTCGCCGGCGAGGTGCAGCGCCTGGCGCTCTCGGCGACGGTCCGCCCCCTCGACCGCGTCGCCCGCTTCGTCGGCGGGTACCGGCTCGACGGACCCGCCTCGGCGCCGTCCTACCAGCCGCGGCCGGTGACCGTGCTCGCGTGCGCCTCGCACAAGCAGCTCGAGGTGTCGGTGGAGGCGGCGGTCGTCGCCGCCGATCCCGGCGAGGCGTCGGCGGCCGCGCCGCCGGCCGCCGACGACCGCTTCTGGCCGGCGCTGGCGGCGGCGTTGCGCCAGCGCATCCACGCCAACCGCACCACCCTGGTCTTCACCAACAGCCGGCGCATGGCCGAGAAGCTCACCCGCTTCCTCAACGAGGGGGAGGAGGAGGACCTCGCGTACTCCCACCACGGCTCGCTGTCGCGCGAGATCCGCCTGGCGGTCGAGGAGCGCTTCAAGCGCGGGTTGCTGCCGGCGCTGGTCGCCACCAGCTCGCTGGAGCTGGGCATCGACATCGGCGACCTCGACGAGGTGCTGCTGGTGCAGACGCCGGCCACCATCGCCTCGGCCGTGCAGCGGGTGGGGCGCGCCGGTCATGCCGTGGGAGCGGTCAGCCGCGGGCGCTTCTATCCCACCCACGGCCACGACCTGCTGGAGGCGGCCGTCGTCGCCGCCGGAGTCCTGGCCCAGGACATCGAGCCGCTGCAGCCGGTCGAGGCGCCGCTGGACGTGCTCGCCCAGGTGGTGCTGGCGATGACCGTCGCCGAGAGCTGGCAGCTCGACGCGCTCTACCATCGCATCCGCGCCAGCGACCCCTACCACCGGCTGCCGCGGCGCCACTTCGACCTGGTGGTCGACATGCTGGCCGGCCGCTACGCCGGGACGCGCGTCGCCGAGCTCACGCCACGCCTGCTGGTGGACCGCATCGACGACACCGCCCGCGCCGCCAAGGGCGTGCCGCGGCTGCTCTACTCCTCCGGCGGCACCATCCCCGACCGCGGCTACTTCCAGCTGCGGGTAGAAGGCTCGCGGGCGAAGCTGGGAGAGCTCGACGAGGAGTTCGTCTGGGAGCGCTCGGTCGGCGACCGCTTCGTGCTCGGCGCCCAGGCGTGGCGCATCACCGCCGTCACCCACGACGACGTGCTGGTGGCGCCGGCCTCCGGCGGCGCGGGGCTGGCCCCCTTCTGGCGCGGCGAGGAGCTGGACCGCCCCTTCCACCTGATGGAGCGGCTGGGGCGGTTCCTGGCGTGGGCCGACGCGGAGCTGGCCGCGGCGAGCGACCCGGGCCCCGACGAAATCGCCGGCCCGGCGTTTCCAGCCCTCGATGCGCGATATCCGCTCACCCCCGGCGCGGAGCGGGAGCTGTGGCGCTTCCTGCAAGCGCAGCGGGCGGCGGCCGGCGGCAAGCTCCCCCACCGCCACCGCCTGCTCGCGGAGTGGGTGCGGGACCCGCAGAGCGCGCATTCCGAGGCGCTGCTCGTCCTCCACACGCTGTGGGGAGGGCGCGTCAACCGCCCCTTCGCCATGGCCCTGGCCGCCGCCTGGCAGGAGCGCCACGGCACCCCCATCGAGGTCGTGCACGACGATACGGCGGTGATGGTGCGGCTTCCCCACTCGCTGGCCGTCGAGGAGCTGCTGGCGCTGGTCGCGCCCGAGCGGCTCGAGGAGCTGCTGCAGGGGAAGCTGCCCCGCAGCGGCTTCTTCGGCGCCCGCTTCCGCGAGGCCGCCGGCCGGGCGCTGCTGCTGCCGCGCGGCGACGCCCGCCGGCGGGTGCCGCTGTGGCTCAACCGCCAGCGGGCCAAGAAGCTGCTGGGCGCGGTGGCGCGGTTCGACGACTTCCCGGTGGTGCTCGAGGCCTGGCGTACCTGTCTCGTCGAGGAGATGGACCTGGGGACCCTGCGCTCCCTGCTCGGCGAGCTGGCGCGGGGGGAGATCGCCGTTCGCGAGACCGTCACCAGCACCCCCTCGCCCTTCGCCGGTGGCCTCTCCTGGCGGTTGACCAACCGCCTCATGTACCAGGATGACACGCCCGAGGGGGACGCGTCGGCGCTGCGCCCGGACCTGGTGCGGGAGCTGGCGCTCGCCGCCGAGCTGCGCCCGCGCATCGCCGCCGACCTCGCCGAGACGCTGCGGCGCAAGCTGCAGCGCACCTTCCCCGGCTATGCGCCCGCCCCCGGAGGGGAGCTGCTGGAATGGGTGAAGGAGCGGGTGGCCCTCCCCTGGCCCGAGTGGCGCGAGCTGCTGGCGGCGAGCGCCCGCGACCATGGGGCGGCCGAGGCAGAGGTGGCGGCAGCACTCGAGCCCCTCAGCGACCGGCTGGCGGCGCTGAGGCCGCCGACCGGCGGGCCGCTGGTGGTCGCCGTCGAGACCCTCCCCCGCCTGCTCGCGGCCCTCGCCATCCCCCTCGAGACAGCGGCGCTGGCGGCGGCGGCGGATCCCGACCTGCCGCTGCCGCCGCCGGCGGCGCGAGCGCTGGAGCGCCTGCTGGGGCGCCGGCAGCGCGGCGAAGGCGACGCCGAGGCGGAACCCGAGCGGGTCGCGGCCGAGCTGCTCGCCGAGTGCCTGCGCTTCCAGGGCCCGGTGGCGGCCGACTGGCCCGAAGCCCTCCTCGGCATGCCGCCGCCGCTCGCCGCCGCCGCCGTCGACCGCCTGCTGGCCGAGGGCCTGGTGGTTCGCGACCCCATCCGCGTCGCGGCGGCGGAGCCGGAGCTGTGCCACCTGGAGAGCCTCGAGCGGCTGCTGCGGATGGCGCGCGCGGCGGCGCGCCCCGAGCTCAGAGCGCTGCCGCTCGACCACCTCCCTCTGTTCCTCGCCGTCCACCAGGGGCTGGCGCCGCAGCGCGACGGCATCGCCGGGCTGGAGGCGGCGCTGGAGAGGCTCTTCGGCTGGTGCGCCCCGGCCGCGGCCTGGGAGGGGGAGCTGCTGACGGCGCGGCTCGCCCCCTACCACACGGCGTGGCTCGACGGCGTCCTGCAGGAGAGCGACCTCTCCTGGGTAGGGTGCGGCCGCGAGCGGGTGACCTTCCTGCCGGAAGGCGCGCTCGACCTCCTGCCGCCGGTCGACCCCGAGGCCGCGGCAGATCTCTTCCCCGCCGCCTCGGGGCGCTTCACCCTCGCCGACCTCGCCCGCCACGGCGGTCTCGACACCAGCGCCCTGACCGAGCGTCTGTGGACCGCTGCCTGGGCCGGGGTAGCGAGCAACGACACCATGGCGGCGCTGCGACGGGGGGTGACCTCCCGCTTCCGGCCCGAGCCGGCGGCGGCGGAGGCGGCCTCGGCACCACGTGCGGTGGCGGCGGCCGGCGTGCGGCCCCGGCGACGCGCCTTCCAGGGGTGGCAGGCGAGCCGCGCCTTCGTCGGCGCCTGGTACGCCCTGCCCCGCCCGACCACCGGCGGCGGACCGCTCGAGGAGGAGGAGCGCAACCGCGAGCGGGCGCGGCTGCTGCTGCACCGTTACGGGGTGGTCTTCCGGGAGCTGCTCGGCCGCGAGGCGCCCGCTCTCCAATGGGGTCCGCTGTTCCGCACCCTGCGGCTGCTCGAGCTCGCCGGCGAGGTGCTCGCCGGGCACTTCTTCGCCGGGGTCCCGGGGCCGCAGTTCGCGACCCCGGCGGCGGTGCGGCGGCTGCGGGCCGGGATGCCGGAGGACCTGGTGTGGTGGCTCAGCGCCCTCGACCCCGCCGCCCCCTGCGGGCTGTCGCTCGCCGCTCTGGGGGACCTCCCGCGCCGCGTCCCCGGAAATCACCTCGTCTACCACGGCACCCGGCTGGTCCTGCGCTCCCAGCGCGGCGGGCGCCGGCTGGAGGTGGCGGTGCCGCCCGACCACCCGCGCCTTGGCGAGTACCTCGAGCCGCTGGCGGTGCAGCTGACGCGCCAGTTCCGGCCCCGGCGCTCCATCGAGGTGACGACGATCAACGGCGAGGCGGCGGCGGCCAGCCCCTACGCCGCCGCCCTCGCCGCGCGCTTCCACACCACCCGCGGCGCCGGCACCCTGCGCTTGTGGCGGCGCTACGGGTGACGGCGGCACTCGGCCCCGCCCGGGCGGCCGCAGAGGGCCGCCCCTACGACGGATCCGAGGCTCCGCCGACGGTCGTAGGGGCGGGGCTCCGCCCCCGCCCGGGTCGGCCGCGGCCGCGCCGCTGCTAGGCTTAGCCGGTGGCCGCGCCCCTGCGACTCGCCGAGCTGCCGTGGACCGAGGTCGACGCCCTCGACCGCGACCGCACGGTGTGCATCCTGCCGCTGGGGGCGGTCGAGGCCCACGGGCCGCACCTGCCGCTGTCTACCGACTCGGTGATCGCCGAGGCGATGGCCGAGGAGGGCGGGCGCCTGCTCGCCGGCCACGACCGCATCCCGCTGCTGCTGCCCACGCTGCCGTACGTCGCGGCGCCCTTCGCCGCCGGCTTCGCCGGCACCGTCTCGGTGCGGCCCGAGACGGTGGGCAGCCTGGTCGAGGAGATCGCCGCCGCCCTCGCCGAGCACGGCTTCGCCATCCTCGCCCTTGCCAACGCCCACCTCGATCCGGTCCACCTGGCGGCGCTGCACCGCGCCAGCCACCGCATCACCGAGGGGGGCCGGGTGCTGGTGGCGTTCCCCGACCTCACCCGCAAACCCTGGGCCGGCCGCCTGGGCGAGGAGTTCGCGAGCGGCGCCTGCCACGCCGGGCGCTTCGAGGGGTCGGTGGTGCTCGCCCGCCGCCCCGAGTGGGTGCGCGAGGAGGCGCGCCGCGAGTTGCCGCTCAACCCGCGGTCGCTGTCGCAGGCCATTCGCCAGGGGGTCACCACCTTCGAGCAGGCCGGCGGGCCGCAGGCCTACTTCGGCGATCCGGCCGCCGCCAGCGCCGAGGAGGGCCGGCAGACCGTAGCCGCCCTCGCGGCGATCCTCGCCGAAGCGGTGCTGGCGCTGCCCCCCATCCGCTGAACCCTTGCGAGCATCGGGAGCCCCCCGCCCCGGGCGGCCCCGGAGGGCCGCCCCTACGACCGTCGTAGGGGCCGGCCTCCGCGCCGGCCCGTCCGCCGCGACGCCACGACCGGCGCGCCGCGTCGCTTGACAGCCCCCAACCCCCTCCGTATCGTTCCCCCGTGCCACTCCGGGGCAAGGGGGCGGTGGTCACCGGCGGCGGCCGCGGCATCGGCGCCGCGGTGGCGCGGGAGCTCGCCGCCGCCGGCGCGGCGGTGGTGGTCGCCGCCCGCTCGCGCGCGCAGATCGAGGCGGTGGCGGCGGAGCTCTCGGCGGCCGGCCGGCGCGCCTTCGCCGTCGCCTGCGACGTCACCGACCCGGCGCAGGTCGAGGCGCTGCGCGACGCAGCCGTCGAACGGCTCGGCCAGGTCGACGTGCTGGTCAACAACGCCGGCGTGGCCCACTCCGCGCCGCTCAAGTCGATCCGCCTCGGCGAGTGGGAGCGGCTGTTCGCCGTCAACGTCACCGGCACCATGCTGTGCACCCAGGCGTTCCTGCCCGCCATGGTCGAGCGCGGCTGGGGGCGGGTGGTCAACGTCGCCTCGGTCGCCGGCAAGATGGGCGCCGCCTACATCGCCGCCTACGCCGCCGCCAAGCACGCGGTGGTCGGCTTTACCCGCGCCGTGGGGGTCGAAGTGGCGGCCCGGGGCGTCACCGTCAACGCGGTGTGCCCGGGCTACGTCGACACCGAGATGACCGTCGAGTCGGTGGCGCGGATCGTCGGCAAGACCGGCATCTCCGAGCGGCAGGCGCTCGAGCACGTGCGCCGCACCAGCCCGCAGAACCGGCTGATGGAGGCGGGCGAGGTAGCGTACCTGGTGGCATGCCTCTGCCATCCCCGCGCCGGCGGCATCAACGCCCAGGCCCTGGTGCTCGACGGCGGCGGGGTGCAGTCGTGAGCGGCGCCCCGGAGGGGCTGCAGCCGGTGAATCCGCCGGCTTTGGGCGCCCCGCTCGGCTACTCCAACGGGATCGTGGCGCCAGCCGGCTGGCGGTGGCTGTTCGTCGCCGGCCAGGTGGCGTGGGACCTCGAGCACCGCATCGTGGCGGAGGACTTCGCCACCCAGTTCTCGCGCGCACTGCACAACGTCCTGGTGGTGGTGAGCGCCGCCGGCGGCGCGCCGCAGCACGTCGCCCGGCTCACCATCTACGTCACCGACCGCCAGGAGTACCTCGCCGCGACGCGCCGTATCGGCGAGGACTACCGGCGGCAGATGGG
>DATKEH010000077.1:0-2062 GCA_035546355.1 Thermoanaerobaculia bacterium
ACCGAGTCGCCTCCGGGCTCGAAGCGGGCGGCGGTGACGGTGCCGCGCTGGTGGGTGATGAGCCGGTACTCGAGCGGCGGCGCTGCGGCCCCTCGCCGACCGGCGAGGAAGGCGCCCACCGCCACCGCGACCAGCAGCGCGACGAAAACGGCGCCGCGGGCGACCCGGGAGCGGCGGCTCTCGGGCCGGGCCTCGTCCTCGGCCGCGGGGACGCCGAGCTCGGAGAGCCCGTCCGCCACGCTGCGCAGATCCCGCGCCAGGTCGCGGGTGGTGTCGAAGCGGTCGGCGGGGTCCTTGGCCAGACAGCGCTCGACGATCCAGCGCAGCGGCGGCGGGACGCGCGGAGCCGCGCGGGCCAGCGGCTCCGGGTCGTGGCGCAGGATCGCGGTCAGTGTCTCGGCCGCGGTCTCGCCGGCGAAGGGGCGGCTGCCGGCCAGCATCTCGTAGAGGACGACGCCGAGAGCGAACTGGTCGGCGCGGTGGTCGACGCTCCGTCCCGCCGCCTGCTCGGGCGCCATGTAGGCGACCGTGCCGAGCACCATGCCGAGCTCGGAGACGGCGGTCTGCGTCGGTCCCTGGCTCTCGGTAGGCGACGCCCGCTCGACCAGCTTGGCGAGCCCGAAGTCGAGGACCTTGACCCTGCCGTCGCGGGTGACGAACAGGTTGGCCGGCTTGACGTCGCGGTGCACGACGCCCTGCTCGTGGGCCGCCGCCAGCCCTTGGGCGATCTGCGACCCGTAGCCGAGCGCCTCGCGCAGCGGCAAAGCGCCGGCTTCGAGGCGCTGGCGCAGCGTCTGCCCCTCCAGCAGCTCGCACACCAGGTAGGGGGCGCCCTGGTGGCTGCCGACGTCGTGGATGGTCAGCAGGTTGGGGTGGTCGAGCCGCCCCACCGCCCGCGCCTCGCGCTCGAACCGCTGCAGCCGCGCCGGCTCCTGGGCGACCGCGGCGGGCAGCACCTTCACTGCCACCTCCCGTTCGAGCTGCGGATCGCGGGCGCGGTAGACCTCGCCCATGGCGCCGGCGCCGACCAGCTCCAGGATCTCGAAGCGGCCGAGCCGGGTCTGCGGCGCGAGGCTCATCCTGGGTCTCCGAAGCGTCTCCCGCCCCCAGGATATCGCCAACCGCCGCCGATCCCGCGGCGGCCCGGAATGACCGGCGCCGAGCTCGCGATCTCCACACGACTCACGCTACGCTCGAGGGGGAGCGCCTGATCTACGACGGCGGCCAGCTCATGCTGGCGGAAACGACAGACGGGTATGGCTGAGAAGACATACGTCGCGCTGCTGCGCGGCATCAATCTCGGCGGCAGGAACAGGCTGCCGATGCGAGAGCTGGCGGCGCTGTTCGCCGACTGCGATTGCGGCGCGGTGCGGACCTACATCCAGAGCGGCAACGTGGTGTTCGAGGCGTCGCCGAAGCGCGCCGAGCGGGTTCCGGCGTGCGTCGCCGCGGCCATCGAGGAGCGCTTCGGCTTCTCGAGCCCGGTGGTGCTGCGCAGCGCCGAGGAGCTGCGCGGGGTCGCCGGCGCCAACCCCTTTCTGGCCGAGGGCGCCGATCCGGGCGCGCTGCACGTGGCCTTCCTCGCCGACGCTCCGAGCGCGGCCCGCATCGGCACCCTCGACGACCACCGCTCTCCGCCCGACCGCTTCGTGGTGCGTGGCCGCGAGATCTACCTCCACCTGCCGCAGGGCATGGCGCGCACCAGGCTCAGCAACCAGTACTTCGACTCCCGGCTCGCGACCACCAGCACGATACGCAACTGGCGCACGGTGCTGAAGCTCGTCGACATGACCAGCGGCTGACGGCGCGGCCCGTCGCAGCCGGCCTCGGCGAGCGCGCCAACGCCTACCGACGCCCCCGCGGGCGCTGCCCCAGCCACCCCCAGCGGCGGAAGATCAGCAGGATGGCGGCGACCACCGCCAGCATGATTGCGAGCACGGCGAAGTAGCCGCTGCGGTGCCCCAGCTCGGGCATGTGCTCGAAATTCATGCCGTAGACGCCGGCGATGAAGGTGATGGGCACGAAGATCACGGTGACGATGGTCAGGGTCTGCATGATCCGG
>DATKEH010000078.1:0-4517 GCA_035546355.1 Thermoanaerobaculia bacterium
GGTCGATGGTGAGCTCGGGGAAGAGTCGCCGCGCCGCCTCGCCGCGCAGCAGCTTGAAGCCGCATTGGGTGTCGCGAAACGGCGTGACGCCGAGAAACCGCAGGATCAGGTTGAACGCCTTGCCCATCAGCTCCCGGTGGACCGGTTGGCGGAGCTCGATCCGCGCCCCCTCGACGGCGCGAGAGCCGAGGACCACGTCGGCCGCCTCGAGGTGCGGCTCGAGCGTCTCGAGGGCCTCGATGGGGGTGGAGAGATCGGCGTCGCAGAGCAGGACCTTGTCGCCACGGGAGGCGACCACGCCGTGGCGCAACGCCGCGCCCTTGCCCCGGTTGTAGGAGAGCTCGAGCAGCCACACGCCCCGCGCCGCGTACTCGCCGGCGACCGCCGCGGTGGCGTCGGTGCTGCCGTCATCCACCACCAAGACTTCGTAGGCGATGCCCCGCCCACCGAGGTAACTGGTGATCCGCTCGAGGCTCGGCCCCAGCCGCCCGGCTTCGTTGTAGGCGGGCACGACGACGGATAGCGCCACCGACATTGGTAGATCCTTACACTTCTCCGTGCGGTTGCCCGCCCGGTTGGATGTCAAGACCCCCTTTCAAACCGTGCGTGCGGATTTCCCGCACACGGCTTTCGGGTGGCCTCTCGGGTCGCGGCATTACGCGGCCTCCGGGTAGCGGATCGTGCCCATGAGCTTGTGGAGCCCGAGGTTCCAGAAGGATTCGCTCGTCCAGCGCGCCGCCTCGCCGGGCTTCAGAT
The DNA here is from genome assembly GCA_035546355.1 of Thermoanaerobaculia bacterium. Lineage (GTDB taxonomy): Bacteria > Acidobacteriota > Thermoanaerobaculia > Multivoradales > JAIOJS01 > DATKEH01. Next base: position 757 of record DATKEH010000078.1, read on the forward strand.
GACGCCCCTTGCGCTCCAGGCGCAAACGGCGCAGCCGTCGCCAGACGTACGTGTCGAGCTGGACGAAGCGCTTCGCGGCATTCCCGGTGCGGAAGTACTGACCCCAGCCCCGCAAGACGGGGTTCAGATCCGCGATGACCTCGCGGAGGTCCGCGTGGCACCGCGATCTCGGGGTCAGCTCTCGGATGCGCTGCCGGATCCTGCGCATCGAGCGTTGCGACGGCCAGCGCTGGAGAAAGTAGAGCCTGCGCCCCGTCTTCTCCAGCAGAGGACCGCTCAGCCGCTTGCGCAGGTGGCAGCCGAGGAAGTCGAATCCCTCCTTGCCGTCGAAGAGATCCACCCGCCTCGTCTTGTCCGGGTGCAGCTCGAGACCCAGGCGCCCCAGGATCACCCGGATGCGCGCCTCGGCCTGCTCGCACTGCGATTTCGTGCGACAGATCACGACGAAGTCGTCTGCGTAGCGCACCAGCGTCCCCAAGGGAGCGCTGTGGCGCGTCCACAGCGTGTCGAGCACATGCAGGTAGATGTTGGACAGCAGCGGAGAGATCACTCCCCCCTGCGGCGTGCCGACCCGCGTCGGCTCCACCCTGCCGTCTTCCATCACCCCCGCCGCGAGCCACTGCCGCAGCAGCTTGAGCACCCTTCGGTCCGAGACGCGACGAGCCACCAGAAGCAGCAGCTTGTGGTGGTCGATGCTGCCGAAGTAGTCGCGGATGTCGGCGTCGAGCACGTGGTGATGCCCCTTGGCGCCGAGCTTCCTCAGCGTCTCCAGCGCATCCGTTGCGCTCCGCTTGGGCCGGAAGCCGTACGTGACGGACAAGAAATCCGCCTCGAAGATCGGCTCCAGCACCAGCTTGACCGTCATCTGCACCACCCGGTCCCGTACCGTCGGGATGCCCAGGGGCCGCCTCCTCCCGTCTGCCTTCGGGATGTACCGGCGCAACACCACCTGGGGCCGATACCTCCGCTCCCGCAGCACCGCACCGAGCTCTTCCAAGAAGCGCTCGACACCGTACCGCTCCACGTCGGCGATCGTCGCGGCATCGACGCCCGCCGCTCCGCGGTTGGCACGTACCCGCCTCCACGCTTCCCACAGGACGTCACCCCTGTGGATGTGGTCGTACAGGGCGTGGAAGCGCCTGCCCGGGGACCGCTTGGCCGCGGCCCACAGTCGCCTCTGCAGGTGGCGCACTTGCTCGCGCGGCCTTCGGCCGCCGGGGTCGTTAGGTCCGCTCTTGGCGGCCATTCCCTCGCGCGTGCCCGCTTCGGCGACACTGCCACCCCAGGGACCCTTCCCTCCCGCGGCGTTATGCCTCGCCGCGATCTGCGGTACTACGATCCCCTCGGACTCCCGCTGCGCACGCCCCGATTTCGCCTTCGGCTTATACGGGCGCGCTTGCCGCGACGACGGCTGCGCAGACGGGCCTCTCGTGTTCCGCGCGTCTCCTTGCACACGTGCTGCGCCCCTTACCCCGCCGGGACCCGGTGCAGGCTCCGGTACTTGCCCTGCTCCGGACGTGGCCTTCGCCGTGACATGAGCGGCTCGGCTCCCGGATTGTGAATCTGTCGAGGCTGCAGGCTTCACTTCATGTTGCGGCCCGTGTGCTCGCTCCCCGTTGCACGGCTCTCGCCGCCTGGCGGGCTTTCGACCCCCCGCTCGGTCGTCGGGGTCTCCCCCGCTCGACTGGGGCCTGCTACTCGGCGCACCGGCGCTTACCGAGGTGGGACTCGCGCCCACTGGAGACGCGCAGCGAGCAGACGAAGGCCTCAGAGGCAGGTCATCGTCTGCGTCACGACGCACCATTCGGCGCATTCTAACCGTGGAGCCCGCTATCGGCGGCGGGGCTGCGAGGGCGACGAGCCCGGCGGCGGCCGAGGGCGCACACGAGGGTAGTATGCCCCGGGTGGCGAGGGTCGCCGCCCTGCCGGCCCTGTCACCCGTCCCCCGCCATGGACCTCTCGGTCGTCTTCGTCCACTACCACACGCCCGGCCTCCTCGCCGAGGCCCTGGCCGCCCTCACCGCAGACCTCGCGGCGAGCGGGCTGACGGCGCAATGGATCGTCGTCGACAACGGCAGCGACGAGGCCGGGCGGCACCTCCTGGCCGAGCTGCCGGTGCAGCTGCTGCGCCCCGAACGCAACCTCGGCTACGCCGGGGGCGTGCGGCTCGCCAGGAAGGTGGCGCGAGCGCCGGTGCTGCTGCTCGCCAATCCCGACGTCGCGGTGTTCCCGGGATGCGTCGAGCGCCTGCTCGCCGCCCTCGCCGCGGGCGCCGACGCGGCGGGCCCGAGGATGTACCTCGATCCGCAGCGGCGCCTGCTGCTGCCGCCCACCGAGGAGCGCACGCTCAGGGGCGAGCTCCTCACCCAGCTGGCGCAGCGCGGCGACGGCTGGGCCCGCCGGGGCCGGCGCCGCTTCCGGCGCCACGCGCGTCGTCACTGGGCGGCCCGCGAGCCCTTCGCCAGCACGGCGCTGAACGGCGCGCTGCTGGCCATCCGCTCCGGCGCCTGGGACCGCACGGGCGGCTTCGACGCCGGCTTCCCCCTCTACTTCGAGGAGACCGACTGGCTGCTCCGTCTGGCCCGTCACGGCGGCGCCGCGGTATACGTGCCGGCCGCCGAGGCGCTGCACTGGTACAACCAGAGCGCCATGCAGGAGGCGAGCGCCGACGCGTGGTTCAGCGTCTCGGCGGCGCGCTTCCGGCGACGCCACTACGGGCGCCTGGCGCCGCGCCTGTTGTCGCTGGCGGCCGGGACTCGGGCTGGCGACGGCACCGACGACCCGCCGCTGCTCGCCGCCACCGGCCCGCCGCGCCTCGAGCTGGCGCCCCACGGGCGCGGTGGCGAGCTGTGGGTGGAGCTGTCACCGAACCGCAGCGGGTTCCCCGCCGCCGCCGAGCGGCTGCCCGCCGGCGCGGCGGCCTGGCAGCTGCCCCGGGCGGTGTGGGAGCGACTGGCCGCAGGGGCCTACTTCCTGCAGCTGGTGACGGGCGACGGCGAGGAGCTGGGCCGGTGGCGTGTGGAGCGTCCGCCACCGCCGCAGGCCATGGGGCGCCGGGGCGGCACGCCGTGATCGAGGTCCGCGCCGCGCGCCCCGAGGACACCGCCGAGATCCTCGCCCTCTTCCGCACCTGCTTCGGGCACGAGAGGAGCGCGGCGGAGTGGCACTGGAAGTACGCGCTCGCCCCGCACGGCGCCGCCTCCTGGGTGGCGGTAGCCGACGGCGCCCTGATCGCCCACTACGGAGGCGTACGCCAGGAGTGCCACGCCGGCGGCCGGCCCTTCGTCGGCTACCAGGGGGTCGACATCATGACCCACCCCGATTGGCGCGCCCGGGTCTTCGCCCGCCGCGGCGTGCTGGTACGCCTGGCCGAGGCCTTCTTCGCCGCCCATCCCATGGACGCGTATTTCGGCTTTCCGTCGCAGCGGCACGCGCGCCTGAACCGGCTGCTGCTCGGCTACGAGGACCACCGCCCGGTAGGGCAGCTGCGACAATCCGTCGCCCAGCGCGACGGCGTCACCGGCGACGGCGGGGCGGAGCCCGCGGAGTGGGACTCGCTCGACGCGGCCGCTCTCGACCGGCTGTGGCGCACCTGCCGCCGACGCCTCGCCTTGAGCCTCGAGAAGGGCTCACGCTACCTGTTCTGGCGCTACCGGGACCGCCCGGGGCACCGCTACGAGGTGCTGTCCGCCGGCGGCTGGCTCGGGCGGCTCGACGGGATCGCGGTGCTCGCCCTGGCGGGCGAGGAGGTGCGGCTCCTG
>DATKEH010000079.1:0-19678 GCA_035546355.1 Thermoanaerobaculia bacterium
CTGCTAACATCGCCGCCCCATGGACGCCCTGCGCGCCACCACCGTGCTGATGGTCCGCCGCGACGGCAAGGTCGCCATGGGCAGCGACGGCCAGGTGACGCTGGGCGAGACGGTGGTCAAGGCCACCGCCGCCAAGGTCAAGCGCGCCGGGCGCGGCAAGGTGCTGGTCGGCTTCGCCGGCGGCGGCGCCGACGGGCTGGCGCTGTTCACCCGCTTCGAGGCCAAGCTCGAGGAGTACGGCGGCAACCTCGAACGCGCCGTCGTCGAGCTGGCCAAGGACTGGCGCACCGACCGCGCGCTGCGCCAGCTGCAGGCGATGATGGTGGTCACCGACGCCGAGAAGAGCTTCCTGGTGTCGGGCAACGGCGACCTGCTGCAGCCCGACGAGCCGGGGGTGCTGGCGGTGGGCTCCGGCGGTCCCTACGCGCTGGCCGCCGCCCGCGCCCTGCTGGCGCACACCTCGCTGGGGGCCGCCGAGATCGTCCGCGAGGCGCTGGGGATCGCCGCCGAGATCTGCATCTACAGCAACCGCCAGCTGACCATCGAGGAGCTGTAGCCGGTGGCGGAGACGCTCGGCCTCGAGGACCTGACGCCGCGCGAGATCGTCGCCGCGCTCGACCGCTACGTGGTCGGCCAGCACGCCGCCAAGCGGGCGGTCGCCATCGCCCTGCGCAACCGCTGGCGGCGCCAGCAGCTCCCCGACGAGATGGCCGAGGAGATCCTGCCCAAGAACATCCTGATGATCGGCCCCACCGGGGTGGGCAAGACGGAGATCGCCCGCCGCCTGGCGCGGCTCGCCCGGGCGCCGTTCGTCAAGGTGGAGGCGAGCAAGTTCACCGAGGTCGGCTACGTCGGGCGCGACGTCGAGTCGATCATCCGCGACCTGGTGGAGGTGGCGGTGGCGCTGGTGCGCGAGGAGACCCGCGAGCACGTGCAGCAGCGCGCCGTCGCCCGCGCCGAGGATCGCCTGCTGCAGCTGCTGCTGCCGGCGGCCGGCGGCCCCACCACCCTCACCGCCAGCGAGGCCGGGGAGGTCGTCGACAGCCTCGCCGACACCCGCGAGAAGCTGCGCCAGCAGCTGCGCGACGGCAAGCTGGACAAGCGCCAGGTGGAGGTCGAGGTCGAGGACAGCTCGCTGCCCAGCCTGGAGATGTTCACTCCCCAGGGCGTCGAGGAGGTGGGGCTCAACCTCAAGGACATGCTGCCCGGGCTGCTCGGCCGCCGCCGGCGCCAGCGGATGAGCGTCGCCGAGGCGAGCGACGTGCTGTTGCAGCAGGAGGTGGACAAGCTGATCGACCGCCAGCAGGTGTCCCGCGAGGCCCGCCGCCGCGTCGAGCAGAGCGGCATCGTCTTCCTCGACGAGCTCGACAAGGTCGCCGGCCGCGAGGGGGGCGGCCGCGGCCCCGACGTCTCGCGCGAGGGGGTGCAGCGCGACCTGCTGCCGGTGGTCGAGGGCACCACCGTGGCCACCAAGCACGGGCCGGTCAAGACCGACCACATCCTGTTCATCGCCGCCGGCGCCTTCCACGTCGCCCGCCCGTCGGACCTGATTCCCGAGCTGCAGGGGCGCTTCCCCATCCGCGTCGAGCTCGAGGCGCTGACCCGCGAGGACTTCGTGCGCATCCTCACCGAGCCGCGGACGGCGCTGACCGGCCAGTACGCCGCCCTGCTCGGCACCGAGGGGTTGACGGTGCGCTTCACCGACGACGCGGTCGAGGAGCTGGCGCACATGGCGGTCGAGGTCAACTCCGCCACCGAGAACATCGGCGCCCGGCGCCTGGCGACGCTGATGGAGCGGGTGCTCGAGGAGGTCTCGTTCGAGGCCCCGGCGATGGCCGGCGTCGAGCTGGAGGTGGACGCCGGCTACGTGCAGCGGGCCCTGGCGGACATCGTCGAGGACCGCGACCTCAGCCGCTACGTGTTGTAGCCTGCGCGGTGTCGTGGGAATGAACGCGCCGGGGGAGAGACGGGGCCGGGCTCGCCGCCACACCTGCCGGCCGGCCGGCCGCCCGCGCCGGCCGCTGGCCGCGCTGGGGCTGCTCGCGCTGGCGCTCGCCGCCACCGCCTGCGGCAAGCAGGGCGACCCGCTGCCCCCCTACCGGGTGATCCCGGTGCGCACCGAGCAGCTGGTGGTCTACCAGCAGGGGGACGCGCTGGTGCTGCGCATGCCGTTCCCGCGCACCACCACCGCCGGCGAGCCGCTGCCCCGCCTCGGCGCCGTCGAGCTGTGGCAGACGACCGCGCCGGTGAGCGACCCGCAGGACTTGCCGGCCGTCGAGCCGCGGCAGTTCGAGCGCCTCGCCGAGCGCCAGCTCACCCTCGCCGGCGCCGAGCTGACCAGCGCCGTGCGCGGCGACGAGCTGGTGGCCCGGCTGCGGCCGCCCGAGGTGGACGCGGACGCTCCGCAGATGATCGTCTTCGCCGTGCGCACCGTCCCCGAGGGCGGCGAGCCCTCCGCCTACTCCAACCTGGTGCGGCTGGTGCTGCGGCCGCCGCCGCCGCCGCCGACCGACCTGCGCCTCGCCCCCGGAGCGGAAGGGATCGAGGTCTCCTGGCAGTGGCACGGCGCCGAAGGGCAGGATCAGGCGGGCTTCCACCTCTACCGGCGGCGGGCCACCGAGCGCAGCTACGGCGACCCGCTGAAGTTCATGGGCCCGTTCCAGCGCAGCTGGCAAGACGACACCGCGAGCTTCGGCGAGCGCTACATCTACACCGTGACCGCCCTCGCCTCGCGCCAGCCGCGCGTCGAGAGCGGCTTCGCGGAGGAGCGCGAGATCCACTACGAGGACCGCTTCCCGCCGCCGCCGCCGCCGGGGCTGGTGGCCCTGTCCGAGCCGGGCAGCGCACGGCTGGTCTGGCGGCCGAGCGCCGCCGCCGACGTCACCGGCTATCACCTCTACCGGCAGGACCCGCAGGCCGACTTCCGCCGCCTCACCGAGCGGCCGCTGGCAGAGCTCAAGTACACCGACACCGGCCTCACCCCCGGGCTGCTCTACCGCTATCGGCTGACCGCCGTCGACGCCGCCGGCAACGAGGGGCCGGCGAGCGAGCCGGTCGAGGTCCGGCCGCGGTGAGGCCCCCGGTCGAGTACTGGCGGGTCAGCGGCGCCGGCAACGATTTCCTGGCCCTGGTCGAGCCACCGGCGGCGCCGGCGGCGGCGGCGATCCGCGCCTGGTGCCGGCGCGGGCTGTCGCTCGGCGCCGACGGGCTGTTCACCCTGCGTCCCGGCGAGCCGGTGGCGATGACCTACTACAACGCCGACGGCGAGCCCGCCGAGCTGTGCCTCAACGCCACCCGCTGCGCCGCCCAGCTCGCCTTCGAGCTGGGGTGGGCCGGCGACGAGGTGCGCCTCGCCACCGGCGCCGGCGAGGTCCTCGCCCGCCGGCTGGAGGGCGACGAGGTGGAGCTGGAGCTGCCGCCGCCGAGCGAGCCGGTGGCGCCGGTGCGCCTGGACGTGGACGGCTCGGCGGTGGACGCCTGGCGGGTGCGGGTCGGGGTGCCGCACCTCGTCGTCGCCTGGCACCAGAGCCTGGCGCGCTGCCCGGTGGCGGAGCTGGGGCCGCGGCTGCGGGCCCACCCCGAGCTCGGCCCGGAGGGCGCCAACGTCGACTTCGTCCGCTATCGCGACCGCGGCCGGATCGAGCTGCGCACCTGGGAGCGGGGGGTCGAGGCCGAGACCCTGGCCTGCGGCACCGGCGTGCTCGCCGCGGCTCTCGGCGGGCTGGCCACCCTGCAGCTCGACCTGCCGGTCACCGCCACCACCCGCGGCGGCTTCGACCTGACGGTGCGCGGCGAGGCGCGCGAGGGGGTGGTTCGGCGCTGGACGCTGGCCGGCGACGCCCGCCTGCTGGCCCGCGGCACCCTCTTCGCGGCGGCCGATCGCGTGCCGCCGCCGCCGGCGTGGTGAGCGGGATGCGCCGGCCCGCCTTCCCTCCGGTCGACGAGCAGCTGGCGCTGCTCGGCCGCGGCGCCGTCGACCTGGTCGAGCCCCAGCAGCTGGCCGACAAGCTGGCGCGCTCGCGCGCCAGCGGCGAGCCGCTCACCGTCAAGGCGGGGTTCGACCCCTCCTCGCCCGACCTGCACCTCGGCCACACCGTGCTGCTGCGCAAGATGCGCCACTTCCAGGATCTCGGCCACCGGGTGGTCTTCCTGGTCGGCAGCTTCACCGCCCTGATCGGCGACCCCACCGGCAAGAAGGCCACCCGGCCGCAGCTCAGCGAAGAGGAGGTCGCCGCCAACGCCCGCACCTACCAGCAGCAGGTGTTCCGGGTGCTCGACCGCGAGCGCACGGTGGTCGACTTCAACGCCCGCTGGCTGGTGCCGCTGGGGGCGGTGGGGATCGTGCGGCTGGCCGGCCGCTACACCCTGGCGCGGATGATGGAGCGCGAGGACTTCCGCACCCGCTTCGCCGAGAACCAGCCCATCCACCTGCACGAGCTGCTCTACCCGCTGGCCCAGGGCTACGACTCGATCGCCCTGCGCGCCGACGTCGAGCTCGGCGGCCACGACCAGATCTTCAACCTGCTGGTGGGGCGCGACCTGATGAAGGAGGAGGGGCTGGAGCCGCAGGTGTGTCTGACGGTGCCGCTGCTGGTCGGGCTCGACGGCCGGGACAAGATGTCCAAGAGCCTGGGCAACGCCATCGCGCTCGACGACCCGCCGCGGGAGATGTACGGCAAGACGATGTCGATTCCCGACGCCCTGATGTGGGACTGGTACCTGCTGCTCACCGACCTGCCGGAGGGGGAGATCGCCGCCCGCCGCCGCCGAGTCGAGGAGGGTGCGCTGCACCCCAAGGGGATCAAGCAGGAGCTGGCGCGGCGGATCGTCGCCGACTACCACGGGGAGCCCGCCGCCGCCAAGGCGGAGGCGGAGTTCGAGCGCGTGTTCGCCGCCGGCGGGGTGCCCGACGAGGTGCCCGAGGCGCAGGTGGACGCCGGCCTGGCGCTCTACCGCGTGCTCACCGCGGCCGGGCTGGCGGCGAGCAACAACGAGGCGCGGCGCCTGATAGCCCAGCGCGCGGTCGCCGTCGACGGCGACACCGTGAGCGGCGACGACGCGGCCGTCGCGCCGCTGCCGGCGCGGGCCGAGCCCTACCTGCTCAAGGTCGGCAAGCGCCGCTTCGCCCGCGTGCGCGTGGGGTGAAGACGGGCGGGCACGGAGGCCCGCCCCTACGACCGCCTGGGGGCCGCCCCACGACCGCCTGGGGGCCGCAATCCGGGCGGGCACGGAGGCCCGCCCCTACGACCGCCCGTACGGCACATCCGTCGTAGGGGCCGGCCTCTGCGCCGGCCCGGGGCGGGGGCGCTCTCTACCCGGCGAGCGCCCGCAGCCGCTGGCGCACGGCCGCGACGGACTCGGGGCGGCGGGCGGGGTCGGCCGCCAGCATCGCCAGCAGCAGCTCCTCGAGGCCGCCGGCGAGCCCCGCCACCAGGCGTTGCGGGTCGCTGTCGCGGCGCGCCGCCAGCTCTTCGGCGGTGGCCACCAGGCGCAGGCCGCCCCCGGGGTCGGGAGCGTGCAGCGGCCGGCGCACCGCCTGGCTCGGCGGCTCCGGGGTGCCGGAGAGGATCGACCGCTTGAGGGCGTCCGGGCTCAGCGACCCCTCGCCGTGCGGCGGGTGACCGGTCAGCAGCTCGTAGAGCAGCGCTCCCAGCGCCCAGAGGTCGCTGGCTACCGTCGGCTCCTCGCCGCGCACCTGCTCGGGGCTCGAGTAGGGGGTGGTGGCCCGCGGCAGCGGGCCGACGCGCACCGCCGCCAGCTGACCCGCCAGCAGCGAGGACAACCCCAGGTCGAGCAGCCGCAACGCTCCCGCCTCGTCCACCACCACGTTGCGCGGCTTGAGATCGGTGTGCACCAGGCCTTCGCGATGCGCCGCCGCAACCGCCGCCAGCAGCTCGTCGAACAGCGCCAGACGGGCTGCGACAGGCAGCCGCTGGCGGTCGCAGTGCTGGTCGAGGGGGACACCCCGTACCCGCTCGGCGACCAGGTAGGGGAGGCCCTCGGCGGTCACCCCGCTGTCGAGCAGCCGCGCCAGCGCCGGGCTCGCCACCCGCTGCACCCGGGCGACGAGGTCGCGCACCGCCTCGGGGCCCACCACCGTCTGCGCCTCCGGCGACAGCAGCTCGATGGCGACGTCGCTGCCCTGCTCCTCGTCGCGGGCCGCGAAGACGCTCCCCAGGGAGCCCCGGCCGAGCTGCCGGGTGATGCGGTAGGGGCCCATCCGCCGCCCCAGCGCCCAGTTGCCGGTGATCGCCTCCAGCAGGCCGCTCTGCCCCACCACCCGCGGCCGGGCGATGAACTCGCCGGCCTCCTCGTGGGCCTCCAGCAACGAGCCCAGCTCGGCCCGCAGGCTCTCGTCGCCGACGCGGCCCAGGAACCCTTCCCGCTCCTTCGGGTCGCGCTCCAGCGCCTGGAGGAACAGGTCCTTGATCCGCCGCCAGTCGTCACTCGCCGCCATCGCGTCCCCCTTCGCCGTCGTCGCCGCCGGCGGCGGCCCCGCGCGACAGCTCGCGATAGAGCCAGGCGCGCGCCATCGCCCAGTCGCGCTTCACCGTCGCCGTCGAGACCCCCAGCACCTCGGCGGTCTCCTCGAGAGTGAGGCCGGCGAAGTGCCGCAGCTCGACGACCCGCACCATCTGCGGGTCGAAGCCCGCCAGCCGATCGAGGGCCTGGTCCAGCGCCAGCAGCTGCGGGTCCGCGCCCTGATCCCCGGCCACCAGCTGTTCTTCGAGCGGCAGCTCCTCGCTGGTGCCGCCGCGCTTCGCCGCCAGGCGGCTGCGCGCGTGGTCCACCAGCACGCGGCGCATCACCTGCGCCGCCGCCGACAGCAGGTGGCTGCGCGACCGCCACTCCGACCGCCGCTGCTCGGCGAGCCGCATGTAGGCCTCGCTGACCAGCGCCGTCGGCTGCAGGGTGTGCCCCTGGCGCTCACGGCGCATGGTGCGCTCGGCGATCCGCCGCAGCTCGCCGTAGAGGTCGGGTACCAGGGAGTCGAGCTGCTCGCGGACCTCGCCGCCCCTCGCCTGTTGGGTGCGGGTTTCGCCGGCGGTCACTGACGGCAAGCTACCACAGGGCCGCCCGCCGTCAGCGCGCCGCCAGCCAGCCCTCGAGACGCGAGGCGAGCTCGTCGGCGCTCGGGCGGCGGGCGGGCTCGGGGGCGAGGGCGGCCAGCACCAGCTCGTCCAGGGCGCCGGCGAGCTCGCCGGCGAGCTCGCCGGCATCGCTCACGCCGTGGCGCAGCAGCTCCTCTCGCGTCCACGAGCGCCCGCGCACCGCGGCGCTGGGCGCGACGGTCGCCGCGCCGGCGGTCACCGGGCCGCTCCCCGCCAGCAGGCGGTACAGCAGCACCGCCAGCGCAAACACGTCGCTCGCCGGCGCGGGAGGTTGCCGCGCCACCCGCTCCGGGCTGGCGAAGGCGACCGTGTAGGGGAGCGTCGCGGTGCTGCCCGCCCCGTCCGCGAGGCTGCGGGCGCTGCCGAAGTCGACCAGCTTGAGGGCCCCGCCGCCGTCCACCAGGACGTTGTCGGGCTTGAGGTCGCCGTGGACCACGTGGTCGTGATGGAGGTGGGCGACGACGGTGCACAGCCGCCACCCCAGGCGCACCCGGGAGGCGGTGCCGTGGCGGCGACTGCGGCAGTGGGCGTCGAGGGGATCCCCCTCCACCCACTCCACCACCACGTAGGGCCTGCCCTCCGGGGTCCTGCCGCCGTCGAGGAGCCTGGCGACACCGGGGTGGTCCAGTCGCGCCAGGATCCGCAGCTCGCGCTCGAGCGCCGCCGCCAGCTCGGGCAGGTCGGCGCCCGGCGGCACCAGCTTGAGCGCCCCGCGCTGCGCCGCGCCCTGCTGCCGCCTCTCGACCAGGTAGACGGCGCCCATCCCGCCCTCGCCGGCGCTGCGCACCACTCGCCAGCCGCCCAGGCGCCGCCCCACCTCCCAGGCGGCGGCCATCGCCCGAAACGGCGGGTCGTCGACGGTCACGACGGGCTCCTCGAGGGGTCCCGCGGCGACCTGGGCCGTCAGCAGGTCGTCGACCTCCCGGCGCAGCGCGCTGTCCCCGGCGCAGGCGCTGCCGAGGAACGACTCCCGCTCGGCGGGCGGCCGCTCGAGGGCCGCCGCGAGGAGCTCCTTCACCCGCTGCCACCGCCGCCGGGAGGGCACCACGGCATCTTACGCCGCGGGGTAGACTTGCCCGCCATGCGCCACTCCCTGCCCCTCGCCCTCGTCGCGCTCGTCGGCCCTGCCGGGACGCTGCTCGCCGCCTCACCGGCCCTCGCCGCGCCGCCCGTGCTGGAGGGCCGCGCCGGGGGAGCGGCGGTCCGCCTCGAGGTGGCGGGAGTGGCCGACGCCGAGGCGGCCGCCGCGCTCGCCGACGCCCTCGCCGCGGCGCAGGAGGCGTCGCGGCTGGTCGACTCGCAGGACGGAGAGGTCGCCCGCCTCAACCGGCTCGCCGGCGCCGGGCGGCACACCACGGACCCGCAGCTGCTCGCCCTGCTCGCGCGCGCAGACTCCTTCTGCCGCTGGTCGGAGAACCACTACGGCCCCCTCGGCGGCTGGCTGCACGAGCTGTGGGGCGTGCGGCAGCCGGTGGCCGCGCGGCCGACGCCGGCGGCGCTGCAGCGGGCGGTGGCCCACGCCTCCTGCGAGCGGCTGCGGCTCGACGTCGAGGAGGGGTGGGTGGAGCTGGCCCCCGAAGCCCGCCTCGACCTGTGGGGGTTCGGCAGCGGATTCGCCGCCGATCGCGCCGTCGCCGTCCTGCAGGAGCGGGGAATCGGCAACGCCACCGTCGTCGTGGGGACCGTCCAGCGGGCCATCGGCCCCGGCCCCGGCGGCCGCGGCTGGCCGCTGCGCCTCCCCCAGCCCGCGGCGCTGGCCGCCCTCACCGGCGGGCGGCACCTCGTCGACCGCGCCATGGCGATCGCCACCGCGGCTCCCGGGTTGGCCATCGCCGGCGAGCGGGTGGCGCCGTTCATCGACCACAAATCCGGCAGCCCCGCCACCGGAGTGGTGGTGGCGGCGGCGGTGAGCGAGCTGGCCGCCGATGCCCAGGGCCTCGCCACCAGCCTCTTCGTCACCCGCAACACCCTCGGATCGCAGCTCCTGGGCCAGCTGCGCCCCCGACCGGCGGCGCTGTGGCTCCTCGGCGACGGCTCGGGGACGCCGGTGGTCACCGACTTCCGCTGGTCGGCGGCCTGGCTGCAGGAGAGCGACGGCCGGTGAGCGGCGAGCCGGGGGGCGGGAGGGCTCGGCCGTCGCTGGTCGAGCGGTTGCGCGGCCCCCATCGCCACCCTCCCGACCCGCTGCCCCTCGGCTGGCGCGTCTTCTTCTACAGCGCCGGGGTGATCCTGCTGCTCATCGGTATCGCCGGCCTGGCGCTCCCCGGCCTGCAGGGAATCCTCACCATCGTCCTCGCCCTGGCCCTGATCTCGATGGCCAGCGAGACCATGTACTGGCTGCTGCGCCGCGGCTTCCGTCGCTGGCCCAGGGGGTGGAAGCGGATGGAGCGCATTCGGCGCAAGGTCTACCGCAAGCTGGGCGCCGCAGGGGGCGGCAGGGCGCGCAAGAAGGGGCCGTGGGAGCTTTGACTCAGCGCTCGGCGAGCGACACCCAGTCGCGGGCGGTCGGCCCGACGTAGATCTGCCGCGGGCGATAGATGCGGTTCCCCGGCTCCTCGCGCATCTCCTTCCAGTGGGCGATCCACCCCGGCAGCCGCCCGAGGGCGAACATCACCGTGAACATGTTGGTGGGGATGCCCATGGCGCGGTAGAGGATGCCGCTGTAGAAGTCGACGTTGGGGTAGAGCTTGCGGTCGACGAAGTACTCGTCCTCGAGCGCCACGCGCTCGAGACCCTTGGCGATGTCGAGCAGTGGGTCGTCCTTGCCCATGTCGGCGAGCACCTCGTCGGCGGCCGACTTGAGGATGCGGGCGCGGGGGTCGAAGTTCTTGTACACCCGGTGGCCGAAACCCATGAGGCGGAAATCGGAGTCCTTGTCCTTGGCCATCGCCACGTACTTGGAGTAGTTCCCGCCGTCGCGCTGGATCCGCTCCAGCATCTCGATGACCCTCTGGTTGGCGCCCCCGTGGCGCGGGCCCCACAGCGCGCAGATGCCGGCCGAGATCGAGGCGAACAGGTTGGCCTGGCTGCTGCCCACCATGCGCACCGTCGAGGTCGAGCAGTTCTGCTCGTGATCGGCGTGCAGGATCAGCAGCAGGTTGAGCGCCCGCTCGAGCGACGCCGGCACCCGGTAGGGCTCGGCCGGCACCGAGAACATCATGTGCAGGAAGTTCTCGGTGTAGGAGAGGTCGTTGCGCGGGTACATGAACGGCTGGCCGATCGACTTCTTGTAGGAGAAGGCGGCGATCGTCCGCGCCTTGGACAGCAGCCGCACGACGTTGACGTCGAGGTCCTCGTCCGCCTCGGTGCGCGGGTAGTAGGCCGAGAGGGACGCCACCATGGCGGAGAGGATCGCCATCGGATGGGCGGACGCCGGGAAGCCGGCGAAGAAGTTCTTCATGTCCTCGTGCAGGAGGCTGTGGTAGGTGAGCCGGTTCTCGAAAGCCTCGAGCTGCTCGCGGTTGGGCAGCCGGCCGTAGATCAGCAGGTAGCAGACCTCGGGGAAGGTGGCGTGCTCGGCGATCTCTTCGATCGGATAGCCGCGATACCGCAGGATGCCGCGCTCGCCGTCGATGAAGGTGATCGCCGACTCGCACGAGCCGGTGTTGCCGTAGCCGTTGTCGAGGGTGATCGCCCCGGTCGCGGCGCGGAGACTGGAGATGTCGATCCCCACCTCTCCCTCGCTCCCCACCACCAGGGGGAGCTCCTGCTCCTGCTGCGGAAGGATCAACTTGGCTGCGCTCATGACATCTCCCCTGCTCCCGCGACGACGAAGCGGTGGTCGATGATATCCCCCGGCCGGAAGCGGTCGCAAGGACGCCCGCCGGGCCGCAACGCGGGACCGGCTCAGACGCCGCGGGCGTCGGCTCCCCACAGCAGCTTGTGCAGCTGCAGCTGCAGCCGCACCGGCAGCCGGTCGCGCAGCAGCCACTCGGCCAGCAGGCGGGGCTCGAGGGAGCCGGCCACCGGCGACAAGTGCACCGGGCAACGCTCGGCCAGCCGCCGCGATCGCACCAGCTCGCGCGCCCACCGGTAGTCGTCCTCGTCGGCGAGCACCAGCTTGAGCTCGTCGGTCGGCCGCAACGCCTCCAGGTTCGGCCAGTGGTTGGCCTCGTGCTCGCCGCTCCCCGGGCACTTGACGTCGACGATGCGCCGCACCCGCGGGTCGACGGCGGAGATGTCGAGCCCGCCGCCGGTCTCCAGCAGCACCTCGTACCCCGCGTCGCACAGCGCGGCGAGCAGGGGCAGCGCCCCCGGCTGCAGCAGCGGCTCGCCGCCGGTCAACTCGACCAGCGGGCAGCCGAAGGCCGCCACCCGCGCCAGCACCTCGTCGCGGCTCATCCACTCCCCCTCGTAGAAGCTGTAGGGGGTGTCGCACCAGCGGCAGCGCATCTGGCAGCCGGTCAGGCGCACCAGCACGCAGGGGCGTCCGGCGAAGGTCGACTCCCCCTGCAGCGAGTAGAAGATCTCGTTCACTCGCAGGCGGTCGGCCGGCGGCAGGCGCGCCGGGGAAGCGGCCTCGGCCGCCGCGTCCTCGTCTACTCCTCGTAGATCGCGCACGACGTGTCGTTCTCCCACACCTCCACCCGCGCCACCGCGAGCCGTGGGTCGGCGAGCCGGCCGGCGACCTCGCCGAACACGTGCGCGGCGAGCAGCTCGGCCGTGGTGTTGACCCGGTCGAAGGGGGGGATGTCGTTGAGCACCCGGTGGTCGAACCGCTCCAGCACCTGCCGCGCCACTTCCTTGACGGCGGCGAAGTCCACCACCATCCCCAGCTCGTCCAGGGTGGCGGCGCGGACGCAGACGCGCACCCGGTAGTTGTGGCCGTGCAGGTTCTCGCAACCCCCCGTGTGGCCGCGGATGCTGTGCGCGGCGGCGAAGACGAAATCCTTGCAGACCGTGTACATCAGGCGACCTCGGGGCGCGCGTCCCGGCCCTGCAGGAACGCCACCGTCGGCGGCAGGCCGGCGTCCAGCGCGCGCGGCTCCCAAGCCAGCTCGCGGCGGGCGCGAGTGTCGTCGAACGCCCAGTGGCGCGCCAGGTTCTCGAGCTGCCCGGCGGCGATCGGCGCACGCCGCCCTCGCAAGCGCCAGAGGGGGGCGGCGAGGCGCAGCAACCAGCGGGCGGCGCGCGGCGAGATCTCGCGCCGCGGCGGCGCGACGCCGGCGAGCGCGCATATGCGGTGCACCAGGTCGCGCACCGTGGTGGTGTCGCCGGCCAGGAGGTAGTCCCCGCCGCCGGGTGACCGCTGCATCACCCGCACCATGCCCTCGACCACGTCGTCGAGGTAGACCCAGCTGGTGCGGCGGTCGCCGCCGATCAGCGCCGGAAAGCGGCCGCGGATGACGGCGCGGAGCAGGGCGTTGGCGCCGCCGCGCTTGCCCGGCGGGCCGTAGACCAGGCTCGGGTAGACGGTGTCGACCCGCAGCCCGCGGGCCGCCTCGGCCGCGATCGCCTCCTGCCCCGCGTGCTTGGTGGCGCTGTAGGGGGAGGGGAAGGGGCGGCGCACCGGGCTCTCCTCGGTGGCCGGGGAGCCGTCCTCCGGGCTGCCGCCGAAGTAGGCCACCGACGAGATCGACAGCAACCGCCCCACTCCCAGCTTGTAGGCGAGCGAGGCGACGTTGCGGCTGCCTTCGACGTTGACCTCCCGCATGCGCTCGGCGGGCGCCGCGGGATCCAGCTCGGCCGCGGCGTGGACCACCCAGTCGGCGCCCGACATCCCCTGGCGCAGCGACGCGCGCTCGCGCACGTCCCCCTCGAACAGCGCCACGCCCAGCGCCCGCAGCGGAGCCACCTCGCTGGTGGGGCGCACCAGCGCGCACAGCTCGTGCTCGCCGGCGAGGCGGCGGCACAGGGCCTGGCCCAGGTAGCCGGTAGCGCCGGTCAGGAAGATCCGCATCCCGGGCATTGTACGTGGCGCCGGCGGCGCCGCCGCGGTTCCCGGGGGTCGCCCGCCGGCGGGAATTTCCCGCCCCGCCCGCGGCGTTGTCCCGGGTGCAACGGGACGGAATCGGAGACGGTCCCGAGCCCGAGAGAGACAATCTCCAACTCCCTCTCCTCCCCCCGTGCCGGCTCCCTCCACGGCACGGGGACTTTTTTTGGTAGCCGCGGGTGGTTCGTGACCACTCGTTGGTCGTCGGGCCGTATCCCCCGCGCCTCTTCCTTCGTATCTCCGGAGCGGCCGCACCGTCCGCCAGTCCCTGACGCTCCGCCCACCCGCGGTTTCAGTTTCTACCCCTCCCCTGACCCCTCCCCAGGGGGAGGGGCACCCCACCCGCGCCGTCTCTCCGACGACCGGCCGAGCACCGACTCCCCTCCCGCGCCACGGGCCTGGGCGCGGAGGGTGGCGCTTGGCCAGGCGAGGCCGACAGGGGGTCGGCCTCCCCCGGCCGTGACCGAATAGGGACAGCTTCATAGAAAGCGGGCACAGTAGAGGTTGAGCCTACCGAAGACGGGCGGGCACGGAGGCCCGCCCCTACGACGGTCGGTGGCCTGCTCGCGGCCATCCGTGGGTGGGGGTGCGCGGGAGCAGGGTTCGCTGGACGCCAGCCCGAAGTGCGCTGTGCCCGGCAGGCTCGGGCAACGGCGGAGGGCGTGGGGCGGGCCCCGGCATGGGCCTCGCCGAGGGGCCTCTCGCCGAGCGCAGGCCCCACCCGTGCCCGCTGACCACGGCCGGCCCGGCGCGAAGGCGAGCGGAGGCGCCGGCGAGGCGCGCGGCCGCCGCGCGCCGCTCCTGCAGACCACTCCCTCCGGCGCCGTCCCCGGGCGGGGCCGATGCCGGGGCCCGCGCCGCCCCGGGCCGGCGCAGAGGCCGGCCCCTACGACGGTCGGTGGCCTGCTCGCGGCCATCCGTGTGTGGGGGTGCGCGGGAGCGGGGGAGCTTCCGCCTACACGAGTTGGCGCAGCACGTACTGCAGGATGCCGCCGTGGCGGTAGTACTGCACCTCTTCGGGCGTGTCCAGGCGAGCGCGAGCGCGGAAGCTCACGCTGCCCCCGTCCGGCCGCTCGGCGCGGACGGTGAGCTCGAAGCGGGTCGCGGGCTGCTCCCCCAGCGCCTCCTCGAGCCCCTCGACGTCGTACAGCTCGTGGCCCGTCAGCCCCAGTACGTCCACCGAGTCTCCAGGCAGCAGCTCCAGGGGGAGGATCCCCATGCCGACGAGGTTGCTGCGGTGGATACGCTCGAAGCTCTCGGCGATGACGGCGCGCACCCCCAGCAGCCGCGGGCCCTTGGCGGCCCAGTCGCGCGACGAGCCGGTGCCGTACTCCTTGCCGGCCAGCACCACCAGCGGCACGCCCTCCTGCTGGTAGCGCATCGCGGCGTCGAAGAGGCTCATCGTCTCGCCTTCCGGGAGGTGGAGCGTGTAGCCCCCCTCGACCTCCACCAGCCGGTTGCGCAGCCGCACGTTGGCGAAGGTGCCGCGCATCATCACCTCGTGGTTGCCGCGCCGCGAGCCGTAGGAGTTGAAGTCGCGGGGCTCGACGCCGCGCTCGACCAGGTACTGGCCGGCGGGGCTCTTGAGCTTGATCGCGCCCGCCGGCGAGATGTGATCGGTGGTGACGCTGTCGCCGAGCACCGCCAGCGCCCGGGCGCCGCGGATGGGCTCCACCGGCGCTGCCTGCCGCTGCATGCCGGCGAAATAGGGCGGGTTCTTGACGTAGGTCGAGGTGGGGTCCCAGGCGAAGGTGTCACCCTCGGCGACGGGCAGCGACCGCCAGCGCTCGTCGCCCTCGAACACGCCTTCGTACTCGCTCTCGAACATCTCCGAACGCAGCACCCGCCGCACCGTCTCGTCCACCTCCTGCTGCGACGGCCACAGATCGCGCAGGAAGACCGGCTGCCCGTCGCGATCGTGCCCCAGCGGCCGCTGGTAGAGGTCGGTGTCGACGGTGCCCGCCAGGGCGAAGGCCACCACCAGCGGCGGTGACGCCAGGTAGTTGGCGCGCACGTCGGGATGGATGCGGCCTTCGAAGTTGCGGTTCCCCGACAGGACCGAGGCCACCACCAGCCCCCCTTCCTCTACGGCGCGGGCAATCTCGGGCGGCAGCGGGCCGCTGTTGCCGATACAGGTGGTGCAGCCGTAGCCGACGAGGTGGAACCCGAGCTGCTCGAGGTAGGGGGTGAGCCCGGCCTCCTGCAGGTAGCGCGTCACCACTTTCGAGCCCGGGGCGAGGGAGGTCTTCACCCAGGGGCGGGTGGCGAGCCCACGCTCCACCGCGCGTCGGGCCAGCAGCCCCGCCCCGACCATCACCGAGGGGTTGGAGGTGTTGGTGCAGCTGGTGATGGCGGCGATCACCACCGCTCCGTGCGTCAGCCGGAGCTCCTCGCCGCGAAAGCGCACCGCGACGCCGTCGGCCCCCTCGGGCTCGGCCGCCGCGACCCCCACCGGCTGCCCGCCCTCCCCCTCCCAGCGGCCGACCGAGGTGGGGCGGGGCGTGGCGCGCGAGGTGTGCGTCATCAGCGACGCCAGCTCGCGGCGGAAGCCGGCGCCGAGCTCGGAGAGCGGCACGCGGTCCTGGGGCCGGCGGGGCCCGGCGAGACTCGGCTCGACCGTGCCGAGGTCGAGCTCCAACAGGTCCGAGTACTCCGCCTCCTCGTCGTCGGGTTGGTGGAACAACCCCTGCTCCTTGAAGTAGGCCTCGGTCAGCGCCACCAGCTCCGCCGGGCGGCCGGTGAAGCGCAGGTAGTCGAGGGCGACTCCGTCGACCGGGAACAGCCCGCAGGTGGCGCCGTACTCGGGCGCCATGTTGGCGATGGTGGCGCGATCGGCGAGCGGCAGCCGGGGCAGGCCGCCGCCGAAGAACTCGACGAACTTGCCGACGACGCCCCTGTCGCGCAGCATCTCGGTGACGGTGAGGACCAGGTCGGTGGCGGTGGCGCCCTCTCGCAGCTGGCCGGTGAGGCGGAAGCCGACCACCTCCGGTACCAGCATCGAGATCGGCTGGCCGAGCATGGCAGCCTCCGCCTCGATGCCGCCGACCCCCCAGCCGAGCACTCCCAGGCCGTTGATCATCGTGGTGTGGGAGTCGGTGCCGACAAGCGTGTCGGGGAAGGCCCAGGTGGCGCCGTCGATCTCCTGGGTCATCACCACCCGCGCCAGGTATTCGAGGTTCACCTGATGCACGATGCCGGTGTCGGGCGGCACGACGCGGAAGTCGGCGAAGGCCTGCTGCCCCCAGCGCAGGAAGGCGTAGCGCTCGCGGTTGCGCTCGAACTCGCGCTCGGCGTTGATCAGGAAAGCGGCCTGGGAGCCGTACTCGTCGACCTGCACCGAGTGGTCGATGACCAGCTCGACCGGTTGCAGGGGGTTGATCTTGCGCGGATCGCCGCCCAGCTGGCGCATGGCGTCGCGCATGGCGGCGAGGTCGACCACCGCCGGCACGCCGGTGAAGTCCTGCAGCAGCACCCGGGCCGGCATGAAGGCGATCTCCTGGCTGGGCACGGCGTCCGCGCGCCAGCGCGCCACCGCGGCGACGTCGCGCGCCGTCACCGTCCGCCCGTCCTGGCGCCGCAACAGGTTCTCGAGCAGCACCTTGAGGGCGTACGGCAGCCGGGAGACGGCGAACCCGTGGTCTTCGAGGGAGGCGAGCGGTGCGATCGTCACCTGCCTGTCGCCGACGCGCAGCGGGGTCGGGGGGGCCAGTCGATCCTCGGAGCTCAACGGCATCTGCTCTCGGCGGTGTGGCGCCGGGCCCGGGCCTGCCCTGGCGCGGCGACGATCCGAGTCTATCGAAGTCGCATCCCGGCCAGCGATGCGAGGCGCGAGGGTCCGCGCGGCCGGCCCGACCCGCCGACCCTCCGCTATGATCCCGACGATGGCCAGCGACGACAGCCTGCAGGCGCCGGTGCTGCTGGTGGCGATGCCGCAGATCCTCGATGGCTTCTTCCATCGCAGCGTCGTGCTGCTGGTGCACCACGACGGCGAAGGGAGCCTCGGATTCATCGTCAACCGCCCGACCGCCATCCAGGTGGCCGAGATCCTCGAGGGGATGGAGATCGGCTGGGAGGGCGCTGCCGACGCGGTGGCCCACTTCGGCGGGCCGGTCCAGCCGCAGCTCGGCACGGTGGTCTTCACGCCGCGGGACGGCACCGCAGCGGCCCTGCCCGAGAGCCAGGCCGAGATCTGCCCCGGCCTGCGCCTGACCCAGCACGTCGGCGACCTGGAGCAGCTCGCCGCCTCCCCGCCGCGGGACTTTCGCCTGCTTCTCGGCTACGCCGGGTGGGGCGCCGGCCAGCTCCTCGAGGAGATCCTGCGCAACGACTGGATCACCGCCCCGGTCGAGGGGCAACTGGTGTTCGGCGCCGACGCCGAAGGGGTCTGGTCCGAGGCCCTGCGCTCGGTGGGGATCGACCCCGCGACCCTCCCCAACTGGAGCGCCCCCGGCGGCGAGGAGAGCGCCAATTGACGGCGGAGCCCGCCCCCGCCGATCCCCGCCGCCCGCACCGCCTGCACGACCGCTTCGCCTGTCACCGCGAGGGAGCGAGATGGCGTCTCGAGCGCCCGTTCCCCTAGGGCGCACGCCGCCGCGCCGCAGCCGCAACCACCACTCGGCGGGGGGGCTGGTGGTGCGCGGCGAGGAAGTGCTGCTGATCGCCCCGCGGCGCGGCCGCTGGCAGCTGCCCAAGGGGCGGATCGAGCCGGGCGAGCAGGCGGCGGAGGCCGCGGTGCGCGAGGTTCGGGAGGAGACCGGAGTCGCCGGCCGCGTGGTCGCCACCCTGCCCTCCATCGAGTACTTCTACCTCGCCCCGGGCGGCATCCGCATCGCCAAGCTCGTCGACTACTATCTGATGGACTACGAGGATGGCTCGGCCAGCGACCACGACCCACGGGAGGTCGAGGAGGCGCGCTGGTTCCCCTGGGAACGGGCGCTGTCGGCGCTGACCTACGACAACGAGCGCGAGGTCGTCGCGGTGGCCCGGCGGCTCGCGCAGCAGAGGGAGCGACGATGATCCGCATGCTCGTCCAGGTGGCGCTCAACGGGGTCGGCCTGCTGCTGACCGCCCTCTTCGTCCCCGGCATCGACTGGCAGGGCGGGTTGCTCGCCCTCTTCCTCGCCGGCCTGGTGCTGGGCCTCGTCAACCTCGTCGTCAAGCCGCTCGTGACCCTGCTGTCGATCCCCTTCCTGGTGGTCACCCTGGGGCTGTTCTACCTGCTCATCAACGCCGCGATGCTGGGGCTGGTGGCCTGGCTGCTGCCCGACCTCACCGTCGCCGGCTGCCTTCCCGCCGTGGTCGGCGGCGTCGTGCTGGCGCTGTTCAACTGGATCACCGGGATGATCACCGGGCGATGAGGACGGCGGTGATCACCGG
The DNA here is from genome assembly GCA_035546355.1 of Thermoanaerobaculia bacterium. Taxonomy (GTDB): domain Bacteria; phylum Acidobacteriota; class Thermoanaerobaculia; order Multivoradales; family JAIOJS01; genus DATKEH01. The sequence goes on from DATKEH010000079.1 coordinate 18,421, forward strand.
GGCGAGCTCCGGCATCGGCGCCGCCGTCGCGCGGGCCCTGGCCGGGGAGGGGTTCGCCCTGGTGCTCGGCGCCCGCCGCCGAGAGCGCCTGGCGGCGGTGGCGGCGCCGCTCGGGGCGCGCGCCCTGCCCCTGGACGTCACCGATCCCGACAGCGTCGCCGGCTTCATCGCGCAGATCGAGCGGGTGGACGTGCTGGTCAACAACGCCGGAGGCGCCCTCGGCATGGAGCGGGTAGAGGAGTCCCGCGACGAGCTGTGGCAGACCATGTTCGCCACCAACGTGCTCGGCGCGCTGCGGATGACCCGTGCCCTGCTCCCCCGCCTCGAGGCGAGCGGCGACGGCCTGATCGTCAACATCGGCTCCATCGCCGGCTTCGAGACCTACCCCGGGGGGAGCGGCTACACGGCCGCCAAGCACGCCCTGCGGGCGCTGACACGCACGCTGCGCCTCGAGCTGCTCGGCAGGCCGATCCGCGTCACCGAGATCGCCCCCGGGCTGGTGGAGACCGAGTTCTCGCTGGTGCGGTTCGCCGGCGACCGCCAGCGCGCCGCCGCCCCCTATCGCGGCATGACGCCGCTGTCGGCCGAGGACGTCGCCGAGTGCGTCCGCTGGGTGGCGACGCTCCCCTCCCACGTCGATGTCGACGAGCTGGTGGTACGCCCTCGCGATCAGGCGGCGGCGACCCTGGTGCACCGTCGCCCGGCGCCTGCCGACGGCGACGCCGGCGCCGGGGGCAGGTCGTGAGGCGGCGGCTGGCGATGGCGGCGACGGCGGTGGCCGCCCTCTCCGCGGTGCCCTGGGCCGGCTGTCAGGGGATCTTCCCCCAGCGCAGCGAGGGGGAACGCCTCTACCGCAAGCACTGCGCCGAGTGTCACGGCGTCGACGGATCGGGCAACACCCCGCGCTACATGGGCAACTACACCGCCGACCTGCTCGACGACAGCTGGGTGCACGTCGACGGCGACCCCGGCTCCTGGCGCTCGGTCATCGAGGAGGGGATCTTCGGCCGCATGCCCGGCTTCGCGGAGGAGCTGACGCGCGAGCAGGTCGAGGCCATCGTGCGCCACCTCGAAGTGCTGCGGGGGGAGGCGTTTACCGAGTAGGCGGCCGGCGAGCAGCCGGCCGGGAGGAAGGAGCAAGCATGGATCCGGCACGTTTCAAGGACGCCTTCGGCCGCCTCGAGCTGCTCGACGACCGCCTCACCTACCGCGTCCGCTCCCGCTCGGTGAAGTCGCGGACGGCGCCGACCCCGGAGCT
>DATKEH010000080.1:0-8345 GCA_035546355.1 Thermoanaerobaculia bacterium
CGTCGTCGACCAGGCGCCGTTGCTGTCGGGCGAGGATCTCGTCGACGCCCAGGCCAACTTCGAGCAGCAGACCAACGAACCGGTGGTGTCGTTCCGGCTTTCGACCGCCGGTTCCCGCCGCTTCGCGCAGGTCACGACCGAGAACGTCGGCCGGCCGTTCGCGATCGTCCTCGACGAGGAGGTGATCTCGGCGCCGGTGATCCGCGAGCCGATCACCGGCGGCTCGGGCCAGATCTCGGGCAGTTTCACCGTAGAGACCGCCAACGACCTAGCCGTGCTGTTGCGCGCCGGCGCGCTGCCGGCGAAGCTGGCTGTCATCGAGGAGCGAACGGTCGGGCCGGGCCTTGGCGCGGACTCGATCGAAGCCGGCCGGATCGCCTCGCTGATCGGCGCCGCCGCGGTGATCGTCTTCATGATGGCCGCCTACGGCCTGTTCGGCCTGTTCGCCAACGCCGCGCTGATCGTCAACATCGTGATGATCTTCGCGATCCTGACGCTGCTGCAGGCGACGCTGACGCTGCCCGGCATCGCCGGCATCGTGCTCACCATGGGCATGGCGGTCGACGCCAACGTGCTGATCTTCGAGCGCATCCGCGAGGAGCTGCGCGCCGGGCGGACGGTCAAGTCGGCGGTCGACAACGGCTTCGACAAGGCGCTGTCGTCGATCATCGACGCCAACGTCACCACCCTGCTGGCGGCGATGTTCCTGTTCCAGTTCGGCACCGGGCCGATCCGCGGCTTCGCGGTCACGCTGGCCATCGGCATCCTCGCCTCGATCTTCACCGCCGTGTTCGTCAGCCGCTGGGTCTTCGAGCTGGTGCTCTCCCGCAAGACGCGGGTCGAGCGGCTGTCGATCTGAGGGACGCCATGCAATTCCTCCAAGACGCCCATTTCGACTTCATGAAGCACCGCCGCCTGTGGGCGGTGGTCTCGGCGGTCTTCGTCCTCATCGGCATCCTCGCCGTCTTCGTCCACGGCAAGCTCAACGTCGGCATCGACTTCACCGGCGGCACGCAGCTCATCGTCCGCTTCCAGGAGACCCAGGATCCCGAGGAGCTGCGGCGGGTCTTCGCCGGAGCCGGCATGCCGGACGCCCAGCTGCAGCGCTTCGGCCCCGAGGGCAGCGGCGAGGTGATGATTCGCACCCCGCTGCGGGCGGGCGAGGGGGAGGGGGCGAGGGAGGTCGAGGCGGCGCTGGCGGCGCTGAACGCCCGCTTCAACCCCGACCGCCAGGGGCTCGACCTCAACCGGCGCGGCACCGAGGCGGTGACCGCGACCCTGCTGCGGGCCGACCCGGCGGGGCTGGTGGCGGCGGACGAGGCCCTGGCTCGCCAGTACTACGAGGAGGTCGCCGAGGCGGTCCTCGACACCCGCCAGGACCTGGGCATCTTCACCTCCTGGGAGCAGGTCGCGGCCCTCGAAGGGATCGAGCCCGAGGTGGTGCAGGCGCTGCAGCAGGAGGGCCATCTGGGCTCCTTCGCCCTGGTCGGCCAGGAGTTCGTCGGCCCGACGGTGGGGGCGGAGCTGCGCCAGAAGGGCCTGTGGGCGGTGGCGCTGTCGATCCTCGGCATGCTCGCCTACATCTGGGTGCGCTTCGAGCTGCGCTTCGGCATCGGCGCCATGCTCGCCGTCCTGCACGATGTCACCGTGGCGCTCGGGTTGTACGCCTGGATGGACTACGAGTTCAACCTCACCACCATCGCCGCCTTCCTCACCCTGGTCGGCTACTCGGTGAACGACACGGTGGTGATCTTCGACCGCGTGCGCGAGAACATGCGGAAGTCCCGGCGGCAGCCTCTCGAGCAGGTGATCAACGAGAGCGTCAACCAGACGCTGTCGCGGACCATCCTCACTTCCGGCACCACCATGCTGGCCGTGGGAGCGTTGTACGTCTTCGGCGGCGACGTGCTGCGCGGTTTCGCCTTCGTGCTGCTGGTGGGCATCGTCGTCGGCACCTACTCGACGATCTGGGTGGCCAGCCCCTTCGCCCTCTTCTGGGAGCACTGGATGGGCAAGCGCGAGGCGCGCCGCGGCGCGGGCCCGGGCCGGGAGCGGGCCGAAGGCGGCAGGGGCGACAAGGACGACAAGGGGGTCAAGGCGGTCAAGGACGAGAAGCGGGTGGCCGCGGCGGGCGACCGGCGCCGCGGGTAGGGACGGGCCGCCGGGCGGACCATCTATACTCGTCGGGTGGCACTGAAGGTCCGTAAGCGCCTGACGCCGCCCGCGCCGGCGGCCCCCGAGGCGTCGCTGGACGACCTCCTCCAGCTGCTCGAAGGCCAGGGCCGCCAGGTCGATCGCGACCTGGTCCGTCGCGCCTATCAGTTCTCGGCCGACAAGCACGCCGGCCAGAAGCGGCGCTCGGGACGCCCCTACTTCACCCACCCGGTGGCGGTCGCCTGGCTGCTGGCGGAGATGAAGTTCGACGAGGTGTGCGTGGTGGTGGGGCTGCTCCACGACGTGCTCGAGGACACCCTGACCTCGCGCGAGGTGCTGGAGGAGACCTTCGGCTCCGAGGTGGCCGAGCTGGTCGACGGCGTCACCAAGATCGGCCGCCACGCCTACGTGCGCCGCGACGAGGCGCAGGCGCAGACCTTCCGCAAGCTGATCCTCGCCTCGGCCAAGGACATCCGGGTCATCCTGGTCAAGCTCGCAGACCGCCTGCACAACCTGCAGACGCTCGAGCACATGCCCCCCGAGACGCGGCGGCGGATCGCGCTCGAGACCCTGGAGATCTACGCGCCCCTGGCGCACCGGCTGGGGATGTCCAAGGTCAAGGGGGACCTCGAGGACCTGGCCTTCTACTACCTCTACCCGCACCAGTTCGCCGAGCTGCACCGGCGGGTGCGGGAGAAGATGGCCGGCGCGCGGGAGGTGACCGAGAGGATCCGCAAGGGCCTGGAGAAGAACCTGACGGAGGCGGGGATCGAGGCCGACATCAGCTACCGGGTCAAGCGCTACTACTCGATCTACCAGAAGCTGCGCCGCCAGGGCATCGACATCTCGCAGCTCTACGACTACCTCGCCTTCCGCATCATCACCACCAACCTGCGCGACACCTATGCCGCGCTCGGCGTGGTGCACCAGAGCTGGCGGCCGGTGCCGGGACGCTTCAAGGACTACGTGGCGATGCCCAAGCCGAACCTCTACCAGTCGCTGCACACCACGGTGGTGGCGGAGCGGGGGCAGCCCTTCGAGGTGCAGATCCGCACCCGCGAGATGGACCTGATCGCCGAGGAAGGGATCGCCGCCCACTGGACCTACAAGGAGGGGCGGCAGGGCGCGGACCCCAACATCGTCTGGCTGCGCCAGCTGCTGGAGTGGCAGAAGGAGGTCAAGGACGCCCGCACCTTCCTCGCCACCCTCAAGATCGACCTCTATCCCGACGAGGTCTACGTCTTCACCCCCAAGGGGGAGGTGTTCTCCTTCCCGCGGGGCGCGATGCCGCTCGACTTCGCCTACCGGGTCCACACCGAGGTCGGCCACCACTGCTCGGGCGCCCGGCTCAACGGCAAGCTGGTGCCGCTGCGCACCGGGTTGCGCAACGGCGACATGGTGGAGATCCTCACCGATCCCAACCGCCAGCCGAGCCGGGATTGGCTCAACCTGGTCGTCACCTCGCGCGCCAAGAGCAAGATCCGCCACTGGCTCAACACCCAGCAGAAGCAGCGGGCGGTGGAGATCGGCCGCCGGCTGCTCGACAAGGAGCTGCGCAAGTACAAGCTCAACCCCAAGAAGGCGGTCGAGGCACCGGAGCTGCGGGCCTACATGCAGGACCAGGGGATCGCCAAGATAGACGACCTGTACAGCCGGATCGGCTTCGGCAAGACCCAGGTGCGTCAGGTCATGGTCCGCCTGCTGGGCGAGGAGAAGCTGGCGACGCCGCCGGCGCGACCGGGCCGCCTGCGCCAGGCGGTCGACCGGCTGCTACCGACCAGCGACGGCCCGATCATGGTCCGCGGCTACGACGACCTGTTGGCCACCATGGCCAAGTGCTGCAGCCCGCTGCCGGGGGAGGAGATCGTCGGCTACGTCACCCGCGGGCGCGGCGTCTCCGTCCACTCCGTCGACTGCCCCAACGTCCGCAACCTGCTGTACAACCCGGAGCGGGAGATCGAGGTCGAATGGGCGCGCAAGGGGGAAGGGGTCTACCCCGTGACGCTGCGCATCGAGACCGAGGACGAGCCCGGGATGCTGGCGCGGCTGACCGAAGTGATCGCCAAGGGCGACAGCAACATCCGCCAGATCGAAGCGGAGTCGGTGGAGCCCAACCGGGGGCTCATCAAGGTGCTGGTCGAGGTGCGCAGCAGCCGCCACCTGGAGAAGCTGCGGCAGGGCATCCAGTCGCTGCCCGGCGTGCTCGAGGTCGGCCGCGCGATGGCCGGGGGGAAGGCCTAGGTGTAGGGGTGGGGCTCCGCCCCCGCCCGGTCCCGGCGGTGAGGCCGGGGCCTACGACGCGCCTTCCGATTCCTTCGTCCAGGTGCGGACCGGCGGCTTCTGCACCCGGCCGCTGCGCAGGCAGCGCGTGCAGACGCGGATCCGCTTCACCGTCCCGTCGACCAGCGCCCGCACCCGTTGCAGGTTCGGCTCCCAGGTGCGATTGGTGACGTTGTGCGCGTGGCTGATGCTATGCCCGAACGTGGTCTGTTTGCCGCAAATCTCGCACTGCTTGGCCATGTGTGGTTTCCTTCCCCGGGGCGAAGCCGGACAGAGCGGAATAGGATACCAGAACGGGCTCGCGAGGACAACGAAACGCCCAGCGGATGCCTTTGTGACGCACTGCACAGCCGTTCGTGGGCGCTGTGTTAGAGTGTTGACACTCGGCAGACGAAGTTGCTAGGCTCCACCAAAGCCTGAACTCTGTGGAGCTAAGTGCCATGAGTACGATGGTTACGAGGGGGCTCTAAAGCCGTGGCTCTGTTCTCCCGTGCCAAGGGGGTAGCTGGTCTCGACATCGGCAGCTCGGCGGTGAAGCTGGTGGAGCTCAAGGAGCGCAAGGGCGACTTCGCGCTGCAGAAGGTGGCGGTGGAGGCGCTCTCCCCCGAGGCCATCGTCGACGGGTCGATCATGGACTCTTCGCTGGTCGTCGACGCCATTCATCGTCTCAGCGACCAGGCGAAGACCAAGAATCCCAACTACGCCACCTCCCTCTCCGGGCACTCGGTGATCATCAAGAAGATCCAGGTGCCGGCGATGTCTCTCGAGGAGCTCGCCGAGTCGATCCAGTGGGAGGCCGAGCAGTACATCCCCTTCGACATCAACGACGTGCGGCTCGATTACGTGGTGCTGTCGGAGGAGGCGCCGGGCGAAGGGCAGATGGACGTGCTGCTGGTGGCGGTCAAGCGCGACAAGGTCAACGACTACATGTCGGTGATCAGCCAGGCGGGCAAGACGCCGGCGCTGGTCGACGTCGACGCCTTCGCAGTCCAGAACTGCTACGAGGTCAACTACGAGCTCGACCCCCTCAAGGTGGTGGCCCTGGTGAACATGGGGGCGGCGGTGACCAACATCAACGTCCTGGCGCGCGGCCAGACGGTGTTCTGGCGCGACATCTCCTTCGGCGGCAACCAGTTCACGGAATCCCTGCAGCGCGAGTTCAACCTCTCGTTCGATCAGGCGGAGCAGCTCAAGCGGGGGCAGCTGGTCGATCGCTACAACCCCGGCGACGCGCGCCCGGTGCTGGACGGGGTCTCGGCCGAAATGGCCTCGGAGATCCAGAAGACCTTCGATTTCTTCTCGGCCACCTCGACCGAGGGGCCGGTGGACGAGCTGGTGGTCTCGGGCGGCTGCGCGCTGACTCCCAACCTGCTGCAGATCCTGCGCGAGCGCTTCGGCGTGCCGGTGGAGCTCCACGACCCGTTCCGCCGCGTCCACGTGCGGGAATCTGACTTCGATGCGGAGTGGCTGCGCTCGGTGGCGCCGATGCTGGCCGTCGCGGTGGGCCTGGGGATCCGCAAGGTCGGAGATTAGCCGGCATGATCAAGATCAATCTCGTCTCCGAGGGCAGGCGGCCGGTCGCCGTCCGCAAGGCTCGAGAGGCCCTGGGTGTCGGCACCCTCGAGCTGGGCGAGACGCTCGCCATCGCGCTGGCGATCCTCGGCGTGCTGGTCGTCGCCGGCTACTGGTGGTACCTGCGCTCGGAGGTCAACGAGCGGCAGCGCGCGATCACCGCGGCGCAGAAGGAGGTCGAGGAGCTCAAGCCGGTCCTCAAGGAGGTCGAAGACTTCAAGAAGAAGAAGGCCGAGCTCGAGCACAAGATCCAGGTCATCAACCAGCTCAAGGAGAACCAGTGGGGCCCGGTGCGGATCATGGACCTGATCTCCGCCGGCCTGCCGGAGCTGCTGTGGCTGGACCAGATGAGCCTGCGCAGCAACCACGTCGAGCTGCGCGGGCGGGCCTTCAACACCAATCAGGTCGCCACCTTCATCGAGAACCTCGGCAAGGTCCCCGAGTTCCAGGAGCCGCGCTTGCGCGACACCAACCGGCGCGGCCAGATCTACAACTTCGTGATCACCTTCAACTTCAAGCCGGTGATGCCGCAGGCGGCGGCCCCCCAGGAGGCCGAGGCCGCCGCGGCCGGTGGCTAGCAGAGGTTCGCGATGGCCATCGAAGCACTGAGAGGCAAGCCGTGGTACATGGGCCTGGGCCTGGGGCTGGGGGTGGCCGCGATCCTCTTCGCCCTGGGGTGGTGGCGCCTGTTCGGCCCGATGCGCCAGGACATCCAGAAGAAGGACCAGAAGATCTCGGAGCTCGAGGTCAAGATCCAGGAGGGGCGGGCGGCCAAGCAGCGCCTGCCCGAGTTCCGCGAGGAGGTGCGGCGCCTGGAGCTGGAGCTCGACAAGCTGCTGCGCATCCTGCCCGCCCGCCTCAATACCGAGGAGCTGCTGCGGCGCCTGCGCGCGCTCGCCGAGCAGGGCGACCTGGACCTCCTGCGCATCCGGCCGGGGAACCTGCGCGACCGCGATTTCTACAGCGAATGGCCGATCTTCATCAGCGTCCGCGGCACCTACCACAACCTGGCGCTGTTGTTCGACCGCATCGGCCGCTTCTCTCGCATCATCAACGTCGACAACCTGCGGGTGCGGTCGGTAGCCCCGACCCGCCGGGGACACACCATCAGCGCGACCTTCACCGCCAAGACCTTCATCTACCGGGAAGTGGAGGTGCAGCCGGCCGCCCCGCGCGGGCAGCGGCAGGGCGCCCAGCGGCGCCGTGGGAGGGGGCGGTGAGCGCGCCACGAGGAGCCGACATCATGAGACACCGCACGACCTGGTTCGCCCTGCTCCTGCTAGCCGCATTCGGCGCCACCGCTCCCCTCGCCGCCCAGGACGACGACGACGAATTCGCCGAGGACTACGAGGAGTTCGACACCGGCGAGCTCGGGGACGAGGAGATGGGAGACGAGATCCTGCCCGGGATGGGGGTCACCGACAGCTTCGGGCAGATGGACGAGATCCTCGAGGGCGAGGAGGAGATCCTGGCGGGTGGCGGCTACAGCTACGACCCCGCCGGACGCCGCGATCCTTTCGTGTCGCTGCTGCGGCGCACCCGGCTGCCCGCCTCCGCCGAGCCGCGGCCGGAAGGCGTTCCCGGGCTGCTCATCGGCGAGGTCAGCATCAAGGGAATCTTCGAGCTCAACGGGCGCATGTTCGCGCAGGTGCAGGTCTCCAACAAGGACACGAGCTATCTCGTGCAGGAGGGGGACCAGCTATACGACGGAGAGGTCGTCACCATCTCGCCCAACGAGGTGGTATTCAAGCAGATGGTCAACGACCCGAGCATCATCAAGCCGTTTCGAGAAGTGGCCAAGAGGCTCAACCCGGAGCCCTAGGCCGGAGGGAGGCGAGCGTCATGGGGAAGTCGCTGTCTGACTGGGAACGCTGGCGCCGACGCAGCCTGGCGGGCTGCGGCCTGCTCGCCGCCGTGCTGCTGCTCGGCTGTGCGTCGGGCGCTTCCGCGCCGACGGCGGAGCCGAACGCCGGCACCGAAGCCGACGCGGCGACCGCCGTGGGCGCGAAGTCCGTTCCCGCTACCGTCACCGCCGTAGACGTCCGCGAGGCGGCGCCAGGGGCCCGGCTGGAAGTGGTGGCGAGCGAGCCTCTGGTCTGGACGCAGTATCGGGACAGCGAAGGCCGCCTCGTCCTCGAGCTCCCCAACGCGCTGCCCGCGGAGGGGGTCGGCGACCTCGAGCCGGCCGCCGGGATCGTCGCGGCGGTGCAGGTCGAGCAGCTCGGCAGCAGCGAACGGCCGCTGACGCGACTGGTGATCACCACCCGTCAGCCCGCCGAGCACGAGCTCACCACCGAGGGATCCCGGCTGGTGCTGGCCCTGGTGCCCGTGGGCGAGGC
>DATKEH010000081.1:0-5316 GCA_035546355.1 Thermoanaerobaculia bacterium
CGCCGGTTGCGCTGGCGCGCCTGCGGATCGGTTCCCTCGACCAGCGGCCTGGACTTGCCGTAACCGACCCGGGAGATGACCTGCGGGTCGACTCCGGTGGCGACCAGGTACTCGCGCACCGCGCTGGCGCGGCGCTCGGACAGCTGCTGGTTGTAGGCGACGCCGCCGACGTCGTCGGTGTGGCCGTAGACCTGGATGGCGAAGTCCTCGGCGGTCATCAGCACGCCGGCGATGCGAGCGAGCAGCTCGCGGTTCTGCGGCCGCAGCTCCGCCCTGTCGAAGTCGAACTCGATGCTGTCGCCGAGGTCCATGACCAGCCCCAGGGCGGTGCGGCGGGTGGCGGCGATCTGGTCGAGCGCCCGCGCCAGCCGGTCGAGCTCCTGCTCCCGGCGCTGGCGCATCTCCCGCGCCTCGCGCTTGGCCCGCTCCGCCTCCAGGAACGCCTGCTCCGCCTTGAGCAGCGCGTCGGCGGAGCGCTGGTCGGCCGCCTGCCGCGCCTGGCCGGCGAGCTCCGCGTCGGCCGCCGCCATCGTCGCCCGCACGCGATCGGCGATCGCCTGCCGCGAGGCGGCGGCCGCTTCCCCCTCGGCGGCCTCGGCGCGCTCCGCCAGCCGCAGGGCCAGCGCCTCGCCGCGCGCGGAGCGCTCCTCCGCCTCGTCGGCGCGCTGCGCGCTCGAACGCGCCTGCTCCTCGGCATCCTGGAGATCCGTGCCGAGGGCGACCACCGTGCCACGCAGCGCCGTCACCTCCCCCTCGAGCCGTTGCAGGTGGCGCCAGCCGAAGAAGCCGGCGATGGCGGCGGCGGCGGCGATCAGGCTGAGGAGAGCGAGGGCAGATCGGCTCATGGCGGGTCTCCGGGCGGTCCCTTCCCACAACCGGCGGCTCCGCCTGGCGAATTCCGCCGCCGGGGCGCGACGTCGGATAGGCTCGGGGCCGCGCCACCGGTCGGCGACCGGAGCGCGTCTCCCACAGAGAGGACTCCAGACCGTGGCCGAGCCCCGTGCATCGTCGCCCCGTCGTGTGCCGCGCAGCGTCAAGCTCGTCGTCGCCGTGGCCCTCCTCGCCCTCGCCGGGTGGGGAGTGCGCGCCCTGTTCTTCGCCCCCGAAGGGATCACCGTCACCGTCGCCGCCGCCGAGCGGGGGGAGGTGGCGGAGACCGTCACCAACTCCCGCGCCGGCACGGTCAAGGCGCGGCGGCGGGCCCGGCTGTCCCCCGAGATCGGCGGCCGCGTCGTCGAGGCTCCCTACAGCGAGGGCGACTGGGTGCCGGCCGGCGCGGTGGTGCTGCGCCTCGACCCCAGCGTGCAGTCGGCCCAGGAGCGCGTGGCGGAGCGCGAGGTGGCGGCTTCGCAGGCCGCGGCGCGGCAGTCCTGCCTGCAGGCCGAGCAGGCGCGCCGCGAGCTCGAGCGCAACCGCGGCCTGGCGGCGCAGGGCATCGTCTCGGAGAACCTGTTGGAGCGCCTGGAGAGCGAGGCGGCTACCGCCGCCGCGGCCTGTGACGCCGCCCGCCTCGCCGCCGAGCGCGCCGCCGCCGCCCTCCAGCTCGCCCGCACCGAGCAGGGGCGCACGCTGCTGCGCGCTCCATTCGACGCCGTGGTCGCCCAGCTCTCGGCGGAGGTCGGCGAGTACGTCACGCCCTCGCCGCCGGGGCTGCCGATGCCGCCGGTGATCGACCTGCTCGACCCCACCTCCCTCTACGTCAGCGCGCCGATGGACGAAGTCGACGCCGCCCGCCTGCGTCCGGGGTTGCCGGCGCGGGTCTCCCTCGACCCCTTCCCGGGCCAGGAGCTCGCGGGGCGGGTGGTGCGGGTCGCTCCGTTCGTGCTCGACGTCGAGCAGCAGAACCGCACGGTGGAGATCGAGGTCGAGCTCGCCGACCCGGCGCTGGTGGCCCGGCTGCTGCCCGGGACCTCGGCCGACGTCGAGGTGGTGCTCGAAGTGCGCGAGGAGGTGCTGCGCATCCCCACCCCGGCACTGCTGGCGGGCAACCGGGTGCTGGTGGTCGAGGACGGGGTGCTGGCCGAACGGCGGGTGGAGGTGGGGCTGCGCAACTGGGATTGGACGGAGGTGACCTCCGGGCTGTCGGCGGGAGACCGGGTGGTCACCTCCCTCGACCGCGAGGAGGTGCAGCCCGGGGCGGTCGTGCAGGTGGAGGCAGATTGACACCGCGCCCGTCACTCCATCCCTCGCCCCATCCTCCCCCCCCTCTGCTCGAGCTGCGCGGCGTCTCGCGCACCTACCAGGTGGGCGACCAGCTAGTGCACGCCCTGGTCGACGTCGACGAGAGCATCCCCGAGGGCGACTACGTCGCCATCATGGGCCCCTCGGGCTCGGGCAAGTCGACCCTGCTCAACGTCCTCGGCTGCCTCGACCGCCCCGACGCCGGGGTCTACCGCTTCGCCGGCCGCGAGGTGCAGGGCCTTGCCGACAGCGAGCTGACCGAGGTGCGCCGCCACGGCATCGGCTTCGTCTTCCAGTTCTTCCACCTGGTTCCGCGGCTCACCGCGGCGGGCAACGTCGACCTGCCCCTGCTGCTGGCGGGCCTGCCGCGCGCGGAGCGGGCCCGCAGGGTAGCGGAGGCCCTGGAGGCGGTGGGTCTGACCGATCGCGCCCACCACCGCCCCGAAGAGCTGTCGGGGGGACAGCGGCAGCGCGTGGCCATCGCCCGGGCCACCATCATGCGGCCCAAGGTGCTGCTGGCGGACGAGCCCACCGGCAATCTCGACACCGCTTCCGGGGTGCAGGTGATCGAGCTGCTCGAGGAGCTCAACCGCCAGGGGATCACCCTGGTGGTGGTGAGCCACGACCCCCACGTGGCACGGCGCGCCCGGCGGGTGCTGGTGCTGGTGGACGGTCGCGTGGCGCGGCGGCTGCGAGGCGAGGAGATCCAGGTCGGGATCCTGCCGTTCGCCGAGCAGGAGAGCTCGCCGTGACCGTCCCCGAGGCCGCGCGGTTCGCCTGGCAGGCGCTGGCGGCGCACCGGCTGCGCACCCTGTTGTCGCTGCTCGGCATGAGCATCGGCGTCGCCGCCGTGGTGATCCTCACCGCTCTCGGCGAAGGGGCCAAGCGCTACGTGCTCGGCGAGTTCGCCAGCCTGGGCAGCAACCTGCTCATCGTCGTCCCCGGCCGCAGCGAGACCACCGGCTCCATCCCCGGCCTCGGCGGCACGCCGCACGACCTGACGCTGGAGGACGCGGCCGCCCTCGAGCGGGAGGTGCAGGGCATCCTGCGCGCCGTCCCCATCGCCATCGGCACCGAGTACGTGGCCCATCGCGAGCGGCGGCGGCAGGTGGCGGTGATGGGGTCGACCGAGGAGCTGCTGCCGGTGCGCAAGCTGGCCGTCGCCCGGGGTCGTTTCCTGCCGCCGAGCGAGCTCGAGCGCGGGGCGCCGGTGGTGGTGCTGGGGAGATCCCTGGCGACGGAGCTCTTCCCCGCCTCGGACCCGGTCGGGCAGGTGGTGCGGGTCGCCGGCTGGCGGCTCAAGGTGATCGGCGTGCTGGCCCCGCGCGGGGTGCAGCTCGGCGTCGACATGGACGAGGTGGCGATCGTCCCCGTCGCCATCGCCATGCGCCTGTTCGACCGCAGCTCGCTGTTCCGCATCCTCCTCGAGGCGCGGCGCCACGAGGAGCTCGACGCCATCCAGGCGCAGGTGGAGGAGGTGCTCGCCGAGCGCCACGGTGAGCGGGACGTGACGGTGCTGACCCAGGAGGCGGTGCTGGCCTCGTTCCAGCGCATCCTGGCGGCGCTGACGCTGGCGGTGGGGGCGATCGCCGCCATCTCGCTGGCGGTGGCGGGCATCGGCATCATGAACGTGATGCTGGTCTCGGTCTCCGAGCGCACCTCCGAGGTGGGGCTGCTCAAGGCCCTGGGCGGCCAGCGGCGTCAGGTCCTCGGCGTGTTCCTGCTCGAAGCGGGCCTGCTCTCCCTGGCCGGCGGGCTGGTGGGCCTAACGGTCGGCCAGCTCGGGGTGCTGCTGCTGCTCGAGCTGTTCCCCGCGGTGCCGGCGCGGGCGCCGCTGTGGGCGGTGGTGGCGGCGGTGGGGACGGCGCTGGTGGTGGGGGTGCTGTTCGGGGTGCTGCCGGCACGGCGCGCCAGCCGCCTGGAGCCGGTGGCGGCGCTGGCGCGGAGGTAGCCGATGAGCCGCGACCTGCTCTCGCTCGCCGTCGGCGCCGTCCTCGCCCATCGCCTGCGCTCCTTCCTGTCGCTGCTCGGCATCGCCATCGGCATCGCCGCGGTGATCCTGCTCACCTCCATCGGCGAGGGCACCCGCCGCTTCATGCTCGAGCAGTTCAGCCAGTTCGGCACCAACCTGCTGGCCATCAATCCCGGCAAGTCCGAGACGCTGGGGGTGCCGGGCGTGCTCGGCGGCACCACCCGCAAGCTCTCCATCGCCGACGCCGAGGCCCTCGCGCGGCTGCCCGGGATCGACCGGGTGCTGCCCGTCACCTTCGGCACCGGGCGGGTGGAGCACGGCGGCCTGGGGCGGTCGGTCAACATCTACGGCATCACCCCCGAGATGGGGCCGGTGTGGAAGTTCCAGCCGCAGGTCGGCGGCTTCTGGCCGGCCGGCGACCCCGAGCGCGCCTACCCGATGGCGATCCTGGGCGTGCGCCTGCAGCGCGAGCTGTTCGGCGACCAGAACCCGCTCGGCAGGTGGGTGCGCATCGGCGGCCACCGCTTCCGCGTCGTCGGCGTCATGGAGCCGAAGGGGAGCTTCCTGGGCATGGACCTCGACGACACCGCCTTCGTGCCGGTGGCCTCGGCGATGCGGCTGTTCAACCAGGACGAGCTGCTGGAGATCGACGTCCTCTACCACCACCCCGAGCCGGTGGTGGTGGAGCGTGTGCGCGCGTTGCTCACCGCCCGCCACGGCGGCAACGAGGACTTCACCATCATCACCCAGGAGGCGATGCTGGAGGTGTTCGGCAACGTCATGGACGTGATCACCATGGCGGTGGGGGCGATCGCCGGCATCTCGCTGGTGGTGGGGGCGGTGGGGATCCTCACCATGATGTGGATCGCGGTGGGCGAGCGGACGCCGGAGATCGGCCTGCTGCGGGCGCTCGGCGCCACCCGCCGCCAGGTGCGGGCGCTGTTCCTGGCGGAGGCCTCGGCGCTGGCCGTGCTCGGCGGCGTCCTGGGGCTGGCAGCGGGGCTGGGGCTCGGCGGCATCCTGCGCCTGCTGATCGCCGGGCTGCCGGTGCACACGCCCCTGCGGTTCGTGCTGGCGGCGCTGGCCGTCAGCCTCACCACGGGGCTGCTGGCGGGAGCGCTGCCGGCCCACCGCGCCGCCGCCCTCGACCCGATCGAGGCGCT
>DATKEH010000082.1:0-16798 GCA_035546355.1 Thermoanaerobaculia bacterium
GTCGCCGCCGCGGCTCGCGCGCTCCTCCGCTGCCGGGGACGCCGCCCCGATCGGTACGGCGAGCGCCGCCGCGGACGATCCCTCGCCCCTGGGCGGGCTCTCTGCGCCCTGCGGGGCGGCCTCGGTGAGGGCGGGGCCGGAACCGCCGGGGCGGGGACCGGCGTCGCCGGTGGCGCCGGCCGGCACCTCCAGCGACGCCCCATCCGCGGCCTGCTCTGCCGAGCCGTCGTCGCGCGCCATCAGCCACAGGAAGACGCCGCCGGCGGCGAGCAACAGCAGCAGGGCCGCGGCCACGGCCGCAGCCGCCACCCAGCGCCCTGCGGAGCTGCGCGCCGTGGGTGCCGGGCCCGCCGCGGCAGGTGGCGGCGGCGGCGGCGCCGTACCCGTTGCCGCGGCAGCGGCCGGCGGCGGTGGCGGTGGAACGGCGGCGGCGGCCGCGCTGCCGCTTCCCAGCCGCACCGTGTCGTCCATGTCTTCGGCCGGCGGCGCGGCGGTGCCGTCCAGCACGCCCTCCGATAGCTCCCTCTCGCAACCCGCCAGCTCCTCGGCCAGCTCGGCGGCGGTGGCGAAGCGGGCGTCACGCTCCTTGGCCAGCAGGCGGCTGACGATTCGCTCGAGACGGGGCGGCAGGCCGGACCGCACCTCCGCCAGCGGCACCGGCTCGCGGCTGAGGATCTGGTAGACCAGGGTGGTGATGGTGTCGCCCTCGAAGGGGCGGCGGCGGCTGAGCACCTCGTAGAGCACGACGCCGAGCGAGAACAGGTCGCTGCGGCCGTCGAGCTCGTCGCCCCGGATCTGCTCGGGCGACAGGTAGTGGGGGCTGCCGACCACCGAGCCCGCCTGGGTGAGCTCGGTCTGCTGGCCCACCATCTTGGCGATGCCGAAGTCGGTGACCTTCACCTGCCCGGCCTCGTCGAGCAGGATGTTGCTGGGCTTGATGTCGCGATGCACGATGCCGCGCCGGTGCGCCGCATCCAGCCCCTCGGCCGCTTGGCGGCCGATGCGCAGCACCTCGCCCAGCGTCAGCGGCGGCTCGGCACGCATCCGCTGCGCCAGGTCGGGCCCGTCGATGAACTCGAAGGCGAGGTAGAACACGCCCTCGGCCTCGCCGGCATCGAACAGGGTCACCACGTACGGATGGACGAGGCGGCCGGCGGCCTTGGCCTCCCGCAGCAGCCGCGCCTTGAGCTCGTCGTGCGACATCGCCTGCTCGCCGAGCAGGCGCACCGTCTTGAGCGCCAGCCGGCGCTCGATCGCCGGGTCTTCGGCGAGGTACACCTCGCCCATGGCGCCGGCTCCCAGCCGGCGGACGATGCGGTAGCGGCCGAGGGCGGCGCCCGGGGCGAGGCTCATGGACGCGTCACTCCTCCGCCGGGCCGGGCGGCTCGGACCACCCTTCGGCCAGCTCGGCGGAGGAATGCTCGGCGATCAGGGCCCTGGCGCGCTCGGCATGCTCGCCCGGCACCTGCAGGCGCACTTCGCCCAGCGGGTTGACGGTGATCGGAAACTCGTGGGAGTGCACCGACTCCACCTCGCACGCGATGCCGTGGCCCGCCAGGAACCCGGCGATCAGCCGCGCCTCCTCCTCGTTGCCCAGGACTGCCACCACCTCCCATGACTCGGCCATTGGAAGATGATAGCCGAGGTGCAGTGGCGGGCATGGCGTGGTCGGCCCCGCCGACGGCAGTGGCTCGCGCGCGGGTCGCCGGCTAATCCAGCTCCACCAGGCAATACGGGCTGCAGGTGCGCCGGGGGTAGAAGTGCCGGCTGGCCTCGACGAAGCCGTGCACGGTGGGCTCCCAGCGGTAGAGCGAGAACCGCAGCGAGCGGTCGTCGACGCGGATCCAGTTGAAGGTGTTGCGGTTGGACTCGCTCCCCCGGCCCCGGCTCGAAGTCGTCGTCCCGGCATGCAGCATCAGCACCGGCTCCCGGCCGCTGGGGTAGAACTCCTCCGAGGTGGCGAGGTAGGTCTGGTGCTGGTGCCCGGAGAGCACCAGCTCGACGCCGGCGTCGGAGAACAGCTCGATCGCCTGGTAGGCGTTGGACAGCACCGACTGGGTGCCGAAGCGGGGCGGCGGGATCATGTGGTGGTGGGCGACGACCATCTTCACCAGCCCGTCGGGCACCTGCTGCAGCAGGTCGGCCACCTGGCGCAATCGCGACAAGCGGATTCGCCCCTCCTTGACCGTCCAGCCGTGGGCGGTGTTGATCCCCACCAGGAACAGCTCGTCGTCCTGGAAGATCGGCTCGAGATCGGGCGAGAAGTGCCGCCGGTAGGCGCCGAACGGGTCGAAGATCCGCTCCCAGAAGCGGTACATCGGCACGTCGTGGTTCCCCGGCACCACCAGCGCCGGCGCCGGCAGCCGGTCGATGAACGCCCGCGCGGCGCGAAACTGTCGCGGCTTGGCGCGCTGGGTGAGGTCGCCGGAGACCACCACCACGTCGGGGTGGTGGTCGTCCGCGAAGCGGTGGATCTCCGCCGCCAGCTCGGCGAGGTGGGGGGGGCCGAAGTGGATGTCGGAGATGTGGAGGATCTGGCGCACGCGGCGGCCCGGTGGCTTCGGCGCCTACTTGCCGAGCAGACCCGCCGCGGCCTCGCTCGCCTGCGCAGCGGCCAAGGCGCCGAGGGTCGCCAGCAGCACGTCCCCGCGGGCCCGCCCGAGCCAGAAGCCGGCCGCCGCGGCCACCGCGACGGCGGTCCGCGGGTAGCGCCGCACCATCCGCTTCCACGGGAACCCCTCGGGGAGCAGCTCGTCCAGCAGCGCGTCGGCGTCGCCGAGCATGCGGGCGGCTACTCCCGCCGCCCGCCGCGCAGCAGCAAGCCGAGGACGAACCCCGCCGCGGCGGCGATCAACAGGGAACGGCCAGGATTGTCGCGCACGTAGTCGTCGAGGTCATCGCTCCACGCCCCCACGTTCTGCGCCACCTTGCCGTAGCCGCCGCGCAGGCTCTCGACGGCGCCGTCCATGCGCTCGCGCGCCGCCTTGGCCGCCTGCTCCGCCTCGCGGCGCATCTCCTCGGCCACCTTCTGGTACCGCTGCTCCGCGCCGCGGGCCGCCTCGCCGAGACGTTCCTTGACTCGTCGGGCCCCCTGCTTCGCCTTGTCGCTCGCGTCTGTCATCGCCATCCCCTCTCTCGGTGAGGCCCCGCCCTTCCAGCGCGCGGCGCCGGGGAGGGGGCTGTGGGCGATTGTATCGCGCGGCGCCGCGCACCGCATCATGGCACCTCGCGTATCGCGCGGCGTCGGGCTGCTAGACTCGGCTCACGATGCCTGGGCTGCACGCCTCGATGCGCCGGCGACGGCGCTCGCCGGGCGAGATGGTCCGAGCCGCTGCGCCTCGCCTCCGGGAGAGCCTCCGCCGATCCCTCGTCTTCCTCGGCCTGGTGCGACGCAAGTCGGGCGAGGACGCCATCACCCTCAAGGCGGCGGCCCTGGCGTTCGTCACCATCCTGGCGCTCATCCCGCTGCTCGCCGCCTTCTCCTTCGTCGGCACCCAGCTGCTCCACCGCTACCAGGAGCGCATCCTCGACGTCCTCACCAGCTTCCTGCCCTACTCCGAGTCCGACCTGGTGGAGACCATCGAGAAGTTCGTCCACCAGGCGGAGAACCTCCAGGAGACGGGCGCCCTGATCTTCGTGCTGGTGGGTCTCGGCGCCTTCATGACCATCGAGGAGACGATCAACAAGATCTGGCGAGTCTCCACCCGCCGCACGCTGCGGGCCAAGCTGCTCTCCTTCACGCTGCTGGTGTTCTGGGGCCCGATGGTCATCGGCTCGGGGCTGGCCCTGCTGGCGGTGCTGCGCAGCCGTCCCGGCTTCGACGTGCTGTTCCAGGAATCGATCCTGGTACGCGCCCTCCCCTTCCTGGTCAGCGCGGTCGGCCTGACGATGCTCTACTGGCAGGTGCCCTATACGCAGGTGCGGTTCCGGGCCGCCGCTGCCGGCGGCGTGCTCGCCGCCCTGCTGCTGGAGCTGTTGCGTCACACCTTCGGTCTCTACGTCTCGAGCCTGACCGAGATCAGCAGGCTGGTGTACGGGGGGTTCGCCCTGGCTCTCTTCTTCATGGTCTCGGTGCAGCTCGCCTGGTGGGCGGTGCTGATCGGCTGCGAGGTGGCGTTCGTCACCCAGCACGCCGACTCGCTGACCCGGTCGCGGCAGCTCGACGCCCGCTGGCGAGAGCCGTGGGTGGGATTGGCCGCCACGCTGCTCCTCGGCCAGGAGCTGCGTTCGGGCCGGCCCCTGCAGGACCTCGACACGGTTTCCTCGCGGCTCGGCCTGGCGCCGGAAGCGCTGGAGGAGGCCCTCGAGCCGCTGCGGCGTGCGGGCGTGGTGGTGGAGACGGGGGGCGACGCCCGGCAGTACCTGCTCGCCCGGCCGCCGCAGGACGTGGCGGTGGAGACGGTCCTCGCAGCCTACGACGGCGGCCTCGAGGAGCTCGGCGAAGCCCTGCCGGCCGACCTCGGCGCTCGCCTCTCCGGGGTCAGCACGGCGCTGCAGCAGAGCCGCCGGCGCACCCTGGCCGACCGCACCCTCGCGGATCTCCTGCCGTCCGCCACCCCGGCCGTGGACGGTCCCCAGCCGGTGGTCGCCACCGGCGCCTCTCGCACCCGCTGACCGGACGCGGCGATGACAGACTCCTACGGGTACCTACGGTCGAGGTCGGCGCCGGCGGGTGCGGCGAGCGGTCACCACTGGCACGGCCCCTGCTTACGTACCATCGGACACGGCGGCCCAGATGGCTGATCAGGATCTGCAGAAGGCAGAAATTACAAGCACGGGGAAAGAGTCCACCCTTTCCAGGCCGGAGGGGGTGCCCGACGACGCCAGAGCCGCGAGCGACATCCTGGTCGTCGACGACGACGCCGCCAACCTCGCAGCCATCGAGGTGGCCCTGGGCGAGCTGGGGCGCGGCCTGGTCAAGGCGAGCTCCGGACGCGAGGCCTTGCGCCTGCTGCTGGAGGAGGACTTCGCCCTCATCCTCCTCGACGTCAAGATGCCGGGAATGGACGGCTTCGAGACGGCGCGGATGATCCGTTCGCGCCGGCGCACGCGGCACGTGCCGATCATCTTCGTCACCGCCTACAGCCGCGACGACGCCGACATCCTCTACGGCTACTCCCTGGGCGCCGTGGATTTCCTGTTCAAGCCCATCGTCCCCGAGGTGCTGCGCGCCAAGGCATCGGTGTTCGTCGAGCTGCAGCAGCGCACGGCCGAAGTGGCGCGCCAGGCGGAGCTGCTGCGCGAGATGGAGCGCCGCGAGCTCGACCGCCACATGCAGCAGGAGCGGCAGCGCTGGGAAGCCGACGCCCTGCGCGAGGAGAGCCGGCGCAAGGACGAGTTCCTCGCCGTGCTGGCCCACGAGCTGCGCAACCCGTTGGCGCCGATGGTCACCGGGCTCGAGCTGATCCGCCAGTACGGCATCGGCCACGAGGGGCTCGACCGCGTCCGCGCCTCGATGGAGCGCCAGGTCCACCACCTGGTCCGGCTCGTCGACGACCTGCTCGACGTGTCGCGGATCTCGCAGGGCAAGATCATCCTGCGCTGCGAGCGCATCGATCTCGGCGACGTGATGGACCAGGCGCTGGACAGCGTGCGCCCCTTCCTCGCGGAGCGCCGACACGAGCTCTCGCTGTCGCCCTGTGACGAGCCGCTGCCGATAGACGGCGACGCGGTGCGCCTCACTCAGGTGGTCGCCAACCTGCTGCACAACGCGGCGCGGTACACCCATCCCGGCGGCCAGATCCGCCTCTCCTGCGGTCGCGACCGCGACTTCGCGGTGGTGCGGGTCGCCGACAACGGCCGCGGGATCGGCGCCGCGATGCTGGAGCGCATCTTCGACATGTTCGTGCAGGAGCAGGAGAACGGCAGCGGCCTGGGGCTGGGGCTCACCCTGGTGCACCGGCTGGTGCACATGCACGGCGGGCGGGTGCGCGCCTACAGCGAGGGGCGCGGCAAGGGGAGCGAGTTCGTGGTGCGGCTGCCGCTGAGCAGCGCCGGCGAGGCCGCAGGAGTCGCCGCTGGAGCCGAGGACGAGCCGCACGAACGCGACGAACCGCTGCGCATCGTCGTCGTCGAGGACCAGGACGACGTACGCCACGGCGTCCAGGCCCTTCTCGAGCAGTGGGGGCATGGCGTGGAGTGCGCCGCCAACGGCGCCGAGGGCGTGGAGCGCATCCTCGCCAGCCGCCCCGACGTCGCCCTGGTGGACATCGCGATGCCGGGCGGCATCGACGGCTACGGCGTCGCCCGCCGCGTCCGCGCCGCCCTCGGCGCCGCGGCGCCGCGGCTGATCGCCCTCACCGGCTTCGGCCGCCCCGAGGACCAGGAGAGATCACGAGACGCCGGATTCGCCGCTCATTTGACCAAGCCCGCCGCGGCCAGCGATCTACAGCGGGCGCTGAGGAGTCGACTGCATGACGACGACGAGCCCCAAGGTAGACCGCCAGAAGAGACCCGGGAAGACCGCCAAGCCGGCCGCTGAGGCCCTGCAGCGGCGGCAGATCCTGGCCGCCCTGCGGGCCCTCAAGCGCGGCGACTTCGGCGCCCGCCTGCCCGAGGACCACACCGGGATCGACGGCCAGATCTGCGACGTCTTCAACGAGGTCGTCGAGCTGGTCAGCGGCCTGGGCGGCGAGCTCGGCGAGCTGCGCGTGGCGGTCGGCAAGGAGGGGCGTACGCGCAAGCGCATGCGGCGGGGCGACGCCCGCGGCGGCTGGGCGGCGCACGTCTCGGCCGTCAACTCCCTGCTCGACGACGTCACCGCCCACACCCACGAGATCGCCCGGGTGGTGTCGGCGGTGGCCCAGGGGGACCTCACCCAGACCATCGACCTGGAGGGCGTGGAGCAGCCCCTGCGCGGCGACTTCCTCAAGCACGCCAGGGGCGTCAACGGCATGGTCGAGCAACTGTCGCGCTTCGGCTCCGAGGTGACGCGGGTCGCCCGCGAGGTGGGGGTGCAGGGCAAGCTCGGCGCCCAGGCCGAGATCCCCGGGGTGTCGGGCTCCTGGAAGGAGCTCACGGAGAGCGTCAACCTGATGGCCTCCAACTTGACGGCGCAGGTGCGGGAGATCGCCCGCGTCACCACCGCGGTGGCGCAGGGCGACCTGACCAAGACCGTCAACATCGAGGTGCGCGGCGAGTTCCTGGAGCTCAAGAACACCATCAACACCATGGTCGACCAGCTGTCGTCGTTCGCCGACGAGGTCACCCGGGTGGCGCGCGAGGTGGGCACCGAGGGGATCCTCGGCGGCCAGGCCAAGGTGCGCGGCGTCTCCGGCGTCTGGCGCGAGCTGACCGAGAACGTCAACTCGATGGCCAACAACCTAACCGGCCAGGTGCGCAACATCGCCGAGGTGGCCACCGCCATCGCCGCCGGCGACCTGTCCAAGAAGATCACCGTCGAGGTCAAGGGGGAGATCCTCGACGTCAAGAACACCATCAACACCATGGTCGACCAGCTCGGCTCCTTCGCCGCCGAGGTGACGCGGGTGTCGCGCGACGTGGGGGTCGAGGGCAAGCTCGGCGGCCAGGCCGAGGTCAAAGGGGGCTCGGGGATCTGGCAGGAGCTCACCGACAACGTCAACCTGATGGCCTCCAACCTCACCAACCAGGTGCGCAACATCGCCGAGGTGGTGACCGCCATCGCCGAGGGGGACCTGTCGCGCAAGATCACCGTCGACGCGCAGGGGGAGATCGCCGCCCTCAAGGAGACCATCAACTCGACGGTGGACAAGCTCAACCACTTCGCCGCCGAGGTGACGCGGGTGGCGCGCCTGGTGGGCACCGAGGGGACCCTCGGGGTGCAGGCGGAGGTCAAGAACGTCTCGGGGATCTGGAAGGAGCTCACCGACAACGTCAACCTGATGGGGCGCAACCTGACCGACCAGGTGCGCGACATCGCCGAGGTGACGACGGCGGTGGCCAACGGGGATCTCTCGCGCAAGATCACCGTCGAGGTCAAGGGCGAGATCCTGGCGCTCAAGAACACCATCAACGCGATGGTCGACTCGCTGTCGTCGTTCGCCGACGAGGTCACCCGCATGGCGCGCGAGGTGGGCACCGAGGGGGTGCTCGGCGGCCAGGCGGTGGTGCAGAACGTCTCGGGCATCTGGAAAGAGCTCACCGACAACGTCAACTCGATGGCCAGCAACCTCACCAACCAGGTGCGCAACATCGCCGACGTGGCGCGGGCGGTGGCCAACGGCGACCTGTCGCGCAAGATCACGGTCGACGCCCGCGGCGAGGTCCTCGACCTCAAGACCACCCTCAACGCCATGGTCGACCAGCTCAACGCCTTCGGCGCCGAGGTGACGCGGGTGGCGCGGGAGGTGGGGGTCGAGGGGCGGCTCGGGGGTCAGGCCGAGGTGGAGGGGGTGCGCGGCATCTGGAAGGAGCTCACCGAGAACGTCAACATGATGGCGAGCAACCTCACCAACCAGGTGCGCGACATCGCCGAGGTGACGACCGCGGTGGCCCGCGGCGACCTGACGCGCAAGATCGTCGTCGACGCGCGCGGCGAGATCCTGGAGCTCAAGAACACCATCAACACCATGGTCGACCAGCTGTCGTCGTTCGCCGACGAGGTGACCCGCCTCGCCTCCGAGGTCGGCGTCGAGGGCAAGCTGGGCGGGCAGGCCGACGTGCGCGGCGTCTCGGGTACCTGGCGCGACTTGACCGACGCGGTCAACTCGATGGCCAGCAACTTGACCGCCCAGGTGCGGTCGATCTCGCAGGTCGCCACCGCCATCGCCGAGGGGGACCTGCGGCGCAAGATCGTCGTCGACGCGCGCGGCGAGATCCTGGAGCTCAAGAGCACCATCAACACCATGGTCGACCAGCTCTCCTCCTTCGCCGAGGAGGTGACGCGGGTGGCGCGCGAGGTCGGCACCGAAGGCAAGCTCGGCGGCCAGGCGTCGGTCGAGGGCGTGCGCGGGGTGTGGAAGGAGCTCACCGACAACGTCAACCTGATGGGGCGGAATCTGACCGATCAGGTGCGCGACATCGCCCAGGTGTCCACCGCCATCGCCGACGGCGACCTCTCCCGCAAGATCACCGTCGAGGTGCGCGGCGAGCTGCTGGAGCTCAAGAACACCATCAACACCATGGTCGACCAGCTGTCGTCGTTCGCCGACGAGGTCACCCGGGTGGCCCGCGACGTGGGGGTGGAGGGCATGCTCGGCGGCCAGGCCGAGGTGCGCGGGGTGGCGGGGATCTGGAAGGACTTGACCGACAACGTCAACCTGATGGCCTCCAACCTCACCAACCAGGTGCGCGACATCGCCGAGGTGACGACGGCGGTGGCCACCGGCGACCTGTCGCGCAAGATCACCGTCGAGGTGCGCGGCGAGATCCTCGAGCTCAAGAACACCATCAACACCATGGTCGATCAGCTGCGCTCGTTCGCCGACGAGGTCACCCGTGTCGCCCGCGAGGTGGGCACTGAGGGGATCCTCGGCGGCCAGGCGCAGGTCAAGGGGGTCTCCGGCACCTGGCGCGAGCTGACCGACAACGTCAACGTCATGGCCCGCAACCTGACCGAGCAGGTGCGCGGCATCGCCCGCGTCGTCACCGCGGTGGCCAACGGCGACCTCAAGCAGGAGCTGCACCTCGAGGCGAAGGGCGAGATCGCCACCCTGGTGGCGACGATCAACAACATGATCGTCACCCTGTCGACCTTCGCCGACCAGGTGTCTGGCGTGGCGCGCGACGTGGGCGTCGAGGGCAAGCTCGGCGGCCAGGCGGACGTCCCCGGCGCCGCCGGCATCTGGCGCGACCTGACCAACAACGTCAACGAACTGGCGGGCAACCTTACCCGTCAGGTGCGCGCCATCGGCGACGTCGCCACGGCGGTGACCAAGGGCGACCTGACGCAGTCGATCGACGTCGAGGCGCGCGGCGAGGTGGCGATCCTCAAGGACAACATCAATCAGATGATCCTGACGCTGCGCGAGACCACCCGCGCCAACCAGGAGCAGGACTGGCTGAAGACCAACCTCACCCGCTTCACCCGCATGCTGCAGGGGCAGCGCGACCTGCTCACCGTGGCGCGCCAGGTGCTGTCGGAGCTGTCGCAGGTGGTCGACGCCCAGCACGGCGCCTTCTTCATGGCCCAGCGCGACGACGACGAGACGGCGCTCAAGCTGTTCGCCTCCTGGGCCTACAGCGAGCGCAAACACCTCGCCAACCGCTTCGCCATCGGCGAGGGGCTGGTCGGCCAGGCGGCGCTGGAGAAGAAGCGCATCCTGGTCACCGACGTGCCGGCGAACTACATCCAGGTGACCTCGGCTCTGGGCGAGTCGCCGCCGCTCAACATCGTGGTGGTGCCGATCCTCTTCGAGTCGGAGGTCAAGGGGGTCATCGAGCTCGCCTCCTTCCACCCCTTCACCAAGATCCAGCTCGCCTTCATCGACCAGCTGCTCGAGAGCCTGGGCATCGTGGTGGCCACCATCGAGGCCACCATGCGTACCGACGAGCTGCTGCGGCAGTCGCAGGGCATGGCCGAGGAGCTGCAGACGCAGCAGGAGGAGCTGCAGCAGACCAACGAGGAGCTCGAGGAGAAGGCCCGTCAGCTGACCACCCAGAAGGAGGAGGTCGAGCGCAAGAACCGGGAGGTGGAGCTGGCCAAGCAGGAGCTCGAGGAGAAGGCCGAGCAGCTGGCGCTCACCTCGCGCTACAAGAGCCAGTTCCTGGCCAACATGTCGCACGAGCTGCGCACCCCGCTCAACAGCCTGCTCATCCTGTCGCGGCAGCTGGCGGACAACGTCGGTGACAACCTCACCGACAAGCAGGTCGAGTTCGCCCAGACCATCTACCAGTCGGGCTCGGACCTGCTGGCGCTGATCAACGAGATCCTCGACCTCGCCAAGATCGAGTCCGGCACCATCGCGCTGAACGTCGAGGACGTCGGCTTCGACGTCCTGCGCGAGTACGTGGAGCGCTCCTTCCGCCACCTGGCGGAGGACAAGGAGCTGCTGCTGGCCGTCGAGCCCGCCGACGACCTCCCCGAGGCGATCGTCACCGACGACATGCGGCTGCGCCAGGTGCTGCGCAACCTGCTGTCCAACGCCATCAAGTTCACCGCCGAAGGCGGCGTGACCCTGCGCATCGGCACCAGCGAACGCAAGGGGCCCGACGGCGACGGCATGCTCTGCTTCGCGGTGAGCGACACCGGCATCGGCATCCCCAAGGAGAAGCAGCAGATCATCTTCGAGGCCTTCCAGCAGGCCGAAGGGGGCACCAGCCGCAAGTACGGCGGCACCGGCCTCGGCCTCGCCATCAGCCGCGAGATCGCCCATCTGCTGGGAGGCGAGCTCACCGTCGACAGCGAAGTCGGCGTCGGCACCACCTTCGCCCTCTACCTGCCGCGCAAGTACACGCCCCGCCGGCGCCCCGATTGGACGCTGGCGCCGGGTGCGCGGCCGGCCCGCGCCGGCGACCAGGAGGCGGTCGAGGTCCCCGAGCCGATCAACCTCCCCGAGGCGGTGATGGAACAGATCCGCAGCGCCCCGCGCCACGCGGTGGACGACGATCGCGACGCCATCGTCCCCGGAGATCGGGTGTTGCTGGTGGTGGAGGACGACGAGACGTTCGCCGGCACGCTGCTCGACCTGGCTCGCGAGCGCGGGTTCAAGGGGCTGGTGGCGCTCGAGGGCTCCGAGGCCCTGGAGCTGGCGCACAGCTTCAAACCCGACGCCATCACCCTCGACCTGGTGCTGCCCGACATGGACGGCTGGGTGCTGCTCGACCGCCTCAAGCACGATCCGCAGACCCGCCACATCCCGGTGCACGTGATTTCCGCCGCCCCCGAGGAGCACCGGGCGCGCGAGCAGGGCGCCGTGGCGGTGCTGCAGAAGCCGGTGGACAGGGAGGGCCTCGAGGAGGCGCTCGGCATGATGCAGCAGTTCCTGGAGCGGCGGGTCAAGCGCCTGCTGGTGGTCGAGGACGACGAGGTGCAGCGCGAGAGCATCATCGAGCTGATCGGCAACGAGGACGTGCTGACCACCGCCGTGGGCAGCGGCGCCGAGGCGCTCGAGGCGCTGCGGCAGGAGCCCTACGACTGCATGGTG
Source organism: Thermoanaerobaculia bacterium (assembly GCA_035546355.1). Classification (GTDB taxonomy): domain Bacteria; phylum Acidobacteriota; class Thermoanaerobaculia; order Multivoradales; family JAIOJS01; genus DATKEH01. The sequence continues at coordinate 12,066 of DATKEH010000082.1, forward strand.
CTCGACCTCAAGCTGCCCGACGTCCCGGGCGGCGAGCTGATCCGCACCATCAAGGAGGAGCCGGGCCTCAAGCGGCTGCCGATCATCGTCTACACCGGCAAGGAGCTGTCGCGGGAGGAGGAGACCGGCCTGCAGCAGCTCGCCGAGACGGTGATCGTCAAGGACGTCCGCTCGCCCGAGCGATTGCTGCTCGAGACGGCGCTGTTCCTGCACCGGGTGGAGGAGAAGCTGCCGGAGCCCAAGCGGAAGATGCTGCGCAGCCTGACCTGGGGCGATCCGGCGCTCAAGGGTCGCAAGGTACTGGTGGTCGACGACGACGTACGCAACATCTTCGCCATCACCTCGGTGCTCGAGCGCCACGAGATGGACGTGACGTGGGCCGAGAACGGCCAACAGGCCCTCGCCAAGCTGGCCGAGGAGGATGGCGTCGAGGCAGTGCTGATGGACATCATGATGCCGGAGATGGACGGCTACGAGGCCACGCGCCGCATCCGCAAGCAGAAGAAATACCGCGACCTGCCGATCATCGCGCTGACCGCCAAGGCGATGAAGGGGGACCGCGAGAAGTGCCTGCAGGCGGGCGCCTCGGACTACGTCACCAAGCCGGTCGACCCCGAACAGCTGGTGTCGCTGCTGCGGGTCTGGCTCTATCGGTGAGGAGGCGACGGCGTTGCAGGAGCGCCAGGAGCTCGAGGAGCTCGAGCTCGATCTGCTGCTGACGGGGGTGGCGCAGCGATGGGGCTACGACTTCCGCAATTACACCGAGGCCTCGCTGCGGCGCCGGGTGCAGCGGGCGATGCAGCTCGAGGGAGTGCGGACGATCTCGGCGCTGCAGGAGCGCCTGCTGCGCGACCCGCAATCGTTCCAGCGTTTCGTCTCGACGCTGACCATCAAGGTGACCGGCATGTTCCGCGACGCCGAGGTCTACCGGGCGCTGCGCAAGCAGGTGGTGCCGGCGCTGCGGACCTGGCCCTTCCTGCGCATCTGGGTGGCCGGCTGCGCCACCGGCGAAGAGGTCTACTCCCTGGCCATCCTGCTACGCGAGGAGGGGCTGCTGGAGCGCAGCCGCATCTACGCCACCGACCTCTCCGAGGACGTGCTGCGGCAGGCGCGGCGGGGCATCTACCCCCTCGCCGCGATGCGCGAGTACACGCGCGCCTACCAGCTCGCCGGGGGCGAGGCCGACTTCTCCTCCTACTACCGGGCCGACGACCGCAACGCCATCCTGCGCCCCGAGCTGAGCGGGAACATCATCTTCTCGCAGCACAACCTGGTATCGGACGGTTCGTTCAACGAGTTCCACCTGATCCTCTGCCGCAACGTGATGATCTACTTCGACGCCGAGCTGCGCCAGCGGGTCTACGAGCTGCTCCACGACAGCCTGGTGAAGTTCGGCATCCTGGTGCTGGGGATCCGCGAGTCGCTGCGCTTCGCCCCCAACGCCGACCAGTTCGAGCCGCTCTCCGAGCCCCTGCGCATCTATCGGAGGGTACGGTGAGCGGCGGAGCCGGCGGGGGGTTCGACCTGGTGGTGATGGGGGCCTCGCTCGGGGGCCTCGACGCCCTGGGGGAGATCTTCTCCGGGCTGCCGGCCAGCTTCCCCGCCGCCGTCGCCGTCGTGCAGCACCGGCGCGCCGACTCCAGCGCTTCGCTGGCCGCGCTGTTCGCCGCCCGCACGCCACTGCCGGTCCACGAGGCCGAGGACCGCGAGCCGATCCTCCCCGGGACGGTGTACCTGGCTCCCCCCAACTACCATCTGCTGGTGGAGAGGGGCGAGCTGTCCCTCTCCCTCGACCCGCCGGTGCTGCACGCCCGGCCGTCCATCGACGTGCTGTTCGAATCCGCCGCCGACGCCTACGAGCGGCGGTTGGTGGCGGTGCTGCTCACCGGCGCCTCGCGAGACGGCGCCGCCGGCATCGCCGCGGTCGCCGCCCGCGGTGGCCTGACGGTGGTCCAGGACCCGGACGGCGCCCTCAGCCCGGTGGCGCCGCGGGCGGCCCTGGAGCGCACCACGGTACGCCACGTCCTCCCCGTCCCCGCCATCGCACCCCTGCTCACCGACCTGTTGGGCGCGGCGGTGTCGCGATGACTGCCGTGCGCAAGACCCGCGGGAGGACCACCTGGCGTACCAAGCTCCTGCTGCTGCTGCTGGCCGTGTCGGTTCCGCCGCTGGTGGTGCTCACGGTGTGGGACTACGCGGCGCTGCGAGAGGCCTTCCACGCTGCGACGCTGAAGAGCCTGCAAGGGCTGGCGCGCGCCAAGGCCGAGGCCCTCGAGCAGCTGACCCAGGACCGCCGCACCCAGGTCGAGCGGATCGCCGGCCTGCTGACCCCACAGCTGGCGGCGGTGGCGCAGGAGGAGGCGGCCCGCAACCGGCGCATCGTCATCGGCGGCGGCGAGGCGGCGTTGCCGGCGCTCGAGGACGCCGAGGGGCGCGACGCCGACGGGCGAGCGGCCGCCGACGAACCTCCGGCCGCGGCCCCGGACCCGCTGCGCTCCTCGCCCTCGGAGGCCATGCAGGACCTCACCCGCGTGCTCGCCCTGATCCTGTGGGACCAGCAGCAGTTCGAAGAGCTGCTGGTGATCGACCCCGAGGGGAGGGTGCTCGCCTCGACCTACGAGGGGCACGAGGGGCGGACGGCGCGCGATCTCGGCTACTTCCAGCAGGGCCTCAAGACGACGCACTTCGCACCGCTCTTCGTCTCCCCCATCACCAACCGGCTGACCACAGTCGTCTCGGCGCCGATCCGGGGCCCCGCCGGCAACACCCTGGGGGTGCTCGCGGCGCGGCTCAACCTGAGCCGCTTCTTCCGCGTCGTGGAGGACTTCACGGGCCTGGGGAAGACCGGCGAGACGGTAGTGGCGCACCGCGCCGGCGAAGAGCTGATCGTCATGGCCCCCAGCCGCCACGACCCGGAGGCGGCCCTGTCACGCAAGATGCCGCTCGACGCCGCGGCGGGGCGGCCTCTGCGGGAGGCCACCCGCGGCCAGGCCGGCAGCGGACAGCTGGTGGACTATCGCGACCGCCAGGTGCTGGCGGCGTGGGAGGGCATCCCCTCGTTGGGCTGGGGGCTGGTGGTCAAGATCGACCGCTCCGAGGCGATGCGCCCGGCGATCCTTGCCGGGCTGCGCATGCTCGCCCTGACCGTTCCCCTGCTGCTGGTGGTGGTCGCCGCCTCCTTCATCGCCTCCCGCGAGCTGGTGCGGCCGCTGCACCAGCTCAAGGTGGCGACCGAGAAGATCAGCCGCGGCAACTTCGACGTCGAGATCGACATCCGCTCCAACGACGAGATCGGCGAGCTGGCGGCCAGCTTCGATCGCATGGTGGCGGCGATCAAGTTCTTTCGCGCCCATCAGCGGCGGCCGGAAGAGGAAGAGGAATTCGACGAGGACACCGTCTAGAGAGGGCGGGGCCGGTGGCGCTCTACGACGACATCCTGGCCATCGCCAGGGACTATATGGGCCCGGCGGCGGAGGAGTACATCCAGCGCCGCATCCGCATCGTGCAGAAGGGGGAGGCGCCCGAGACCATCACGCCGGATCGCCTGGAGCGCCTGGCGGCCGGCATCGACATGACCGCCAAGGTCTACATGGGGCCCACGCGTGCCGCCGCCTTCCGCGAGGAGGTCCTCGCCCTCGAGGGCCGCTACCCCGTCGAACCGGGCGACGATTGAGTCGGAGCCGGCCGGGCGGTTCGCGGGCCCGGGCATCGGCCCCGCCCGGGGACGGCGCCGGGACTGGTGGTGGGCGAGAGCGGCGCGCGGCGCCGCGCGGCGTGTGCCCCTCCCCAGAAGTCTGTAACCCCAGGGAACGGAGGACCGCCTTGACGCTGTATCGCATCGAGCGTAACATACCCATGGGGGGTATGGTATGAGCGAGCCACAGAGGACGAGCCGCGGGCAGCACCGGCACGCGGCGGGGGTCGACCCGCAGCTGCGCGAGCAGGCGCTGGCGCGGCTGAGGAAGATCGAGGGGCAGGTACGCGGCCTGCAGCGGATGCTGGAGGAGGAGCGCTACTGCGCCGAGGTGTTGACCCAGGTGGCGTCGGTCCACGAGGCGCTGCGGGCGGTGGGCAAGCTGGTGATGCGCAATCATCTGCAGCACTGCGTCACCGAGGCGCTGCATTCGGGAGATCCGCTGGCCGCCGAAGGCGCCTATCGCGAGATTCTCGACCTGATGTACAAGCACGCTCGCTGAGCCCCGCCGATGAGCCCCACCACCGCTACGCCCGAGAGAGCCGGCGACGCGGCCCCTTCCGGCGCGGCGCCGGAGCCCGCCAGCGGGCGGTCCGGCCGCTCCGGGGAGCGCCTGCAGCGACTCGACCTGCCGCTCACCGGCATGACCTGCGCGGCTTGCGCGGCGCGCATCCAGAAGAAGCTCGGGCGCACCGAGGGGGTCGCGGAGGCGCAGGTCAACTTCGCCACCGAGCGAGCGACGGTGCGGTTCGACCCCGAGCGGATCCATGCCGCCGGGCTGGTCACCGCGATCGAGGCGGCGGGCTACGGCGCGCGCCTCGAGGAGACGGTGCTGCAGGTCGCGGGGCTGGAGTGGGCGGCGTCCGGCACGCGCGTCGAGCGCGAGCTGATGCGGCTCGCGGGAGTCGTGTCGGCGCAGGTGAATCTCGCCGCCGGCACGGCACGGGTGCTGTACGTGCCGGAGGCGACGCCCGGCGAGGAGCTGGCGGGCGCCGTCGAGGCCAGCGGCTACCGCCTCGCCGCCCCGGTGGCCGCCACC
>DATKEH010000083.1:0-7963 GCA_035546355.1 Thermoanaerobaculia bacterium
CGCAGGCGCGCGTCGTCCATCGCCGGCAGGTCGTCGAGCACCAGCGAGCAGGCGTGCACCAGCTCGACGCTGCAGGCGAGGTCGAGCGCCGCCTGGTGGCGTGGGCCGAGCATCTCGGCCACCGCCAGGACCAGCACCGGGCGCACCCGTTTCCCCTGCCCGGTGAGGGCGTAGTGCATGGCGGCGTGCACCCCCTCGGGCCGCCGCTCGGCGGGCGGGATCAGGGCCGGGAGGCGGGTCTCCACCTCGCGGCCGAGGGCGGCGAGATGCCCCGCCAGGTCGCGCTGGGCCCCGGCCGCGTCAGCCGTCGCAACCTCCTCAGAACGAGGCGATCGCCTCGCGCTCGTCGTCGTGGACCTCGAAGACGGTGATGAGCTGGGTGATCTGCAGGATGTCGTTGACCTTCGGCGGCAGGTTTAGCAGCTTCAGCCTGCCGCCCCGGTTGGCCACGGTGGTGTAGGCGCTGACCAGCTCGCCAACGCCGGCCGAGTCGATGGTCGACACCTCTTCGAGGTTGACGAGGATCTTCAGGGAACCGGAAGACAGGGCGGTCTGCACCGCGTCCCGCACGGCCACGTCGCCCACGCCGATGGTGATCTTGCCCGAAACGTCGAGGATCGTGACGTCCCCCTCCTGCCGCTCGCTGATGTTCATCCGCTTGCCTCCTCCTCGGCGCCGCGGGCGGCGCCCGCGTCGGTTATCCGCTTGCGCAGGGTGACCTCGGTCCCACCTGCAGGTCCGAACGAGTACTCCACCTGGTCCATCAGGTTCCGCATGTAGAAGATACCGCGCCCGCCCGGCTGCAGCAGGTTCTCCGGCGCCAGCGGATCGCGAATACCCGTGGGGTCGAAGCCGCCCCCCTCGTCCTTCACCTTCACCACCACCGTGCCCTCCTCCACCCGCAACAGCACCTCCACCCGCTTCTCCGGGTCGGCGGCGTTGCCGTGCTTGATGGCATTGGCAACCGCCTCGCGCACCGCCAGGCCGATCCAGTGGCGCGTGTCGCCGTCGAGGTCCAGACGCGACAACAGATCCTCCACCACCGCCTGCACCAGCTCGATGTTCTCGAACCGGCTGGCGACGGCGAGAAAGGCCTGGGGCTCTGCCGCGCTGGACATCGCGAGGCGGGAGCATATCAGCCCATGCCCACCAGGGGTGCGAGCTCGCGGCTGCCGCCGCTATGCCACTGTTCGAGCGCCCATGGGATGACCAACAGCAGCTGCACCGCGTCGAACAGGAAGTGGGCGGCGATGGCCGCCCACACCGACTGCCTCCACAGGGTGAGAGTGGCGAAGTAGAGCGACAGCAGGGTGATGCCGACGAGCATGAACGGCTGGTCGTAGGCGAGGTGCGCGAGGACGAACAGCAGGGTCGACAGAGCCACTCCGACGCGCGGCTGCAGAAAGCCGCGGAAGAAGACCTCCTCCACCACCCCCGCCGACAGCGCGATCAACAGGCGCACGCCGATCGGCATGGCGGCGATCCACACGATCATCGCCGGGGGCTCTGCGGGGAGCAGCGTCTCTCCGCCCAGCAGGAACAGCAGGCCCACCACCAGCAGGACGGCGAGCAGCAGCACCGGCCAGATCAGCAGGCCGGTGCCGAGGCCGATGACGAGCTCCCGCAGCACGCCGCGCAGGCGCAGGCCGAGCTGTCGCAGGACCACGCCCGGGAACGACGTCATCGCTACCTCGCCGGCGAAGCCGAGCACCAGCCAGGCGGCCAACGCCGCCAGCAGCATGCCGTGCAGCAGGAACAGCTCGTGCGTGGCGACGGCGTCGAAATCGATCTGCAGCGGCGCCCCGATCTGCGCCAGGGAGAGGAACACCCCCGGGTACAGCACCAGGGCCACCACCATCAGCCCGCCTACCCGCCGCCACGGGCTGCGGAAACCCGGTGGCTGCAGCTGCCGGGCCTCGGTGAGCTGATCGATGGCCACCGCGCTCACCAGCGCCAGAGCCAGCGGCCCGGCGGCACGCAGCCAGTCCAAGCTCAGCGCCTCTCCCTGGGCTCCGCGGCCTCCCCCGGATCCTGGTCCGGGGGGGGCAGCACCAGCACCGGGCAGGGCGCGGTCCGCAGCACCGACTCCGTCGTGCTGCCCATCAGCGCCGTGCGCAAGCCACTGACCCCATGCCGCGCCAGGACGACGAGGTCGGCGCCGATCTCGGCGGCGACCGCGACGATCTCGAGCTTCGGCCGGCCGGCGACGACCAGCCGCTCCACCCGCACCTCGGCGGGGGCGTCGGCGAGCAGCCCCTCCATGTGGGCCAGCGCTTGCGTGCGCAGGGTCTTGTAGAACTCCTCGTCGGGGCGGTCCCAGGCGAACAGCTCGGGATAGGGGAAGGCGTCGTCGATCACCGTCAGCAGCGCCACCTCGGCGCCGGCGGCCGCCGCCATCCTCACCCCGTACTGGAGGGCGCGTCTGGAGTCGTCGGAGAAGTCGATAGGGATGAGGACTTTGCGATACGGCAACTGGAGTGTCATCGGGATAGCGCTCCGGGCGGTCGTCGATGCGGCGGTCATGCTAGCAAAGAAGGCCGGGAGAGGCTCGTATAATCGCCGCCCATGAAGCACTGGAGATGGACTTCGGCGCCCCTCGCAGTCGCCCTCGCCGCCGCGGCCCTGCTGGTGGTACCCCTGACGGGCGCTCCGATCGTCGACGGCTCCGACCGCACGCCGCGCGTCGAGGGCGACTTCGCGCTGCCGCCGGCCGCCGACGGCGGCACTGAGGGGCTGCGGCCCCGGCCACCGCGGGCGCCTGCGGCGCCCTTCGAGCCGCTTCCGGTACCGTCGGTGGCGCCCTCCACTCGCGGCGCGGTGCGCCATCAGGTAGTGGTTCGCTTCCGGGACGAAGTGCCGACCGGCGAACGCGCGGCGCGCGTCGCCGCCCTCGGGGGCGGCACCTATCGGCCGTCCCGGTTCGCCCCCTTCGCCCGCGTCGCCGTGCCGACGGGTACCGAGCCCGGGCACCTCGCCGCGGCGCTCGCCGCCGACCCGGGAGTGGCCTGGGCGGAGGTGGACCACTGGTGCCGCGCCGCACACCTGACGGTGCGGCCGGCGGCGTCGTTCGACGACCCGCTGCTCCCCAGGCAGTGGACCCATGAGCGGATCCGTCTGCTGTCGGCGTTCGACCACAACCCCCTGCTGGGGGCGGGCGTGGTCGTCGCCGTGATCGACACCGGGGTCGCCTACGGCAACGGCGGCAGCTACCCGACGCGCCGCGGCGTCGACCTCGAGGGCACGGCGTTCGTCCCCGGTTGGGATTTCGTCGACGGAGATCCGGAAGCCTTCGACCTCGGCGTCGGGATCGACGACGACGAGCCGTTCGCGTCCCCGCGCTTCGGACACGGCACCTTCGCCGCCGCCCAGGTCGCGGCGGTGGCGGGCAATGGCGTCGCCGGCATCGGCACCGCCCCTCGCGCCGCGATCATGCCGGTTCGGGTCCTGGGGATCGACGGCTTCGGAGTGTTCAGCGACGTCGCCGAGGGCATCCACTTCGCCGTGGCCCGCGGCGCCAAGGTGATCAACATGAGCCTGGGCGGCAAAGAGGGGACCTCCGCCCTCGAGGAGGCAGTGCGGGCAGCGCACGCGGCGGGCGTCGTGCTGGTGGCGGCAGCCGGCAACGAGGCCACCGCGCCGGATTTCCCTGGCGACGTGTCGTTCCCGGCGCGCTACCCCCAGGTGCTGGCGGTGGGGGCGACCAACTTCGCCGACGATCGCGCCAGCTACTCCAACACCGGACCGCAGCTCGACCTGATGGCCCCGGCCGGTGACGGCCTCGAGGAGGTGCGACCGGGGATTCGCGACGGCGCGCTGTCGACCAGCTTCCTCTTCGATCCGCTCGACAGGAGCGAGATCTACGGCGCCTTCTGGTCGACCGGCACCTCCTTTGCCGTGCCCCAGGTGGCGGGTGTCGCCGCGCTGCTGATCTCGCTCGGGGTCACCGACCCGGACGCCGTACGCCTGCTGCTGCTCGAGCGCACCCGCGACCTCGGCACTCCCGGCTTCGACACCGAGTTCGGGGCCGGTCTGCTCGATGCCCTCGAGTCGCACCACGGCCTGGGATTCAGCCTGTGAGGCGGCCGCAGCGGCGCGTCGGCGGTGCTCTCGCCGCCCTGCTGCCCCTGGTGCTGGGGGCAAGCGCCGCGGCGCAGCAGCGGCCCGTCGCGGCCGAGGAGCCAGCGCTGGAAGCGCGATCCCACCGCCGCGGAGCGGTCGCCGTGGGGCTGGGCGTCGGCGTCTTCGAGATGACCAACGCCGCCGACAGCTGGGACGCCGTCTTCGACGGCCCGATGACCTCCTTCGGGCTCTACCTCGAGGTGGGCCTCGCCCGGCGCTGGCTGGCGACGCTGGCGGCCGATTGGGGCACTGCCGACGGCGAGCAGGTCCTCCTCACCGACCCGCCGCAGCCCACCGGCGTCGACGTCTCCCTCGACTACGAGCCCATCCACCTCACCCTGGGTTGGGTCGCCTGGGCGCGGGAGCGGTGGCGGCTCCACCTCGGCCTGGGACCGACGGTCGTGCGCTGGTCGGAGGCGGCCGGCCCCCGCAGCCGCTCGGCGACCGACTACGGCGGGCACGCTCTGGTCGGCCTGCGCCGGGAGGTGGGCCGGTTCAGCCTCGGCGGCGACCTGCGCTGGTCCGCCATCCCGGACGCGGTCGGCGACGGCGGGGTCAGCGAGTACTTCGGCGAGGACGACATCGGCGGCCTCGGCCTGACGCTGCTGGGCGCCTACAGGCTGCGCTGACCCCCTGACCGCTCGTCGGGGGGGGCTCCGTCCCCGCCCGGGCCGGCGCGGAGGGCGGCCCCTACCGCGGATCGTGGCGGGCGGGGGCGGCGCCGCTCATCGCCGATGCCGCATGCGGTAGTGCCGCAGCTGACTGATCGCCCCGGTCAGGCGCGACAGCCGGCGGTTCTTGTTCTGCAGCGCGGGGATGTCCTCCAGGGGGGGTTGCTCGCTGCGCACTTCCCGCAGCAGCTTCTCCATCTCAAAGGCGAGCTTGTCCATCTCGCCGGCCTGCAGCCGGCTGAAGGTGCGCTCGTTCACCAGGATGAACCCCTGGCTGATCTGCTGGGACATCGCCCAGGCGCTGCCGCCCATGTAGTTGCCCATCTTTGGAGTAATTGTATCGAACGAGGGTCTTTCATCGGTGCCGAGCCCTCACCGCGCCCATCCGACCCCTGTGATACAAACGTCGGGGACGCCGTGCCCCGCTCCCCGGGGCGGCACTCACCCACAACCCACGAGGAGGGTCTGCGATGGCCCGCTATCCCGGTGTCGACTTCATGCACCTCGACTCGCTGCTCGGCGAGGAGGAGAAGCTGGTTCGCGAGACGGTGCGGGACTTCGTCGAGGCGCGGTTCAAGCCTCTCATCGAGGAATGCCACCGCGAGGCCCGCTTCCCGATGGAGGTGGTGCCGGAGATGGCGGCGCTCGACCTCTTCGGCGCCAACCTCTCGGACTACGGCCTGCCCGGCCTCAACAACGTCGCCTACGGCCTCATCATGCAGGAGCTCGAACGCGGCGATTCGGGGCTGCGCAGCTTCGTCTCGGTGCAGAGCGCGCTGGTCATGTACCCCATCTACACCTTCGGGTCGCAGGAGCAGAAGGACCGCTGGATCCCGCGACTGGCCTCCGCCGAGTCGATCGGCTGCTTCGGCCTCACCGAGCCGGACTTCGGCTCCAACCCCGGTGGCATGCGCACCACCGCCCGGCGCGACGGCGACTGCTGGGTGCTCGACGGCGCCAAGCAGTGGATCACCAACGGCACGCTGGCCGAGATCGCGGTGGTGTGGGCGCGGACCGACGAGGGCATCCGCGGCTTCCTGGTCGAGAAGGGCACGCCCGGCTACACGGCCTCCGACCAGCACGGCAAGTTCTCGCTGCGCGCCTCGGTGACCTCCGAGCTCGGCTTCCACGACTGCCGCATCCCGGCCGAAAACATCCTTCCCGGCACCAGCGGGCTGAAGAACGCCCTGATGTGCCTCACCCAGGCGCGCTACGGCATCGCCTGGGGGGCGCTCGGCGCGGCCATGGAGTGCTACTACACGGCGGTCGAGTACGCCAAGCAGCGGATCCAGTTCAACGGCCAGCCCATCGCCTGCCACCAGCTGGTGCAGGAGAAGCTGGCGTGGATGATCACCGAGATCACCAAGGGGCAGCTGCTGGCGCTGCAGATGGGGCGGCTCAAGGACCAGGGGCGGCTCGAGCACTACCACGTCTCGATGGGCAAGAGGAACAACGTGTGGGTGGCCCGGGAGTGCGCCAAGCTCGCGCGCGAGATCCTCGGCGCCAACGGCATCGTCGACGACTACCCGGTGATCCGCCACATGCTCAACATCGAGTCGGTCTACACCTACGAGGGGACCCACGACATCCACGGGCTGGTGATCGGCGAGGCGGTGACCGGCGTCGCCGCCTACAACGCTCCCCAGAGGGCGGAGAAGAAGGAGGCCGTTCCCGCCGCCGGAGTGCGCTGATGACCCTCGACCGCGTCCTCGAGCAGGACTTCATCCGCGTCGCCGAGCAGGCCGCCATCGCCGCCGCCCACAGCATGGGGCGCGGCGACGAGGAGCACTCCGACCGCATGGCGGTGGAGGCCATGCGCCAGGAGCTCGACAAGCTGGCCATCGCCGGCCGGGTGGTGATCGGCGAAGGGGAGCGCGACCAGGCGCCGATGCTGTACGTCGGCGAGGAGGTCGGCTCCGGGCACGCCTCGGGCGGCCCCGAGGTCGACATCGCCGTCGACCCGCTGGAGGGGACCAACCTCTGCGTCACCGGCGCCCCCGGCGCCATCGCGGTGCTCGCCGCGGCCGAGCGCGGGGGCCTGTTGCATGCCCCCGACGTCTACATGGACAAGCTCGTCGTCGGCCCCACCGCCCGCGGCGTGGTGCACCTCGACGCGCCGGTGGCGGAGAACCTGCGCAACATCGCACGCGCCTTCGGCCGCCAGGTGGACGACCTGACGGTGGTGGTGCTCGAGCGCGAGCGGCACGCGCAGCTGATCGCCGACATCCGGGCCGCCGGGGCGCGCATCCGGCTGGTCCGCGACGGCGACCTGTCGGCCGGCATCGCCGCCGCCGTCCGCGGCACCGGGGTGCACGCGGTGATGGGCGTCGGCGGCGCGCCCGAGGGGGTGCTGACCGCCGCCGCCCTGCGCTGCCTGGGCGGCGAGATCCAGGCGCGGCTCAGGCCGCTCACCGAGGCGCAACAGCAGCGCATCGGCGAGGAGGGCATCGCCGACGCCGAGCGCCTCTACACCACCGAGGACCTGGCGCCGGGAGCCGAGATCCTCTTCGCCGCCACCGGCGTCACCGACGGCGAGCTGCTACGCGGGGTGCGCTTCTTCGGCGGCGGCACGCGCTGCTCGACGCTGTTCATGTCGGAGAGCCGCAGCCTGATCCGCTTCGTCGACACCATCCACCGCGAGGACCGCTCCTCGCCGGTCTACTTCCGGTGAGCCCACGATGATCAAGCCCGATCGCTGGATCCGCCGCTGGGCCGAGTCCGGAGGCGTCGACCCCTACGCGGCGGAGCAGGTCAACGCCGCCTCCTACGACGTGCGGGTCTGCGAGCACTGGATCTGCCCCACCCGCGACCCCGAGGAGTTCACGGCGCCGCACGTCAAGCTGTTCCCCGGCGAGGTGGTGCTGGCCTCCACCCTGGAGTACGTGCGCATCCCCCGCGACGTGGCCTGCGACCTGAAGCTCAAGTCGACGCTGGGCCGGCTGTGGATCAACCACTCGCTGGCCGGCTGGTGCGACCCCGGCTTCGAGGGCAACATCACCCTCGAGCTGCAGAACCTCGGGCCCGTCCCCTTCATCCTCCATGCCGGGCGCCGCATCGCCCAGCTCATCTTCATCGCCATGGAGAGCGAGCCGGAGATCGCCTACGGCGACCCCGGCGCCGGCAGCCACTACCAGGGGCAGCGGGGGACGACGACGGCGCGGGAGTAGGGTCGC
>DATKEH010000084.1:0-22752 GCA_035546355.1 Thermoanaerobaculia bacterium
CTCCAACAGTCGCTTCCCCTCCTCGGTCGCGGTGAGCACCAGCGCCCGCCGGTCGGCGGGCGAGGTGCGGCGTTGCACCAGCCCCTCCCGCACCATGGCCTCGATGGTGCGGCTCATCGTCGGAGTGGCCACCCGCTCTGCCGCGGCCAGCTCACCTAGGCTGCGGGGGCCGCCGTAGACCAGCACCGACAGCGCCGACAGCCGCGCCCCGGTGACGCCGTCGTCGTCGTCGTCGCGGCTGATGCGGCGCAGCAGGTGGATGGCGACGGAGTTGAGGCGGTTGGCGAGGGCGCTCAGGCGCGGGGAAGGGGGAGCGGAATCGGGCATCCATATAGCTCTGCTAATAAGTAGCTAAGCTAACTATAGGCATGCCGCCGCCGCCGGTCAAGGGGAACGGAGGAGCGCGGACCTGCGAGCTCGAGGGCCCAGGCGCCACCCTGTCGCCAGCCGCGATGTGGGTAGGATGGGAGAGCTCGGCGGCCAAAAAAAGCCCCGCCGGAGGGAAGGCGGGGGGAGGAGGAAACCGGAGATTGTCTCGCTCTCGAAGCTTTCTACGGAAGGGAGCGGCGAAGTGTTTGTCGGGCGACACGGGCTGAGGCGGCGGGTCGGGCACGGCTACCGGCGGGACTGGCTGGAGCTGGGTGCGAACGAGCCCTACTTCGCCGTGCTGACCGAGGAGCGGTACCTGCGAGAGCGCCTCGACGAGTCGGCGCGGCAGTCCTTCTGGGCGTCCGGGGAAGCGCATGTGGAGCGGCTGGCGGGTCTGGTGCGCGACCACTTCAGGTTCGAGCTGCGGCCGCAGCGCGCGCTCGACTACGGCTGCGGGGTGGGTCGGGTGCTGCTGCCGCTGGCGCGGCGGTCGCTGCGGGCGGTGGGGGCCGACGTCTCGCCCGCCATGCTGGCCGAGGCGCGGCGCGCCTGCGAGGAGCGGGGGCTCGACGGCGTCGACCTGGTGGAGATCGGGGAGGACCTGGCGGCGCTGTCGGGCGACTTCGACCTGGTGCACAGCTTCGCCCTGCTGCAGCATCTGCCGGCGGCGGCGGGCATGGAGCTGATCGCGGGGCTGCTGGAGCGGCTGGTGCCGGGCGGCCTCGCCATGCTGCACGTCACCTACGCCCGGCCGCCGACGGGGCTCGGTCGGGCGCTGCTGCGCCGCTGGCGCGGCGTCGCGCCCTCGCTGCGGGGCGCTGCCAACCTCCTCGCCGGCCGCCGCTGGGGCGAACCCTACATGCAGATGAACGCCTACGACGTGGGCGCCGTGCTCACCCTGCTCCGCGACACCGGCTGCCAGCGGATCTTCACCACCTTCACCGACCACGGCGGCATGCGGGGCGTGATGCTGATCGCCGCCAAGCGGTCGGTCCCGTCGCTCTGAGCCGCGGCCGATGACCGGTGGCCGCCCCCGGGGGTGGCGCCGCCTCACCCCACGGCGCGTGGCCGATCCGATAGCATCGCGGCAGCATTCGCTGCGAGCAGCGGAAGGGGGCGCGGTCGCCCCCGCGACGGCTGCTCTTCCCGGAGGGTTCCGCATGCCCGACCCGACCTTCCCGGCACCGCTTCGCCGCGCCTCCGCCCTGGTGCCGTGCGCGCTGTTGCTCGCGCTGCTGGCGCCCGGCCCGGCTGCGGGACAGGAGTGCAGCGACTGCCACGACGGCGTGGCCGTGACCTCGCCGATGCACGCCTCGTTCGGCTGCGCCGACTGCCACTCCGACGTCGACCTCGAGGTCCATCCCGATCTGCCGGTAGAGCTGTCGGGTCAGGCGGTCTGCGGCCAATGCCACGAGGCCGGCGAGTCGGTGGCGGCGAGCGCGCACGCCGACATCGGCTGCGCCGACTGCCACGGCGCCGCCCACCAGGTGCTGCCGCCGGCCGATCCGGCGTCGCCGATGGCGCCGGTCAACCAGGTGCAGACCTGCGGCGGTTGCCACGATGCCCCGGAGGTGCTCGAGGATTACCTGGGCAGCATCCACGCCCGGGCGCTGCTCAAGTCGGGACTGACCCAGGCCGCCCCCTCGTGCAGCGACTGCCACGGCAGCCACCAGGTGCTGGCGGTCGAGGAGCCGGAGTCGCGCGTCTCCTGGCGGCACGTGCCCGAGACCTGCGGCTCCTGCCACCAGGGGGTGCTGCGGGAGTGGCTGGAGCTCAGCGCCCACGGCACCGCCTGGCGTGCGGGCGAGCAGGAGGCGCCGGTGTGCACCACCTGCCACCGGTCGCACGAGATCGTCCAGCCGACGCTCGACGCGCCCCGCCTCGCCTTCCCCGACGACTGCGGCGGCTGCCACCGCGCCGAGCTGGGGAGCTACCGCGACAGCTTTCACGGCCAGGCCACCGACCTCGGCTTCCTCACCGCCGCCACCTGCTCCGACTGCCATACGCCGCACGCCAACCTGCCGGCGGGCGACGAGCGCTCCAGCGTGCACCCCGCCAACCTGCAGGAGACCTGCGGCCAGTGCCACGGCAGGGTGACCGCAGCCTTCGCCAGCTTCGATCCCCACTCCGACCCCACCGATCGCCAGCGCAACGCGGCCGTCTACTGGATCTGGCTGTTCATGACGGCCCTGCTGATCGGCGTCTTCGCCTTCTTCACGCTGCACGCGCTGCTCTGGCTGCAGCGCATCCTGGTCGGTTGGCGACGCGGCGAGCTGCAGCTCGGCCAGCAGGGCGACGGCCCCTGGGTGCGCCGCTTCCGGCGCAGTCAGATCTGGACCCACGTGGTGGTGGTGGTGACCTTCCTGCTGCTCGCCGCCACCGGGTTGCCCCTCAAGTTCCACGCCACCGGCTGGGCGAGCGGCATCGCCGAGGTCTTCGGCGGCCTCGGCGGCACGCGTACGGTCCACCGCATCGCCGCGGTGCTGACCTTCGGGTACTTCGCCTTCCACGTCGCGCAGCTGATCCGCCGTGGCGTGGTGCACCAGGAGCCCGGGCTGCTATGGGGCTGGAAGTCGCTGGTGCCGCGCGGCAAGGACCTGCGCGACCTGTGGCAGAACGTGTGCTGGTTCCTCTACCTCGGCAGGCGACCGCAGCTCGACCGATGGACGTACTGGGAGAAGTTCGACTACTTCGCCGTGTTCTGGGGCGTCGCCATCATCGGCTTCTCGGGGTTGGTGCTGTGGTTCCCCAAGGCGTTCACCGAGGTCTTCCCCGGTTGGTTCCTCAACGCCGCCCACGTGGTGCACAGCGACGAGGCGCTTCTCGCCACCGGCTTCATCTTCATATTCCATTTCTTCCACACCCACCTGCGGCCGGAGAGCTTCCCCCTCGACCCGGTGATCTTCACCGGCAGGATGCCGCTCGCACGGTTCCGGGAGGAGCGGCCGCTCGAGTATCAGCGGCTGGTGGACGAGGGCCGGCTCGACGAGGTCCTGGACGAGCCGCCGACGGAGCGGGAGATGACGCTGGCGCGCACCTTCGGGTTCACCGCCGTGGCGATCGGCCTGCTGCTGGCGATCGCCATCCTGGTGGGGCTGCTCGGCGGCGGGTACTGAGTCTCGTCGGACGGGCCGGCACAGAGGCCGGCCCCTACGGCGAGGCGTCGTCACACGGACGGTCGTAGGGGCGGCCCTCCGCGGCCGCCCGGGAACGGGCCGGCACAGAGGCCGTCCCTGCCTACGGCTGCACGCCGGTGTGGCACTCGTAGCAGCCCACCTCGAGCTCCATGCCGCCCAGGTCCTCGGGGTGTTGGAAGTCGAGGCCAGCGGCCGCCAGGACCTCGCTCTCGGGCCCCTGCGACAGGATGAGGTGGCAGGCGTTGCAGTCGTGGGTCACCGCCACGCCCTCGGCGGAGAGGTGCTGCCCCTCGTGGCAGCGCATGCAGCCGACGCTCTGGAAGTGCCCGAGGTTGTTCGGATAGGCCGACCAGCTCGCTTTCATCAGCGGGAAGATGTTGCCGGCATACACCTCCTGCACCGCCGCGATGGAGCGGTCGA
This sequence comes from Thermoanaerobaculia bacterium, assembly GCA_035546355.1. Lineage (GTDB taxonomy): Bacteria > Acidobacteriota > Thermoanaerobaculia > Multivoradales > JAIOJS01 > DATKEH01. The sequence goes on from DATKEH010000084.1 coordinate 3,927, forward strand.
TGGCCGCACGCTCGCTCTCCCAGGCCTGCGGCCGCTCCAGCCGGTAGTGGTCGGTGATGCGGCTGGCGATCTGTCGCAACGCCTCCTCCTTGCTCGGGTACTCCTCGGCGAGCGCGCCGACGGCGACGGCCTTGATCGCCGGCAGCCGGCGGTCGATCCTCCCCTGCAGGATGGCCTCGTCCACCGCCTGGTCGGGGGAGAGGAAGATGTGGCTCGGCCGGTTGTGGCAGTCCATGCAGTCCATCCGCCGCGGCGTCGCGGTCGCCACCTCCGCCTCGCTCAGCGGGTTGTCGGCGTCCTGATAGATGGTGATCCGCCCGGTGCGGTGGTCGCGGACGCGGATCCAGGGGATCTCCTGCCGCCTCTCGTCGCGGGCGATGTAGTCGACGTCGACGCCGATGTTCATGTGCCAGTGGATGCCGGCGGTCTGGCCGCTCACCGGGTCGCCGCCGCCGGTCTTGATCAGCAGGTTGATCGGCCAGTGGGTGTTGTCCTCGTCGTACAGGAAGTGGTGCCGCTGCCGCTGCTGGGCGCCGTAGATCTTCTCCGGCCAGTGGCACTGCTCGCAGGTCTCCTGGGCCGGGCGCAGGCTCTCGATCGGGGTCGGGATCGGCCGCGGGTAGGTCTCCGCCGCCGCGGCGTAGATCTGGTAGGCCCCGGAGAGCTTGGACTTGACGTACCAGTCCGCGCCGGGGCCGACATGGCACTCGGTGCAGGCGACGCGAGCGTGGGGGGAGCTCTGGTAGGTGACGAACTCGGGCTCCATCACCTGGTGGCAGGTGGTGCCGCAGAAAGTGACCGATTCGCTGTAGTGGTAGGCGCCGTAGCTGCCGACGGCCATGATGACGGCGAAGACGAGGGTGCCGAGCACGAAGACGATGGCCGCGTTGCGGTGCCGCGGGTCGTTGAAGTCGAGGCGGGGCCAGCGAGCGACGACCTCGCCCGTACGGCGGACGCGCCGCCAGCGCAGGAACATCCCCAGCGGGATCAACAGCAGCCCTGCCACCAGCACCGGCGGCAGGGCCATGTACATGAAGATGCCGTAGTACGGGTTGGGCTGCGCCGAGTAGAGGCTCATCACCAGCAGCACGCCGAAGGTGAGGGCCGCGATCAGGGCGATCGCGGCGCCGATGGCGCTGACCGGGTTGTAGCTGAGGTGGGGAAGCTTCTGCTTGGGGGGTGCTGCAGGCTTCGCGCTCATCGCCGACGGTCTCCGTTGCGGGCGCCGGCTGTCGCCGGCAGGAGAGGATGGCCGGCAGCGGACCGCGCCTTCCTCGGATTGCCGCTCCGGGGGCGGGGTCCGGGCCCCGACTATCTCACGCCTCGGGAATGGGATCAGTTCCTCGGTCCGGCCAGCCAGGCGGCGAGCGCCTGCAGCTCCTCGTCGCTACCCTTCCAGCCCTTCTTGTGTACCGCACCGTCGAACTCGACTCGCTGGCTGACGAAGGCGGCGATCCTGTCGGCGTCGTGACGCTGGCCAACGGTGTCGAGGTCTGGGCCCCGCATCGTCTGCGACGAGGCTCGTGCCTCGATGCCGAGGGAGGCGAGGCCGTGGCACAGGTCGCACTTCTGCGCCAGGAACAGCGCCTTCCCCTGCTGCGCTGCAGGGCCCGGCTCGGCGGCGGCCGCGTGGCGCGCGGCGAAGGCCGGCAGCGCGGTGGCGAGCACCACCGGAAAGCCGAGGATGAGGGCGAAGGAGACCAGGGATTGCAGATGTCGCATGGGGCGCGCTCCTCGTCTTCGTTGCCAGCTGACCATACGCAGTCGCAGCGCGGCCGTCGCCGCGCGCAGGGGTGGATGGCCGCCACCTCGCGGGGTGGGCGGGGCGGCCACCCGGTCGCGCCTTCCGCCCCCCGCGCCGCGTGTGCGAGAGTCGGCGCGACGAGGAGGACCGTGACGGCCGAGCGGCAGCGGCGGGATTGCGTGGTGGTGGGGGCCGGCATCACCGGCCTGACGGCGGCGTTCCATCTCGAGCGCGGCGGCTCGTCGGTGACGGTGCTGGAGGCGGCGGCCGACGTCGGCGGCGCCATGCGGACCTACCGCGAGGGGGACTGGCTGTGCGAGCTCGGCCCCAACACCGTGCTCGAGAAGGAGCCGATGGTTGAGCTGCTCCACGCCGCTGGGCTCGACGACGCGGTGCTGGCGGCGAGACCGGCGGCGAAGAAGCGGTACCTGTGGAAGGGGGATCGCCTCGAGCCGATGCCCTCGGGCCCCGGCAGCTTGCTGACGACGCCGCTCTTCCCGCTGGCGGCCAAGCTCGCCCTGCTCAAGGAGCCCTGGGTTCGCCGCCCCGCCGACGGCCGCGAGGAGAGCATCGCCGAGTTCGTCCGGCGTCGGCTCGGCGCGACCTGGCTCGATTACGCCGTCGGCCCCTTCGTGTCCGGCGTCTACGCCGGCGACCCGGCCCGCCTGTCGGTGCGCTGGGCGGTACCCCGCATCGCCGCGCTCGAGGAGGAGCACGGCAGCCTGATCCGTGGCGCTCTGGCCAAGCGCAAGGGGCCGCAGCCGGGGGGGCGGATGATGACGCTGCACGAGGGCCTGGCGCAGCTGCCGCGGCACCTCGCCGGCCGCTGCGCCGACGTCCGCACCGCCACTCCGGCGCAGACCGTCTCCGCCGCCGGGGGCGGGGGCTTCACGGTGGGCACGCCGACCGGCGCGGTGGCTTGCCGGTCGCTGATCCTGGCGATCCCGGCGGATGCCACCGCGGCGCTGCTCTGCGACCTCGACGGGGAGTCGATCGACAGCATCGCCGCCGTTCCCCACGCGCCGGTGGTGGTGGTCTCCCTCGGCTACCGCCGCGAGGCGGTGTCGCATCCGCTCGACGGCTTCGGCTTCCTGGCGCCGAGGGTCGAGTCTCTGCGGATCCTGGGCTGCCTGTTCCCCTCCACCATGTTCCCCGGCCGGGCGCCCGACGGGCACGTGCTGCTCACGGCTTTCGCCGGCGGCAGGATGGATCCCGAGCTCGTCGCGGCGCCGGACGCGCAGGTGGATGCGGTGGTGCGCGACGACCTCGCACGCGCCCTCGGCGTGCGCGGAGAGCCGCTCTTCCGTCACCTCGCGCGGTGGCCGCGCGCCATACCGCAGTACGAGGTGGGGCACGGCAGGGTGGTCGAGGCGGTGCGGCGGCTCGAGCGCCGGCGCCCCGGCCTCTACGTGGCCGGCAGCTTCACCGGCGGAGTGTCGGTTCCCGACTGCGTCCAGCGCGGTGGTGAGGTGGCGGCGCGGGTCCTGGCCGCGGCGGTGGGGTGAGGCCCCGGCTCGGCGCGGACCCCGCGGTGGGGAGCCAGCGCGGGCCGGCGCGGAGGCCGGCCCACCTGCATGGCATCTACGTGGACGCCGAGTACTCCTTGACCTCGGCCTCCTCGACCCCCTGGTACTTGCTGGGGCACTTGACGAGGAGCTTGTCGGCCGCGAGCTCGCCGGCGCCGCCGTCCCAGCGGCCGATGGCGACGATGCTCACCGCCTCCTCGAAGTTCGCCGGCTTGAGGCCCTGGTAGCGCACCCGCAGCGTGTCGCCGCTGTCGGGCTCGTGCAGGGTGAAGAGCAGCGACTCCTCGGCGTCGCGGTACTGGCTGCTGCCCGCCACCAGCCCCCCCGCCACCTGCAGGTTGCGGTCGATCCGTCGCGCCTCGGCGAAGCTCACGTACGGGGTGAGCGTCTGCTTGAAGGACGACACCGCGAAGCCGGCGAAACCCACCAGCAGGAGAGTCCCGAAGGCGTAGAGGACGCGCTGTTTCTTCATCGCTTCTCCAGGTCGGCGGTGCGGCGGCCGAGCCACAGCAGGTAGAGCCCGAAGCCGCCCCAGATGATCCCGTTCACCAGCAACACCCAACCCAGGCCGCCTTCTTCCATACCCTCGACTCTAACCCATCGCCCCGGGGTCGCGCGGATCGAGTGCAACCTCCGGCCCCGTGCCCGGCCGCCGCCGCCGGCTCTCGCGCAGGATCCGCGGGGCGAGAATGAGCGTCAGGCCGTAGGCCGCGAGCGACAGCACCAGCGTCGCCGGGCGGCCGTGGAGGAAGTCCTCGAACGCCAGCTTGAGCGCGGCCAGCCAGAGCAGGGGGTGGACCAGATGGCGGGCCTCGAACAGGCGCGGCAGCCGTGCCGCCCAGGCGAGCGCCACCGCCACGGCCCCCAGCACCAGGGTTCGCAGCACCGCCAGCGCCCCGGCGTCTCCCCCCGCCCCCGGTGCCGTCGCGGGGACGGCGTGGACGGCCGCCAGCAGCAGCGCGGCGCCGCTGCCGCACGCCAGCAGGGCGAGCAGCAGGAATCGCGACAGCTTGCTCGAGCGGCGCTCTGCCGGCGTCGCCGAGGGCTGCAACGCGAGGCAACCCGCGGCGGCGGCGAGGACCACGGCTGGCAGCCAAACCGGGTCGGGCCAGGAGTGATGGGCCGGGGCGCCGAAGGTCCAGCCGGCGATCCGCCACACGCCGCTGGCGGTGGCGGCGGCGACGGCGAACAGCGCCCCGTGCAGGCCCAGCGACGCGCGGCGAAAGGTGCGCCCCAACCCGGCGTTGGCCAGCGCCAGGGCCGCCCACGCCAGCGCCGGCGCCGGCAGCAGCAGCCCGGTCGCCGCCAGCGACAGGACCATGCCGAGGGCGCCGAAGTAGTGGAATCCCCGGCGACGGTCGCGGTCGATGCGGCGGAAGGCGACGCGATAGGCGGCCAGCGCCAGCAGGGCCGCCGCAATCCCCAGCGGCAGGGTGGCCCCGGAGAGGAGCCGGCTGGTCGCCACCGCTCCGCCGAGGCCGATCAGCAGGGCGGCGCCGGTCTGCGCGAGCACGAACCCATCCACCGGCTGCCGGAAGCGGGCGACGAGGACGGCGAAGGTGCCGCCGTAGATCACCGCCAGCGAGAGCTGCAGCGGCAGCGCCGTTTGCGGCGTCATGTCGCGGATGCCTGCGAGGGCGCCGAGGGTCACCACCAGCACCGCGGCGTCGGCCGCTGCGGCGGTGAGCCAGGAGAGCACGGGCCAGCCGCGGTGCCATCCCGCCCACGCCGTGGCGCCGCCGGCGGCCACCAGCACCGCCGCGAACGGCACCACCGCGCCGGTTCCGGCCATGGCGGCGAGCGACGTCACCAGCCCACCCAGCACCGCCAGCCAGGCGAGGGCCCGCAGCCCGCGGCGCCAGCAGAGCGCCAGCAGCAGGAGCAGGTAGACGGCGAGCAGGGCGGCGCCACCGGCCGGCGGCAGCAGGCGGAAGTGCACCGTCGTCTCGAGCACCAGCGGGAACCCCAGCAGCACCGCCGCCACGCCGTGAGCCAGGGCGCTGCGCGGCCTGCCGCGGCCGGCGGCCCGCCAGGAGAGGGCGATCCAGAGGGCTGCGTAGGGGATGCCGAGGAGCAGCCCGAGGGGCGCCGGCACCGCCCCGGATTCGGTCAGGGCGCGGAAGAAGTAGCCGCCGCCGAGGACCAACAGCGTGCGGCCGACGTACGCCAGCCCATCCACCGCCCCGGCGGGACGGCCGACGGCTGCCTCGCCCGTCGTCGCCGTCGGCTCGGCGGCGGGCTCCGCCGCCCCCAGGCGCCGCTCGAGGGCCGCCAGGCGAGCCTGCTGCTCGTCCACCCTGCGGGTCAGCGCCGCGACCTGTTCGGCGAGGGAGCCAGGACTCTCGGTCACCTGCTGAACCGTCATGAAGGATGCAGTCTAGGCGCTGCCGTCGGGGCGGGCGCGACCCCGTGGGGTGGGGCGGCGGTTCCGCCGGGGAGGCGCCTCGTCTGCCTGCCGGGGCGGCCGCGACCCACCCCGTGGGGTATGGGATGATGAAGCGGCGCCGTGGAACCCTGTGCCCACCGAGACCTCTGACCGGCGGTCGGCGGCCGCCGAGGAGCGAGGAGCCGTGGTCGACCGAACCCGACGCCGCTTCGTCAACTGGTTCCTGGGAACCACCGTCGGCGGCCTGACGGCCGCGGTGGTCTATCCGGTCTTCCGTTTCGTCAGTCCCCCCGACGTACCCGAGGCCACCACCCACCAGGTGGAGGTGGGGTCGATCAACGACCCGGAGCTGCTGGAGAAGGGGTACAAGATCGTCCGTTTCGGCAACGAGCCGGTGATCGTGCTCAAGGCGGCGGAGAACGACTACCGCGCCTTCGCCGCCACCTGCACCCACCTCGACTGCATCGTCGAGTACCGCCAGAACGACCGGGTCATCTGGTGCAATTGCCACGACGGGCAGTACGACCTGACCGGGCGCAACGTCGCCGGGCCGCCGCCGCGGCCGTTGGAGTCCTTCAAGGTGCACCTGGTGCAGAAGAGCGGTGAGGCGCCCGCGCTGGTGGTGGAGAGGGCCTGATGGCGCGAACGCAGCAGGTCGCGGCCTGGCTCGACGACCGGCTCAAGCTGTCGTGGGCCCGCGACAAGCTGGCGGCGAAGAGGGTGCCGGCGCACCGCTATTCGGTCTTCTACTACCTCGGCGGCATGACGCTCTTCTTCTTCGTCGTGCAGGTCGTCACCGGCATCCTGCTGATGCTCTACTACCGCCCTTCGGCGGACCAGGCCTTCGAGTCGGTGGAGTTCATCATGACCACCGTGCCCTTCGGCTGGCTGGTGCGCTCGCTGCACTCCTGGGCGGCCAACCTGATGGTCTTCTTCGCCATCGTGCACATGGCCTCGGTGTTCTTCCTCAAGGCCTACCGGCCGCCGCGGGAGATCACCTGGATCACCGGCGTGCTGCTGCTCTTCCTCCTCTTCGGCTTCGGTTTCTCGGGTTACCTCCTGCCCTGGAACCAGCTGGCGTTCTTCGCCACCAAGGTGGGGACCGACATGGCCGGCGTGGTGCCGCTGATCGGCGAGTGGATGCTGCGCTTCCTGCGCGGCGGCGAGCGGGTGACCGGCGGCACCCTGTCGCGCTTCTACGGCTGGCACGTCGCCATCCTCCCCGCCCTGACCGGGCTGCTCCTCGGCCTGCACCTGCTGCTGGTGCAGATGCACGGCATGAGCGTGCCGCCGCAGGCTGAGGAGGAGGCGCGGCAGCGGCGGCCGATGCGGTTCTTCCCCCACTACGCGCTGCGCGATCTGCTCGGCTGGCTGCTCGCCCTCGCCGTGCTGGCCACCCTGGCGGCGCTGTTCCCCTGGGAGCTGGGGGAGAAGGCCGACCCCTTCGCGCCGGCCTACAAGGACATCAAGCCCGAGTGGTACTTCATGTTCCTGTTCCAGACCCTGAAGCTGGTGCCCGGTGGGGAGGTGGCCGGGATCGAGTACGAGGCGATCCCCATCCTGCTCTCCGGGGTGGCTGCGGTGCTCGTCCTGCTGGTGCCCTTCTTCGATCGCGGCGACCGTCCGGGCCGCGGCCGCCTGCTGACCTGGGTCGGGGTGGTGGTGTTGCTCTACGCGGTGGCGATGACGGCCTGGGGCTACCACTCCTGGGTGCCGGTGTGGGTGGTGGTGGGATCGGCGGCGCTGCTGGCGATCCTGGCGGCGGTCACTCGCCCGCTGGAGACCCGGCGATGAGGCGCCGCGTCCTCGTCTGCCTGCTGGTGGCGGCGGGCTGCGCCGGGTGGGCGGCGGCGGCCGGAGCCCAGGAGACTACGGCGAGGGTCACCTCATGCACGGCGTGCCACGGCGACGCCGACATGCTCGGCGAGGAGGGCGCGGCGATGGTGCGGGGCGTGTCGGCCGGAGTGCACGGGCAAGCCGGGCTCTCCTGCCACGATTGCCACGGCGGCAACCCCGACGCGCGGCTGGCCGACGACCCCGATGCCGCCATGGACCCGGGCTTCGCCGCCAACCCCTATCGCGGGGTGCCGGCGCGGCAGGAGATCCCCGAGCTCTGTGGCGGCTGCCACTCCGATCCCACCTTCATGCGGCGGTTCCGCCCCGACATCCGGGTCGACCAGGTCCGCGAGTACTGGACCAGCCACCACGGCATGGCGCTGGCCGCCGGCGACACCAGGGTGGCGACCTGCGTCGACTGCCACGGGGTGCACGGCATCCTCGGTTCGGGGAATCCCGAGTCGCCGGTCTACCCCAGCGCGGTCGCCGAGACCTGCCGCAAGTGCCACAGCGACGAGCAGCGGATGGCCGGCTACACCCTGGCCAACGGGCAGCCGTTGCCCACCGACCAGTACGCCGCCTGGCAGCGCAGCGTGCACGCCCGGTCGCTGCTCGAGCGCGGCGACCTCTCGGCACCCACCTGCAACGATTGCCACGGCAACCACGGCGCGACGCCTCCCGGCGTCGACTCGATCACCTTCGTCTGCGGCCAGTGCCATGGCCGGGAGGCCGGGCTCTTCCGCGCCAGCTCCAAGCAGGACGGGTTCGAGGAGCACAACGAGATGCTGGCGGGGGGCGTGGGATGCGCCGACTGCCACGACGCGGCGGAGCCCCAGGCGGCAGTGACCCGCGTCGACCACTTCGGCGAGTGCACTTCGTGCCACGGCAACCATGCGGTGGTGCGACCCACCCTGGCGATGTTCGGACCGCTGCCGGCAGTGCCCTGCGCCTTCTGCCACGAGCCGGTGGGCGGCGCGGCGGCGGTCCCCGAGCCGGAGGAGGCCCGCCGTCACTACCACCAGGTGAAGGAGTTGCTGGTCGCCGAGGCGCGGCAGGCCGGCCTGGAGGGCGAGGCGCTGTTCGACAGCCTGGTGCACAAGGCCCGGGAGCTGCCCTTCCACACCCGGGAAGGCGAGGACGGCCGCGAGCTCAAGGAAGAGTTCGCCCGCCTCTTCGACAAGCTCCGTCTCGGCACCACCTACTTCACCTACGTCGATCCCGATGGCGGGCGCGAGGTGCGCCAGGCGCTGGTACGCTGCACCGATTGCCACGGCCCGGAGGCCGCGATGGCCGAGTCCCCGGTCGGTCATGCGACCTCCCGCCGCATGCTGGAGCGTCTGTGGGAGCTCGCGGGGCTGACCGCTCGCGCCGAGCGGATCGTCCTCGAGGCGCGGCGCGGGGGGGTCGAGACCCGGGCGGCGCACGAGGCCGTGGACCGCGCCGTCGACTCGCAGATCGAGCTCCAGGTGCTGGTGCACACCTTCTCCGCCGCCGAGGACAGCGCCTTCGTCGAGAAGCACGCCGAGGGGCTGGAGCACGCCCAGGCGGCGCTGCGCCTCGGCCAGGAGGCGCGCGACGAGCTGGCGTTCCGCCGCCGCGGCCTGGCCGCCTCGCTGGGCATCATCCTGCTGGTGCTGGTGGCGCTGGCGCTGAAGATCCGCCAGCTCACCCTGGAGGAACGCGAGCTTCAGGGGTGAGGAACCGGCCCCGGCGGACCCTACACCGCCGGGACGAACCACACCGCGCAGCTGGCGCGGTGCAGCACGTCCTTGGCGGTGTCGTGGGTGAAGACGTGTCGCAGCAGGTCGGGCGCGTGCTCCCCCATGACGATGAAGCGCGCCCCCAGCCTCTGGGCGAAGGCGAGGATGGCGTCGCCCGGCGAGCCGGTCTCGACGTGGGTGGTGGCCTGTTCGCGCAGCTCCTCCGGCACCAGGCCGGCGAGCTTCTGCTGGGCGATCTCGGCCGCCGCGCTCGGGCGCGTCGCGCCGTCGCCTCCCGTCTCGGCGGCCTCCGCCGCCGAAGCCTTGCGGCCGGAGATCACGTGCAGCAGGTGGATGCGCAGCGGCAGCTGGCGCGCCAGCTCGAAGGCGTAGTCGACGGCTGTCAGCGACGGCAGCGTCAAGTCGGTCGGCACCACGACGTCGATCAGCGCTCCCTCCGCCGCTTGCAACTCCAGCTGGCAGCAGGAGCCGTTGGCCGCCCGCAGGGCGAGGACGGGGCATGGGGCGTCGACCAGCAGGCGCTCGGCGACCGAGGTGTGATCGTCGCTGGTCTGGCCACGCGTCGCCACTACCAGCAGGTCGGCTGGCAGCTGGCGGGCGAGGAACAGCAGGGACGGCACCACCAGGCCGCGGCTGATCTTCGCCTCGACCGCCAGGGCCGGGGAGAGATGGCGGGTGATGTCCGCCATCCGCGCCTCGGCCACCGGGCGCTGTCCCTGGGCGGCGACATGGGTCTCGTCCCAGTCCCAGGCTCGGGACAAACCGAGCGGCGCGGTGTCCTCGTTGTGGTGCAGGACCAGACGCGCGCCGAACGTCGTGCAAACCTCCGCCGCCGTGGCGACCTCCTGGTCGGTACCGGTCGAGAAGTCCACGGGTGAGAGGACGGTCTTGATCGCGAACATCGCTGCCTCCTGGGCCGGGCCCTGTTGCTTCCGATGGTGCCCGACGGAATGCGGCAAGGAAACGCGCCGGCGGGTGGATCACGCCCTACCCCGGCGGATGGCCTGGAGTGGGGCTCGCAGCCGGCGGGTGCGCCGTGCTGCCGGCCGCTCCCACCCACCGGTGCGGGAAGCCCCCACCCGTCGGGGTCTGGCGTCGGCGGTCGCGGCTGCGCCACGGTGACGGCATGGACAGCCCCACCACGGTGGCCCCGGCGGCCGCGGTGGCGCCGTCGCGACGACCCTCCACCGCGCGCGCCGGCGTCGCGGCAGGCGCCTGGGGCGGCCGGGCGGCGCTGCACCCGGAGCTCCTCGCCACCGCCGCGATCGATCGCCTGCGGGCTCTCGAGCTATCCCGCCTCGACGAGCAGGGGCAGGTGTACCTCGACTACACCGGCGGGGGCCTCCACGCCGCCTGCCAGGTGCGGAGGCACGCGGCGCTGCTGCTCGCCGAGGTGCTCGGCAACCCGCACTCGGCGAGCCCGTCGTCGCGGCGGGCGACCGACCTGGTGGAGCGGGCCAGGCGGCGCGTGCTCGAACACTTCCGCGCCTCGGCCGACGAGTACCTGGTGGTGTTCACCGCCAACGCCAGCCACGCGCTGAAGCTGGTCGGCGAGTCGTACCCGTTCGGCCCCGGCGACGAGCTGCTGCTGACCTTCGACAACCACAACTCGGTCAACGGCATCCGCGAGTACGACCGGGTGCGCGGCGCGCGCACCACCTACGTGCCTCTCGACCCGGAGATGCGGGTCGACGACGCGGTGCTGGAGCGGCATCTCGCGACCCCCTCCGCCGCGAGGCACCGGCTCTTCGCCTACCCGGCGCAGTCCAACTTCTCGGGCGTCCAGCATCCCCTCGAGTGGATCGAGCGGGCCCGGGGGCACGGCTGGGACGTGCTGGTCGATGCCGCCGCCTTCGTGCCCACCAACCGGCTGGACCTGTCGCGCTGGCGCCCCGACTTCGTCGCCCTGTCGTTCTACAAGATGTTCGGCTATCCCACCGGCGTCGGGGCGCTGTTGGGACGGCGCGAGGCCCTGGCGCGCCTGCACCGGCCCTGGTTCGCCGGCGGCACCATCGCGGTCGCCTCGGTGCAGGCCGACCGTCACGTGCCGGCGACCGGGGCGGCTGCCTTCGAGGACGGCACCGCCAGCTACGCGACCATCCCGGCGGTGGAGATCGGTCTCGACCTGCTCGAGTCGGTGGGGATCGAGACGGTGCAGCGGCGGGTGCGCTTCCTCACCGGCTGGCTGCTCGAGCGCCTGCTGGCGCTCGAGCACGGCAACGGGCGGCCGCTGGTGACGCTGTACGGCCCACCGGGGAGCGAACGGCGAGGGGGCACCCTGGCCCTCAACTTCCGCGATCGCCAGGGCCGCGTGGTCGACCATCGCCTGGTCGAGGAGCTCGCCGCCCGCCGCCGCATTTCGCTGCGCACCGGCTGCTTCTGCAACCCGGGTGCCGGGGAGGCGGCGCTGGGTCTGGTGCGCGAGGAGCTCGAGGCCTGCTTCTCGGGGGCCGACGGCGGCCTCACCTACGAGGAATTCCGCCGCTGCATCGAGGGCAAGGGGAGCGGCGCGGTGCGCGTCTCCTTCGGCCTGGGCAGCAACCTGGCGGACGCCGAGGCGTTCCTGGCGCTGGCCGAGAGCCTGCGGGAGGCGTGAGGCCTCAGCTGGCGACCGCGGCCAGTCGCGGCATGGCCAGCCCGATCTGCGCCAGTAACTGGTCGAGCTCCTCACCGCCCGCCGGGATGCAGGGCAGCACGCGCTCCGCCTGCGAGCGCACCCAGGGGGTGGCCTCGGGGGTGGCGCGCGGCGGCCCGTCGAGCCCGAGGAGCGTCCTCCACTCCGCCTGCCGCTGGTCGGCCCAGTCGGCGAGTGTCTCGGGGGCGGCATCCTGCCGCAGCACCGCGGCGATCCGGTTCGCCAGCTCCACCCCCTCCCGCAGCCCGACGTTCATGCTGTGCACACCGGCCGGCGCCGCCAGGTGGGCGGCGTCGCCCAGCAGGAACGCCGGCCCGCTGGCGAAGCTCTCGGCGAGGCGCCGCTCGAAGCGCACCGCCGCCGACCACACCACCTCCTGGATACGGGCCGTGAACCAGGGCGCCCGCTCGGCGATCAGCTCGCTCAGCATCTGTTGCGAGACGTAGGGCAGCGTCTCGGAGCCGACCTGCACCTGCAGGCGGTCCTTGACCCGGGCCTCGGCGAACGCCTCCCACTCGAACAGCTCGAAGCTCCAGCGGAACCGCCCCTGGCCCATCGGCCACAACACGTTGGTGGTGGTGTCGAGCACGACCACCACCTCCCCCTCGTCGGGAGCGTCGGCGAGGAGCTCGAAGACCCCGCAGAGGAGCGGCTCGCCCACCGGGGCGAAGGGGACCCCGAGGAGGCGGCGCACGGTGGAGCGGTGGCCGTCGGCGCCGACCAGGAAGCGGGGCCGCACCTGGCGTACCCGTTCCACCACCCAGGCCGTCTCCGCGAAGGCGTAGCCGGTCGACTCCTTGGCCAGCCGCTCGACCTCGACCAGGGGCCGTTCGCCGCCGAGCTCGATGCCGGCGACCCGCCGGCTCCACTGCACGCGAACGCCGGTCTTGCGCAGCTCCTCCTCGAGCAGGCTCTCGAGCACGCGTTGCGGCACCACCAGCACGAAGGGGAAGTCGCCGCCGAGCGCGTCGACGTCGATCTCCGCCTGTCGTGCCTCGACGTTGCGCAGCGACAGCCGCTTGATGTGCTGGCCGCGGCGCGCCAGCGCCGTGCCGACCCCCAGCTCGGCGAGGAGGCGCAGCGAGCCCGGGTGCAGGGCCAGCGCGTAGCTCCGCCCCGCCGTTCGCCACTGCTCGTCGAGGATCTGCACGTCGATGCCGTGGCGGGCGAGGGCCAGCGCCGTCACCAGCCCGACCGGGCCGGCCCCGGTCACCAGCACCTCGGGGTTCTTGCGGGAGAAGATCGCCATGGCCGCCTCCTTGCGAGAGTGGGGTCGCTTTCGCTATCTTCGCGACAACGGGTGCGGCTCACCACGCGCCCCGGGGTGGCGCCGGCCCCACCTTTCGGCGCGGGTTGGCGAGCGGCCGCAACTACCCCGCGGAGCGTTGCCCGCCAGCCGCTACGCTCCCTAGAGTGCGAACAGACGCTGGCGAGAAGGGGAAGGAGGGGCGCATGAGACGAGGGAGCCTTCAGGTGCTGATCCTGGCGGGAGGGGTGCTGCTCGCCTTCTCGCCGCTCTCCTCCCATCGGCCCGCCGCCGGAGGGCCGGTGGCGGCGCAGGGCGAGACCGCTCCCGCAGCGGAGCCCGAGGTCGCCGCGGCGCATGTCGCGGCGCCGGGCGCCACCTACGTCGGCAGCGAGACCTGCCTGGGGTGCCACGACACCCTGGACGCGACGCTGGCCCGCACCCCCCATGGGTCGCGGCACTTCCTGGAGATCGGGGTCCACGGTTGCGAGACCTGCCACGGGCCGGGCAGCGTGCACGTGGAGGACCCCGACGTCGAGGCCCACCAACCGTCGCTCGAGCGCCTCTCTGCGCAGCAGCAGACCGCCGTCTGCCGCAGCTGCCACGACGGGCGCGAGCAGTTCTTCTGGGAGGGCAGCAAGCACGCCAGGCGCGACCTCTCCTGCCTGACCTGCCACTCCATCCATAGCGCCCAGTCCAACGACGGGCAGCTGCGGCTCGCCTCCGACGTCGAGCAGTGCGCCACCTGCCACAAGGACGTGCGGGCCGAGACCTGGAAGAGCTCGCACCACCCGATCCGCGAGGGCAAGATCACCTGCGCCGACTGCCACAACCCGCACGGCGGCCCGGCGGAGAAGATGGTGCGGGCGGATTCGGTCAACGATCTCTGCTACTCCTGCCACACCGAGAAGCGCGGCCCGTTCCTCTGGGAGCACGCACCGGTGCGCGAGAGCTGCCTGACCTGCCACACGCCGCACGGCAGCAACCACGCCAAGCTGCAACGCGTCGCCGTGCCCTACCTGTGCCAGCAGTGCCACGCCAACACGCGGCACCCCAGCACGCTCTACGACGCCCGCAACCTGCCGACCGAAGGGCCGACGGCGAGCAACCGGCTGGTGGAGCGCGGCTGCGTCAACTGCCACTCCGCCGTACACGGCAGCAACCACCCGTCGAGCCCCTACCTGGCGCACTGAGGAGGGCACCATGGCTGAGAACCGCAAGCACGCGATCTTCGCTCCGGCTCTGTTGCTGCTCGGCGGGCTGCTGCTGTCGCCCGCGGCCGGCGCCCAGGGAATGGTGTTCCACCTCGACCCCCTCGTCCTCGAGATCCTCGAGACCGACGTCGACAGCGAGCTCGACACCTTCCAGTTCCGCGACAACCCGAGCCGCGTCGAGTCAGCGAAGTTCTCCGAGTACCGCGACCTCAAGAGCGGCTTCCGCCTGCGCGAGCTGCACCTCTGGGGCGAAGACCCGGACGGCGATCGCTACTTCGATTTCCGCGGCGAGAACGTCGGCCGCCAGGACGCGCGCCTCGGGCTGCAGTACGGCACCTGGGGCGGCTGGTCGCTCGACGTCGACTACAACAAGATCGTCCACCGCTTCGGCAATCGCGCGTTGTTCCTGTGGAACATCACCGGGCCGGGGCGCTTCGAGATCCCCGACCCGGTGCAGGCGCAGATCCAGGGGGCGATCGAGCAGCAGCGGGCGATCAGCCCCGGGAGCGTCAACTACGCTTTCCTGCTCGGCCTGTTGACGCCCTACCTCGACGCCGCCAACACCCTCGACATCGGCCTGCGGCGCGACCGCACCGACGTCGGGCTCGATCTCGGCACCCTCGGAGGCCTCGGCTGGCGCCTCGAGCTGCAGCACGAGAACCGCAACGGGCTGCGCCCCTACGGCGGCTCCTTCGGCTTCGGCAACGCGCCGGAGATCGTCGAGCCGATCGACTACGACACCTCCTCGGCGGAGCTGCGCGGCGAGTGGAGTGCCAAGCGGGCGGGCCTGCAGTTCGGCTACCGCTACTCGCAGTTCGAGAACAACATCTCGACGCTGATCTGGGACAACCCCTTCCGCGCCACCGACAGCACCGATCCCATCGCCTACACCGCGCCCGGGGGCGGCTCCATCGGCGGCGCCGCCATGGGCTTCGCCGACCTCGCCCCGGACAACCATGCGAACCTCGCCTTCGTCAACGGCCGTGCCCGTTTCGCCGGCAACTGGCACGCCACCGGGCGCGCCAGCTACCAGGTGCTGACCCAGGACGACCCGCTGCTGCCCTACACCCTCAACTCGGCGATCGTCGGCGTGGACTTCGACGGCTCCCCCTTCGACCCCACCGACCCGGCGAACCTGCCGGCGCGCAACGCCGACAACGAGGTCACCGTGCTCAACCTGGCGGCCGACGTCGGGACCACCTTCGCCGACCGCTTCGACCTCGACTTCCGCTACCGCTACTACGACTACGACAACGACTCGCGGCGCATCGCCTTCCCCGGCTACGTGCGCTTCCACGGCGTGTGGGAGGAGATCGGTCGCATCAGCGTGCCGTATGCCTACAGGCGCGAAAGCGCGGCCGTCGAGCTCGGCTGGGAGATCAACCCCACCAGCGACCTCGAGCTGGCGTACGAGCTGCGCAGCTGGGACCGCGAATTCCGCGAGACCGAGGGTACCGACGAGGATGCCGTGCGCCTCACCTTCGACACTCGCGCCATCCCCAACCTGACCTTGCGTACCAGCTACGAGATCGGCGACCGCAGCATCGACGGCAGCTACCGCACGGCGGCGCAGGAGGAGAGCTTCCT
This sequence comes from Thermoanaerobaculia bacterium, assembly GCA_035546355.1. GTDB lineage: Bacteria > Acidobacteriota > Thermoanaerobaculia > Multivoradales > JAIOJS01 > DATKEH01. Next base: position 19,822 of record DATKEH010000084.1, read on the forward strand.
GGCGCACGGCGAGCCCAACAACCATCCGGGCATGCGCAAGTTCCTGCAGGCGGCGCGCGAGTACCACCTGTGGAACGTGATGGCCATGTACCTGATCGGCGACTCGATGAGCTTGACGGTGACCGCCCAGGGCCGTGACGAGGAGTACGACCGGAGCCAGTTCGGGCTGCGCGACGCCGAGGAGCTCAACTACGGGATCGACCTCGGCCGGGCGCTGCGCCCCGGAATGCACGTCAACGTCTTCGCCAACCGCGAGGAGATCGACTATCGCCTGCTGTCCCGGCAATCAGGGGCGACGCCCTCGACCGACCCCCGCAACGACTGGAGCGGCGACTTCGAGGACGTGACCGACACCGTGGGCCTCGGCTTCACCTGCGACGGCTGCGGCCGCTGGGAGCTCCAGGTGCAGGGGCGCTGGTCGCAGACCGAGGGCGATCTCGACCTCTTCTCGCCGCCGGGGGGCACGCCGGACCTCGCCTTCGACATCCCCAACTACGACGACGTCGAGCTGCTGCAGCTCGACGCCCGCCTCGACTACCGGATCTCCGAGCGGGTGAGCGCCGGCGTGTGGTGGCTGTGGGAGGACTACGACATCGACAGCTTCCTGACCCGCGGCCTGGTCCCCTACCTGCCGGCGGCGCCGCTGCTCGACCTGGTCAACGGCGGGTACGAGGCGCACGTCGTCGGCCTCAACATGAAGTTCCGGCTGTAGCAGGGCCGCCGTCACCCTCGACCCCGCCTACGGCAACACCGGCTCCTGCGAGAGCGCCATCACCTTCATCGACGGCGAGTGCGGGATCCTGCGCTACCGCGGCTACCCGATCGAGGAGCTGGCGGCGACCCGGAGCTTCGTCGAGGTCGCCTGGCTGCTGATCTACGGCGAGCTGCCCGACCCCGAGCAGCTGGCGGAGTTCCGCCGCCGGCTGACTTACCACAGCCTGCTGCACGAGCACATGACGCGCCTCTTCGAGGGGGTTCCCGCCCAATGCCCACCCGATGGCGACCCTGTCGACGATGGTGGCCACCCTCTCCACCTACTACCCCGACGGCAGCGACGTCGAGCTCGACATCGCCCGCCTGCTGTCCAAGGCGCGCACCATCGCCGCCTTCTCCTACAAGAAGTCGGTCGGCCAGCCCTTCGTCTACCCGCGCCGCTCAACCTGCTGCTCATCCTACACGCCGACCACGAGCAGAACTGCTCGACCTCGACGGTGCGCATGGTGGGCAGCAGCCAGGCCAACCTGTTCGCCTCGATCTCGGCCGGCATCTGCGCCCTGTGGGGCCCGCTGCACGGCGGCGCCAACCAGAAGGTGATCGAGATGCTGGAGCGGATCCAGGCCGACGGCGCCGACTACCGCAAGTACGTGGCGCTGGCCAAGGACAGGGAGTCCGGCTTCCGGCTGATGGGCTTCGGCCATCGGGTGTACAAGAACTTCGACCCGCAGGCCCGCATCCTCGAGGCGGCGGCCGACGAGGTGCTCGCCGGGATGGGCCGGCAGGACCCGCTGCTGGAGATCGCCAAGCGGCTCGAGGAGGTGGCGCTGGCCGATCCCTTCTTCGTCGAGCGCAAGCTCTACCCCAACGTCGACTTCTACAGCGGCATCCTCTACCGGGCCATGGGCATCCCCACCGACATGTTCACCGTGATGTTCGCCCTCGGCAGGCTTCCGGGGTGGATCGCGCAGTGGAAGGAGATGCGCCAGGACCCCAAGGCGCGCATCTACCGCCCGCGCCAGATCTACGTCGGCCCGCAGCAGCGCTCGCTGCCGGGCGTCGCGGAGCGCGAGGAGGCGTGGGTCACCGCCTGACGCCGGGGGTGGATTCAGAAGAGCAGGCCGACCTCGATCAGGGTGGCGTTGCGGCCTTCCTGGACTCGCTGCTCGACCGTCGCCGTCAGCCGCTGGTACTTGCGGGCCCAATGCCAGACGAAGTAGGGCAGCAGGGCCGGCTCGGCGCCGTCCGCCGCCTGGTCTTCCAGCCTCAGGCCGAGGCCCCAGCGACCCCCCGGCAGGTACTCGCCCTCGACCGACCATCGGCCGCGCGTGGTGCCGCGCTGCGCGGCGACGCCGGCCATGATCGCGCCGTGCAAGGGCCCGCGCGCGAGGGTGCCGATGGCGTGGCCGAGGTAGCGGTCCGCGTCGTCGTAGAAGACGTGGGCGCCGACGGACGTCAGCCCATGGCGGAGGAACGACTCGACGAAGATCCCCTTCGCCTCCAGCTCGATCTCGTGGCTCGCCTCGAGCTTCGCCTCGGAGGTCAGCGGGATCGAGATCTCGCCGGGCACCGCCAGCGTCGCCGCGGTCGTCCAGCGCCAGTCGCCGGCGAGCGAGCGGTTCCAGCCGAGGAGCAAGCCCGGGGAGCGCCCGGCGGCCGAGAAGCCGCGCAGGGAGCGCTCGCGGGCCGTGCCGTCGCCGACTCCGGCCAGGCCGGAGCTCGGTACCAGCGGCTCGCTGAGCCAGAGCCGGCGCGACACGTCGATCTGCGCCAGCGGCCTGAACTGGCCGACCTTGAGCTCCCACTCCTCACCCAGCGCGGCGCTGACGAACAGGTCCTCGAAACGCCCCGCGCGGTCGCGCAGCGTGCCGTCGCCCCGCGTCTCCTGGCTGACGACGCGCCACTCGACGAAGTAGCTCAGCCAGGAGGCGCCCAGCTTGCCGCCGGAGATTAGCTCGACGCGGTTGAAGAAGGGGCCGACCTCGTCGCGGCCCTGGGTCGTCGGCCGCGACTCGCCGCGGCCGGAGACCCACACCGCGAGCGGATGGGTGGCCACCGGCTCGAGCGGCGCCTCGTAGCCGCTGGCGAGGAACTGCTCGCCGAAGGCGTTGAGCTTCGGCGGCAGGACGTGGCACTGACCGCAGCCGACCGCGTAGCGCCGCGCGAACTGCGGCGTGGCCTCGGCGGCGGCGGCGGCGAGCAGGCCGGCGAGGGCGA
>DATKEH010000085.1:0-2067 GCA_035546355.1 Thermoanaerobaculia bacterium
CGCGCCACGCCGCCACCTCGGCGACCCAGGCGGGGTCGGCTCCGGGCGGCGCCGCCAGCTCTCCGGCGGCGGCCGGCGGGGCGGCGGCGCCGGCCGCCACGGGAGCCCGGGTGGCTTCCGGCGCGCCGCCCGCGGCGACCCCCGCAGCGAGGGCGACCGGGAGCGACAGCAGAAGGAGGAGAACGCCCCGGCGCATCGCCCTACACTGTACTGCATCGGCGGCCGCCGCGCCGGCGCCCGCCGCAGCGATTGGCAGTAGCTCTCTAGTCCGCAGCCGGCTGCGCGTAGAGCTCGATCTCGTTGGCGTGGACGTAGTCGTCGCGCTCGAGGCGCTGTCCGGTCTACGTTCTCTATAATGTCCGCCGCTCGGCAGGGGCCGAGACCAGATCGAACCCGTTTTGCCACCCACCAACCTCATCACCGGTGGCGCCGGTTTCATCGGCTGCAACCTGGCGCACCGGCTGTTGGGGCGCGGCGAGCGCGTGCTGCTCTTCGACAGCCTGATTCGCCCCGGCAGCGGGCGCAACCTGGCCTGGATCGAGGAGCGACATGCCGGCGACCGGCTGGAGGTGATCCGCGGCGACGTCCGCGACTTCGCTGCCGTCGAGCGCGCCGCCGCCCGATCGGACCACGTCTTTCACCTCGCGGGGCAGGTCGCCGTCACCTCCTCGGTCCACGACCCGCGGGCCGACTTCGAGGCGAACGCGCTCGGCACCTTCAACGTGCTCGAGGCGGCCCGCGCCTCGCCGCGCAGGCCGATCGTCGTCTACGCGTCGACCAACAAGGTCTACGGCGGCCTGGAAGGCCTCGAGATCGCCGAGGACGAGACCCGCTATCGGCTGGCGGCGCTCCCCCACGGCGTCGCCGAGCGGCAGCCGCTCGACTTCCACTCGCCCTATGGGTGCTCGAAGGGGTGCGGCGACCAGTACACTCGCGACTACGCTCGCATCTACGGCCTGCGTAGCGTCGTGCTCCGGCAGTCCTGCATCTACGGCCCTCGCCAGATGGGGGTGGAGGACCAGGGGTGGCTGGCCTGGTTCGCGATCGCGGCGCTGCGCGGCGAACGCATCACCATCTACGGTGACGGCAAACAGGTCCGCGACGTGCTCTTCATCGACGACCTGCTCGACGCCTACGACGCGGTGATCGAACGCATCGATCGCGTGGCCGGGGGCGTCTTCAACATCGGCGGAGGGCCGGCGTCGAGCCTCTCGGTGTGGCGCGAGTACGGCCCGCTGCTGGAGGGTGAGCTCGGCCACGAGATCCCGGTGGCGCACGCCGACTGGCGTCCGGGTGACCAGCGCGTCTACCTGTCCGACATCCGCGAGGCGAAGCGCGCGCTCGGCTGGGCGCCGAAGGTAGGAGTGGAGGAGGGGATTCGGCGCCTGGTCGGCTGGGTACGAGGGAACACGGACCTGTCGCGTACTCCCTGAGCGCTCACCTCGGGGCCGCCCGACGCCTCGCTGCCCGACGGCGCGGCCGCGGCGGCAGAGTCCCTTCGCGGCCCTTCGCGCCGGGCTTCGCAGGAGGCGGCGGCTCCCCGGCGAGTGCCGCTACGGCGCCGGCAGCAGCACCTGGCGCTCACCGGTGGCGGGATCGAGCCGCACCAGCCGATGGCCGTCCAGCTCGAGGAACAGGCGGGTGGCCGGGCTGCCGGGTGGAGGCGGGGCGACGACACGCCGGCCGTAGAACGGGTCGTCGGCCGCCACTGCCGGCCGCAGCCCACCCGCCAGCGGCGTCACCGTCGCCGTTTCGACGTCGAGCGACAGCGTGCGCCAGCCGCCGGGGTCGCGGGCGTGTCCCGCGGTCGTCCGCATCCCCAGCGTCACCCGGCCGGGCGCCCATTCGCCGCCGAGCCAGGGCCACCGCCCGCCGCCGACGTCGATCTGCCGCTGCGGCACCCCGGCGGCATCGAAGATCCGCACCGCGACGCGCCCCCGCCGCGACTCGGCCAGCAGCAGGCGGCCGTCGGCGAGGAAGCGGGCGGCGCGCAGGGCCGTGCGTTCCGGGGCGGCGAGCGACGCCACGCGATTCCCGCTGGCGGTGTCGACGAGGCTGACCCCGTCG
>DATKEH010000086.1:0-29613 GCA_035546355.1 Thermoanaerobaculia bacterium
GAGCGGCGCGAAATCTTTTGCTATGCTGCCGCCGTTGTAGGTCCTACCCGGCCGCGCAGTCCCGCGCCTCCCGAACCAGCGACGAGAGACCCATGCTCCAGAAGACCCTCACCACCATCTTCGGCACCCAGCACGAGCGCGACGTCAAGCGCATGCAGCCGAAGGTCGACGCCATCAACCAGCTCGAGCCCGCCATCGAGCCCCTCTCCGACGCCGAGCTGAAGGCCAAGACCCCCGAGCTCCGCGAGCGGCTGGCGCAGGGCAAGGCTCTCGACGACATCCTGCCCGAGGCCTTCGCGGTGGTCCGTGAGGCGGCCCGCCGCACCCTCGGCATGCGCCACTTCGACGTCCAGCTGATGGGCGGCATGGTGCTCCACGAGGGGCGCATCGCCGAGATGAAGACCGGCGAGGGGAAGACGCTCGTCGCCACGCTGACCGCCTATCTCAACGCGCTCGCCGGCAAGGGTGTCCACCTGGTCACCGTCAACGACTACCTGGCGCGGCGCGATGCCGAGTGGATGGGTCCGGTCTACGAGTTCCTCGGCATGACCGTCGGCACCATCCAGCACGACATGCCCGACGCCGACCGCAAACAGGCCTACGCCGCCGATATCACCTACGGCACCAACAACGAGTTCGGCTTCGACTACCTGCGCGACAACATGAAGTTCGACCTCGCGTCGATGGTGCAGCGCGGGCACCACTACGCCATCGTCGACGAAGTCGACTCCATCCTCATCGACGAGGCGCGCACCCCGCTCATCATCTCCGGCCCTTCCGAGGAGTCGACGGATCGCTACTACCAGGTCGACAAGATCATCCCGCGCCTCGAACGGGGCGAAGAGATCGAGCACGAGGACGGCGCCAAGTCCACCACCGGCGACTTCCTGGTAGACGAGAAGGCGCATACCGTGGCCCTCACCGACGACGGGGTGGCCAAGGTCGAGAAGCTGTTGGGCATTGAAAACCTCTACGACATGGAGAACATGGAGTTGCTGCACGCGGCCAACCAGGGGCTGCGGGCGCACCACCTCTTCAAGCGCGACGTCGATTACCTGATCAAGGACGGCAAGGTGGTCATCGTCGACGAGTTCACCGGCCGCATGATGCCGGGGCGCCGCTGGTCGGACGGCCTGCACCAGGCAGTGGAGGCCAAGGAAGGCGTGAAGATCGAACGCGAGAACCAGACTCTCGCCACCATCACCTTCCAGAACTACTTCCGCATGTACGAAAAGCTCGCCGGGATGACCGGGACGGCCGACACCGAGGCCGCCGAGTTCGGCGAGATCTACAAGCTCGACGTGGTGGTGATCCCCACCAACCAGCCGATGATCCGCGATGACCGTGGGGACCTGGTGTACCGGACGGCGCCGGAGAAGTGGAACGCCGTGGTCGAGGAGATCGCCGACTGCAGCCGCCGCGGCCAGCCGGCTCTGGTGGGCACGATATCGATCGAGAAGAGCGAGACTCTCTCCAAGATGCTCAAGCGCACCGGCGTGCCGCACGTGGTGCTCAATGCCAAGTACCACGAGCGCGAGGCGTCGATCATCGCCCAGGCGGGGCGCAAGGCGGCCGTCACCATCGCCACCAACATGGCCGGCCGCGGCACCGACATCGTGCTCGGCGGCAACCCGGAGGCGCTGGCCCGCGCCGAGGCCGACCCGGCCGCCGAGCCCGCGGAGCTCCAGGAGGCGCTGCAGCGCTACCGCCAGCTGTGCTCGCGGGAGAAGCAGGAGGTGCTGGCGGCCGGAGGCCTGCACATCCTGGGTACCGAGCGGCACGAAGCGCGGCGCATCGACAACCAGCTCCGCGGCCGCTCCGGCCGCCAGGGCGACCCCGGGTCCTCGCGCTTCTACCTCTCGCTCGAGGACGACCTGATGCGCATCTTCGGCGGCGACCGGGTCAAGAACCTGATGGGCCGCCTGGGCATGGAAGAGGGGGAGCCGATCGAGCATCGCATGGTGTCACGGGCCATCGAGCGGGCGCAGAAGCAGGTGGAAGGGCGCAACTTCGAGATCCGCAAGAACCTGCTCGAGTACGACAACGTGATGAACAAGCAGCGCGAGGCGATCTACGAGCTGCGCCGCGAGATCCTCGAAGGGACGGCCGGCCGGGAGTACGTGGTCGGGGTCGCCGCCGACATCATCGACTACCTCGTCGAGACCCACTGCCCGCAGAACCGCGACCCCGGTGACTGGGAGCTGCAGGAGCTGACCACCGAGGTGCTCGCCTACTTCGACATCGGCGTCGAGGCGCTCGGCGTCGACATCTCCGAGCTCGGTGTCGACGAGCTGAAGGACCACCTGCGCCAATCCGTCGAGGGCAAGTACCGGGAGAAGGCGGAGCGCGTCGGCGAGGAGACCATGCAGCTGTTCGAGCGCGATGTCATGCTGCGCATCGTCGACCACGCCTGGAAGGAGCACCTGCTCGCCCTCGACAGCCTCAAGGAGGGAATCAACCTCCGCGGCTACGGCCAGCGCGACCCGAAGCAGGAGTACAAGCGGGAGAGCTACGAGCTGTTCCAGGCGATGAAGGAGCGGATCGAGGACTCCATCCTCAAGACCCTCTTCCGCGCCGAGCCGATGACCCAGGAGCAGCTGGCCGAGGAGCGCCGCCGCCGCGCCGAAGCCTTCCGTCGCCGCTTCCAGCTCTCCGCCGCCGGCGCCGCGGCGTCCGGCGGGCCCGCCAAGCCGCAGACCGTGGTGCGCAAGGGGGAGAAGGTGGGCCGGAACGAGCCCTGCCCCTGCGGCTCGGGGAAGAAGTACAAGAAGTGCTGCGGCGCCACCGTCGCGGCCGGTTGAGAAACCCGGGAGCGAAGATGTCCGAGCGGGATCTGGACCTGGCCCTCACCTTCGACGACGTGATCATCGTGCCGGGGATGTCGGAGGTACACCCGGCGCAGGTGAGCCTGCAGACCACCCTCTGCGAAGGGATCTCGCTCAACATCCCGCTGATCTCGGCCGCCATGGACACGGTGACCGAGTCCCGCCTCGCCATCGCCCTGGCGCAGGAGGGGGGCATCGGCGTCATCCACAAGAACCTGCCGATCGCGCGGCAGGCCGGCGAAGTCGATCGGGTCAAGCGCTCCGAGGCCGGCATGATCGTCGATCCGATCACCATGCGCCCGCAGCAGAGCATTCGCGAAGCGCTGGCGATGATGGCCGACTACAAGATCTCCGGCGTGCCGGTGACCGACGCCGAAGGCCGCCTGGTCGGCATCCTGACCAATCGCGACCTGCGCTTCGAGACCGACCTGGACCGTCCGATCTCCGAGCTGATGACGCGCGAAGACCTGGTCACGGTCCCCGAGGGGACGACCCTCGAGCAGGCCAAGGCGCTGCTGCACCGCCACAAGATCGAGAAGCTGCTGGTGGTCGACCGCGAGGGCAACCTGCGCGGCCTGATCACGGTCAAGGACATCCAGAAGATGATGCAGTACCCCAGCGCCTGCAAGGACGAGCTGGGGCGGCTGCGGGTGGCGGCCGCGGTCGGCGCCTCCGGCGACTACCTCGAGCGCGCCGAGGCGCTGGTGGCGGCGAAGGTGGACGTGCTGGTGCTCGACTCCTCGCACGCGCACAGCCGAGGGGTCCTGGACGCGCTCGAGCGGCTGCGGGAGCGCTTCCCCGACGCCCGCATCCTGGCCGGCAACGTGGCGACCGCCGAAGGTACCCACGCGCTGGCCGAGCGGGGCGCCGACGCGGTGAAGGTCGGCATCGGGCCGGGGAGCATCTGCACCACTCGTGTGGTGACCGGCGCCGGCCTGCCGCAGGTGACGGCGATCCTCGAATGCCTCCGCGCCGCCGGCGAGCGCGGCGTGTCGCTGGTCGCCGACGGCGGCATCAAGTTCTCGGGCGACATCACCAAGGCGTTGGCGTCAGGAGCGAGCTCGGTGATGATCGGCTCGCTCTTCGCCGGCACCGAGGAGAGCCCCGGCGAGACCATCATCTATCAGGGGCGGACCTACAAGGCGTACCGCGGCATGGGGTCGCTGTCGGCGATGGCCGGCGGCAGCGCCGATCGCTACTTCCAGGAGCAGAGCGTGGAAGCGGAGGGCAAGGGCCCCGCCCTCGGCAAGCTGGTCCCCGAAGGGATCGAGGGGATGGTCCCCTACAAGGGGAGCGTGCACCAGATGGTGCAGCAGCTGACCGGCGGCCTGCGCGCCGGCATGGGGCTGGCGGGCTGCGCCACCATCGCCGCACTGCGCACCCGCTCGCGGATGATGCGGATCTCCCCCGCCGGGCTGCGCGAGAGCCACGCCCACGACGTGGTCATCACCAAGGAAGCGCCCAACTACTGGGTGGAGAGGTAGGGGGCGACCGCCGAGAGTCGGCAGCGCGGGTCCGCCTGTTGGTGGGAATGCGGAATTGCGAGATCATCGGCCCGTAGCGGCACGCGAGAGCCCGAACGGCAGGAGGAGCGGAACCGTGACCACCACCACCATTCCAGGACTGGACGGCCTCTGTACGGCGCTCGACGAGGCGGTGCGGGAGCCCGACGAAGAGCGGCTGACCGACGCGGTCAAGGAGGCGCTGGTGCGGACGGTGACCTCGCAGGCTCTCGAGCTGCCGGCCGAGCTCACCCGCCCCCGCCCCGATGGCTACGCACGGCGTCTCCTCCACCTCTGCCCGGCCGGCCGCTACTCGGTGCTGGCGATGACCTGGGGCCCCGGCCAGGCGACGCCGCTACACGACCACGACGGGCGCTGGTGCGTCGAGGGGGTGTACTCGGGCGAGATCGAGGTGACCCGCTACGACCTCGTCGAGGAGCGGGACGGGCGCTACCGCTTCCGCCTCGAAGGGGCGGTGCGAGCGGGAGTCGGCAACGCCGGCACCCTGATCCCGCCGTTCGACTATCACACCATCGCCAACACCTCCGGCGACGCCCCCGCGGTGACGCTGCACGTCTACGGCGGCGAGATGACCCGCTGCACGGTGTTCACGGCGCACGACGACGGCTGGTACGAGCGACAGCAACGCACCCTCTCGTACCACGATTGAGAGCGCGGCAAGCCGCCGTCACGCCGCCGTCACGCCCACGCCCGCGGATCCAGGTCGTAGGGCAGCGGCGTCAGGATCTCCACCCCGTCGGGCCCCAGCCACACCAGGTCCTCCAGGCGGACGCCGAACCCCGCCGCGGGCTCGTAGATCCCCGGCTCGAGGGTGAGGACGTCGCCCACCTCCAGCACCCCCTCGTCCCCGGCGTGACGGCGGAAGCTCGGGTACTCGTGCAGCTCGTAGCCGACGCCATGGCCGAGACCGTGGACGTACCCTCGGGTGGTGCCGGGATCGGCGACGGGATTGGGCACCTGCAGCTCGCCGAGCCGGGCGCAGGCCGCCGCCTGCAGGTCCCAGCCGCGCGCCCCGGGAGCCAGCGCCCGATGGGCCCGGCCCAGGACGTCGAGCACGGCGCGGTGCGCCTCCTCCACCGCTGCCGGCACGGCGCCGGCGCAGAACGTCCGGGCGCAGTCGGCGAACAGGCATCCCCTGGGGAACAGATCGACCACCAGGGTCTCGGCCGCCCGCAGCACCGACTCGTCGCGGCCGGCGCTGTGCGGGGTCGCGCCCTGCGCTCCCGGCGCGACGATGTTCCCCTCGGGCTGCTCGAGCCCAGCGGTGGCGAGCGAGGAGGCGACTTCGCGACGCAGCCGCGCCACCCGCAGCCGCTCCCCTTGGAGCCACAGCTCGCCGTCTCGCTCGACGGTGGCCGCCAGCAGCTCCGCGACCCGCCGCAGAGCGGCAGACGCGCCGCGGGCGGCGTGTCGCACCGCATCCAGCTCGGGCTCGCTCTTCGCCTTGCGCAGGCGGCGGAGGAGGTCGTGGGCCGGCACCAGGCTCCAGCCCAGCTCCTCGAGCCGCCGCGTGACCACCGCCACGATGCCCGCGCCGGTGGTACGGCCGGCGAGCGCCAGGCGCGTTCCCGGCGCCACCTGGGCCAGCAGCAGGCCCTGGCTCAGCACCTCTGCGAGCAGCCGCTCTTCGCCCGCCCCCTGGCGCGCCCAGCGAGCGACGTCGAGGGCCTCCGGAGTGAGCAGCTCGAGGCCGGTGGCTGCGGCCTCCTCCCTCTCCATCGGTGTCAGGTAGCCGAACAGGGGACTCTGCCCGCGCCGCCCCAGGACGAAGCAGGAGTGTACGTGCACGGGTCCGGCGAACGGCGCCATGTCGGGATCGCGCGCGGAGCCCGCGAGCACCAGTAAGGCACTGCACTCGAGCTCCTCGAGACCGGAGGCGAGCCGCTCGAGACGGCCCGGCGACACCCCCGGCGGGGCGCTCACCCCCCCGCCTCGCGCTCGCCGGCGAGGAACAGCTCGCGCGTCGCCTCGACGTCGCGACCGATCTGCGCCGAGAGGTCCATGATGGTAGCGAAGATGCGCTCCTCGCGCAGCCGGCGATGGAACCGCAACGCCACCCGCTGTCCGTAGACATCGCTGGCGAAGTCGAGGATGTGGCTCTCGACGACCCGCTGATAGTTCTCGTATACCGTGGGCCGGGTGCCGATGTTGGTGGCGGCGGCGAAGCTGCCGGGCATCCCGCTGAGCTCGACCCGCGTGGCGTAGACGCCATCGCGGGGCACCAGCTCGTTGTCCACCGCGACGTTGATCGTCGGCCACCCCAGCCGCTGACCCATGCGGTCGCCCCGCAGCACCACGCCGGTGAGCTCGAACGGGCTGCCGAGCATCGCCGCGGCGTCCTCGACGGCGCCGTCCAACAGCGCCCGTCGGATGCGGGTGCTGGAGATCGGCTCGCCGGCGAACAGCACCTCCGGCACGCCGCAGACGGCGAAGCCCAGCTGCTCGCCGATGCGCGTCAGCAGCCCCACGTCCCCTTCTCTGCCGCGGCCGAAGCGGAAGCGCGAACCCACCCACAGCTCGCGGACGCCGAGGCGGCGAGCGAGGAACTCGCGCGTGAACGCCTCGGCCGCCACCGCCGAGAGGGCGCGGTCGAAGCGCAGCACTAGCAGGGTGTCGACCCCGGCCTCCGCCAGGGCCGCCTGCTTCTGCTCGGGCGTGGCGATCAGCGGCGGCGCCTCCCGGGGCCGCAGGACCGCCAGGGGATGCGGTTCGAAGGTGACGACGACGGAGGGAAACCCGAGCTCCCGGCCTCGCCGGACCACCCGCTCGAGGATCGCCTGCTGACCCCGGTGCACCCCGTCGTAGTTGCCGATCGTGGCGACGCAGCCGTTCGGCAGGTCGGTGCTGTTCCAGGCGTCCTGGATGGCGAGCATGGAGAGGGGCGCCCTCAGCCGGCGGTGGTCGCCAGCGCGGCAGCGGCGACCACGCCGGGCGCCCCGGCGGGGCCGACGATGCGGCCTACCAGGTCGTCGGCGAAGGCATCGGTGATCTCCACCTCGGCGAAGCTGCCGCCAGGCGCCACGCCGTCGTTGATCAGCAGGCGGCCGTCCGTCTCCGGCGCCATGCCGTGGTGGCGCCCCTGCAGCAGGTGCTCGCTCTCGTCGCACACTCCTTCCACCAGCACCCGCAGGCGCCGTCCGAGCAGCGCTTGCCGCCGCGCCAGCGAGATCGGGCGCTGCAGGGCCAGCAGGCGTTGGTGCCGGCGCCGCGCCACCCCCCGCGGCACGCGGGCCGCGAGCCCGGCGGCGGGCGTGCCCTCCTCCGGGCTGTAGGCGAAGGCGCCGAGATGGTCGAAGCGCAGCTGCTCGACGAAGCGCAGCAGATGTGCGAAGTGTTCCTCGCTCTCGCCGGGGAAGCCGACGATGAAGGTGGTGCGCAGGAAGACGTCCGGGGCGAGCTCGCGGGCGGCATCGAGCAGCCGCCGGTAGCGCTCGGCGTGGCCACCGCGGCGCATGGCCCGGAGCATCTCCGGGTGCGTGTGCTGGAGCGGGATGTCGAGGTAGGAGACGAAACGCTCCTCGCGGCCCATCAGCGCCAGCAGCTCGCGGTCGAGGGTGGTCGGATAGGCGTACAGGAAGCGGATCCAGGGGATCGCCGTCTGCTCGAGCAGCGACTCGACCAGGCGCCGCAGGCCGTGTCGCCGCTCGCCGAGATCCTCGCCGTAGCGGGTGGTGTCCTGGGCGATCAGGCAGAGCTCCTGGATCCCCTGCGCCTCCAGGGCCCGCGCCTCCTCCACCAGGCTCTCCACCGTGCGGCTGCGGAACCTCCCCCGCCACTTCGGGATGGCGCAGAAGGTACAGGGGTTGTCGCAGCCCTCGGCCACCTTGAGGTAGGCGTAGCCGCGAGTGGTGAGCAGGCGCGGTGCGGTGTGGTCGAACACCAGGTGCGACGGGGCCGGCAGCGGCGGGCCGCCACCGATCTGCACCACCTCCTCCACCTGCCGCAGCTGGTCCAGGGAGACGAAGCCGTCGATCTCGGGGATCTCGCGCGCCAGCTCCTGGCCGTGGCGATTGACCATGCAGCCGGCCACCAGCAGCCGCTTGCCTTCGCCCTTGCGAGCCGCCACTTCGAGGATGGCGCCGATCGACTCCTCCCGGGCCTCCTCGATGAAGCCACAGGTGTTGACGATGACGGTGTCGGCGGCGTCGAGCTCGCCGGTGATCGCGTAGCCCCGGCGCTCCAGCTCTCCGAGCATGATCTCGCTGTCGACGCGATTCTTCGCGCACCCCAGGCTGATCATGCCGACGCGCGGCCTGGACTTCCCGCTCATAAACCGCAGAGTTTAGCCGACCGGCTCAGGACGGGACGGGCTGGCGGCTCAGGTACCACTCCTGGAGCCTCTCCCGCGAGGCCAGCTGCGTCAGGCCGAACTCGGTCGGGGCGTAGGCATCCGACATCAGGTTCAAGGCCCGGTAGGCGAGATAGGTGAAGTTCTCCCGTACCTGGTCGCGGGTGCGATCGGAGAACATCGCCTTGAGCGTCTGCAGCTGCCCGTCGAGCAGATCGCCGCAGGGCGACGGTACCGGGGCGGCGCCGGGCCGCTCGCTGCGCGGCCGCTCCCGCCGCCGCAGCCCGAGGACGGAGGACTCCAGCCTCTGGAGCTCGGCCATCACCGGGTCCGCCTCGCGCGCCCGCGCCCGCTCACCCTGTCGCCGGTCGAGCACGACGGGAAACCCCTGGCAGTTGGCCTGATGGATCCGTTCGTCCTCGACCACCCAACCGAGGTTGGTCAGCTGCAGGCGGGAGGAGACGTGGTCGCCGAGGTTCTGCACGAAGGGCACCACGGCCCGCTCGTACGCCTCGTGGACGCCGTTGAACATGTTGAGCACGTAGAAGACGCGGAAGGACTCCAGGGCCTCCGCGAGCACCCGCAGCAACGGATGGTCGCCCAATGCCTCGCCGAGCTCGGCGAGGAAGGCGTCGAGGTTGGTCAGGGCCGGGTCGTACACGTCCTCGACGCGCGCCAGCAGCTCTGGGATCGCTTCCCGATACCGCTCGATCCGCGGCTGCTCCCAGACGCCGGATCGCGGGGCGAACAGCGCCCGCAGCGAGCGGAAGAGGATCGCCTTGACGATGTCGGACGCCGCCAGGGTCGCCGTCGGGTGTTGCGGCGTGAAGACCAGCACGCCGGAGTTGGTGTAGGGCAGGAAGTCGAGGACGTTGCTGTCGAGCCCGGCCCGCAGATCGAGCACCACGTACTCGGCGGGCAGGCGGTTGATCTCCTGCGCCAGCCGCTGGCGGAAGGCGGCGTCGGGATTGGCGATGTCGTCGATGAAGTGGCGCGGCGCGGTGACCACGCCGAAGCCGCCGTAGAGCCCCTCCGGGTCGGAGTGCTCGTCCAGGCGGGCGATGCACTGCGCCAGGGGCACGCCCTTCCTCTTGAAGTGGTACAGGTCGTACTGCGGGGCCGCCGGCAGGGTGTTGCGCACCGACGACGTGCCGGTGTCGAGGTCGACCAGCACCGTCGGGGCGTGGCGGGCGAGGGTGAGGGCGAAGTTGACCGCGAAGGTCGTCTTGCCCACCCCACCCTTCCCGGACGAGACCGGTATAATGCGCCGGGGCATCGGACCGCCAGCTTACTCCCGGCCATCGCTGCGAGTAAACGCTGCGGCGACGGCCCTGCCGCCACCCTCTCGACCGGTGACCCGCTTGCGATCCTGCGCGCCGCTCCTGCTCCTGCTGCTCGCCGCCTGCGGCACCCCCGCGCCGGCCCCGCCGGTTCCGGCCGCGAGCCCCGCGGCCGCGCCGCAAGAGACCGCCGCAGCCGCGGTCGACGACCCGCACAGCCACGCCAACTCGGAGACGGTGCGGGTGCGCCACCTGGAGCTCGACCTCGCCGTCGACTTCGCGGCACGCCGGCTGAGCGGCCGCGCCGGGCTCCTTCTCGACAACCCCGCGGACGCTCGCCGGCTGGTGCTCGATACCCGCGACCTGGAGGTGCGGCAGGTGCGGGTCGACGGCGGCGATGCCGCCTACGAGCTCGGCGAGCCGGCGCCGCACCTGGGTCGGCCGCTGATCGTCGAGCTGCCACCCGCGGCGCGGCGCGTCGAGGTCGACTACGTCACCTCCCCCGATGCCGCCGCACTGCAGTGGCTGACGGCCAACCAGACCGCCGTCGGCCGCCACCCCTTCCTCTTCACCCAGTCGCAGGCGATCCTCGCCCGCACCTGGATCCCGCTGCAGGACACTCCCGCGGTGCGCTTCACCTACGAGGCGACGCTACGGGTGCCGCCCGGGCTGATGGCGGTGATGAGCGCCGACAACCCGCAGCGGAAGGCGGCGGACGGCGTCTACCGCTTCTCCATGCCGCAGGCGATCCCGTCCTACCTGATGGCCCTGGCCGTCGGCGACCTCGAGTTCCGCGCCACGGGCGACCGCTCCGGGGTCTACGCCGAGCCGCCGGTCGTCGAGGCGGCGGCGTGGGAGTTCGCCCAGGTGCCGGAGATGATGGCCACCGTCGAGGAGCTCTACGGCCCCTATCGCTGGGGCCGCTACGACCTGCTGGTGCTGCCGCCGAGCTTCCCCTTCGGCGGCATGGAGAACCCGCGGCTGACCTTCGTCACCCCGACCATCCTCGCCGGCGACCGGTCGCTGGTGTCCCTGGTGGCCCACGAGCTGGCCCACTCCTGGTCCGGCAACCTGGTCACCAACGCCACCTGGAACGACTTCTGGCTCAACGAGGGGTTCACCACCTACCTCGAGAACCGCATCATGGAGGCGCTGTTCGGCCGCCCCTACGCCGAGATGCTGGCCCAGCTCGGCCGCCAGGACCTCGAGGAGGAGATCGCCCAGCTCGGTGCCGACAGCCCCGACACCCGGCTGCATCTGGACCTCGGCGGCCGCGACCCCGACGAGGGGATGACTGCCGTCGCCTACGACAAGGGCGCCCTGCTGCTGCGCCTGCTCGAGAACGAGGTGGGACGGGAGCGCTTCGACGCCTTCCTGCGCGCCTACTTCGACCGCCATGCCTTCCAGTCGATGACCACCGCCGCCTTCCTCGCCTACCTGGAGCGGGAGCTCCTCGCGCGGGTGCCGCAGCTGGACGCCGACGCGCTACGGATCGACGCCTGGGTGCACGGCGTCGGTCTTCCCGCGAACGCGCCGCGGGTCGAGGCTGCCGAGCTGGAGCGGGTGGAGGGGCAGCTCGAGCGGCTGGCGGCGGGCGCTCCTGCCGGGGAGCTCGACACCGGCGGCTGGACCACCCATCACTGGCTCCACCTCCTCCGCCACCTGCCGGCGGAGCTGCCGCAGCAGCGCCTGGCCGAGCTCGACAGGCAGTTCGGGCTCAGCGACAGCGGCAACTCCGAAGTGCTCTTCGCCTGGCTGATGCAGGCGGTGCGCCAGGACTACGAGCCTGCCTACCCGGCCCTCGAGCGCTTCCTCACCGGCATGGGGCGGCGCAAGTTCCTCGAGCCGCTCTACCGGGAGCTGGCCAAGGATCCCGAGGGGCGGCGGCTGGCGCTCCGCATCTACGCCCGGGCGCGGCCCGGCTACCACTCGGTGGCGGTCCACACGGTGGACGCCATCCTGGACTGGGGGGCGACGGCGCCGGACGCCGCCGGTGAGGCTCACCCCTCCTCCACCTCCACCACCACCTTCCCCAGCACCCCGCCCGCCGCCAGCGCCGCATAGGCCTCGGCGATCCGGGCCCAGGGCAGCACCCGGTCGATAACGGGTCGTAGCCGGCCATCCTCCAGCCGCGGCAGCGCGAAACCGGCGAAGGCCGCGACCAGCTGGGCCTTGTCCCGCCGCGGCCGGCTGCGCAGCACCGAGCCGACGACCCGCAGCCGGCGGCGCAGCACCCGCGTCAGATCCAGGGAGGCGGCGGCGCCGCCCAGCAACCCCACCAGCACCAGCCGGCCGCCGTCCCGCAGGCAGCGCAGATGGCGGTCGAGCCCGCCGCCGCCGACCAGATCGAGCACCAGGTCAGCCCCCCGGCCGCCGCTGGCCTGGCGCACCTGCGCCGGCAGGTCGTCGTCCAGCCGGTAGCAGCCGGCGGCGCCGAGATCGCGCAGCGCCGCGAGCCGCTCCAGCGATCTTCCCGCGACCAGGACGCGCGCCCCGAGCTCCCGTGCCAGCTGGGTGGCGAAGGTGCCGACGCCGGAAGCCGCGGCGGTGATCAGCACCGTCTGCCCCGCCCTGAGCTCCCCCTCTACGAAGAGGTTGGTCCAGGCGGTGACCCCGACCTCCGGGATCGCCGCCCCGGCGACGAACGGCAGCCCCCGCGGCAGCGGCATCAGCTGCCCGGCCGGCACCGCCACCCGGGTGGCGTGGCCGCCGCCGGCCAGCAGGGCCATCACCGGCTGGCCCGGCGTCCATCCGGTGACCCCTTCGCCCACCTCCGCCACCACTCCGGAGCACTCCAGCCCCGGAACCTCGCTCTCCCCCGGAGGGGGCGGGTAGAGGCCCCGCACCTGCAGCAGATCGGCGCGGTTGAGGGCCGTGGCCCGCACCGCCACCACCACCTCGCCGAGCCCGGCGCGCGGCTCGGGAAGCTCACCCACGGCCAGCCGTGGCTGGCCTGGGTCCGGCTCGTAGACCAGGGCGCGCACCCCGCCCCCCCTTCAGACAGCCGCTGCGCGGCGAGCGGGATGCACCGGCCTCAGGCGCTCCGGGCGCGCCGACCGCTCCCCGCCACCTCCACCGGACCCGCGTAATCCTCGCGGGTCTCCTCCGGCAGCAGCTTGCGCGGCATCTGGTGTAGTCCCTCGAGCAGCTCCTCGAGCCACCGGTGCTCCTGCTGGAGGACCCCCTTGCCGACGCCGTACTTGCGGACGTCGTCGTTGCTCCACAGCTCGTGGAACAGCCGCTGCACCTTGCGGCGGGCATTGCGGCAGAACAAGTCGGCCAGCCGCTCGGCGCTGGCCGCCTCCGCCGTGCCGGCCTGGCGCATCGCCTGCGCCCGGCAGACCGCGGCGGCCATGGCGAACATCTCGTTGGCGATGTCCACCAGCCGGAAGAGGAAGGCCTGCTTGTTCTGCAGCCGCGCCTGGTGGACCACCATGCCGTGGAAGATCTGCCGCCCGAGCTTGCGGCTGTGGCGCTCGACGAAGCGCAGGTGCCCGGCCAGGGCGCCGAACTCGGCGAAGCGCGGCCAGCGCCCCCACCCCGCCCACCGCGTCGGGTACCAGGAGGCGTAGAAGGGCAGGACACTGGCGAAGAAAGCCTGCGCCTTCTCCCCGATCTCCTTCCTGGGGTCGATCAGCGCGCCCGCCACCTGCAGGTGCTTGTCCACCGCCTCACGGGCCATGAACAGGTGCATGATCTCGGTCGAGCCCTCGAAGATCTTGTTGATGCGGAAGTCGCGCATCATCCGCTCGACGCCGATCGGCTCCTCCCCGCGCGCCGCCAGCGAGGTCTCGGTCTCGTAACCGCGGCCGCCGCGGATCTGCATGGTGTCGTCGACGATCTCCCAGCCGCGCGCCGTGTTCCACTCCTTGGCGGCGGCCGCCTCGAGGCGGATGTCGAAGTCGCCCTGGTCGGCCATCCAGGTGGCGAGCTGGGCCACCGACTCCATGGCGAAGGTGTTGGCCGCCATGTCGGCGAGCTTGTGGGTGATCGCCTCGTGGAGCCCGATCGGCTTGCCCCACTGTTCCCGCTCGGCGGCCCAGCGGCGGCAGATCGCCAGCGCCGCCTTGGCCGCGCCGACGCAGCCGCTGGGGATCGACAGGCGACCGTCGTTGAGGGTGGTGAGGGCGATCTTCAACCCCTTGCCCTCCTCACCGATCAGGTTCTCGCGCGGCACTCGCACGTCCTGGAAGCTGATCACCGCGTTGGCCAGCGCCCGCAGGCCCATGAAGTGGCAGCGATGGTCCACGCTCACTCCCGGCGACGCGACCTCCACCACGAAGGCGCTGATCTTCTTGCTCGCGGGATCGCGCGCCATGACCACCAGCAGCTCGGCGATGGTGCCGTTGGTGCACCACAGCTTGGTGCCGTTGAGCAGGTAGGCGTCTCCCTCGGGGGTCAGCTCGGCGGTGGTGGTCAGCCGCGCCGGGTCCGAGCCGACCTCGAGCTCGGTGAGGGCGAACGCCGAGATCTCTCCGGCGGCGCAGCGCGGTAGGTACTTCTTCTTCAGCTCTTCCGAGCCGAACAGCTTCAGCGGCTGGGGGACGCCGATCGACTGGTGGGCCGAGAGCAGCGCCGAGATGTTGCCGTCCCAGCTGCCCAGCAGCTCCATCACCTGCTGGTATTCGGCCTGGGTGAAGCCGAGGCCGCCGTACTCCTGGGGGATCTTCATGCCGAACGCGCCGAGCTTGCGCAGACCCTCGATCAGGGCCTCGGGATAGTCGCCGGTGGTGTCGATCTCCGCCGGGTCTCCGTGCTCCCGCAGCAGTTGCTGGAAGGCCTCGTAGAAGGCGCTGAACTCCTGTCGCCACGGACGTTCCAGGGGGAAGGGGTGGATCAGGTCGAGCCGAAGCTCGCCGAGGAACATCTCGCGGAGGAAGCTGGGGCGCGTCCACTCGGTCTCCCGGGACGCCTCGGCCACCGCCATCGATTCCTTCTCGGTGGACTGGTGCAAGGGCTTGTCACTCATGCCTCGGTACCCCTTTCGGCTCGAGATCCATACAGGAATCATACCACTCTTCGCCGCACTGCGGCAATACCCTGATGGTGGTATCCTCGGCGCCGATGCTCCGCCGCCTGCAGCTGGTCACCGCGGGCGAGAGCCACGGCCCGGGGCTGAGCGCCGTGCTCGTCGGCCTGCCCGCCGGCTTGCGCGTCGACCTCGAATTGCTGCGCCGCGACATGGCGCGCAGACAACACGGTCACGGCCGCGGCCGGCGCATGCAGATCGAGGACGACGCGGTGGAGGTGCGGGGCGGCGTCCGCGGCGGGGAGACCCTGGGCTCCCCCGTCGCCCTGTGGATCCGCAACCGCGACTACCACAACTGGGAGCGGGTGATGGGCCCCGAGATCGTCGACCCGCACCTCGCCGAGATGCGGCGGCTGCGGGCGCCGCGGCCCGGGCACGTGGACCTGGCCGGCGGGCTCAAGTACCAGCGCCGCGACCTGCGCGACGTGCTGGAGCGGGCATCGGCGCGGGAGACGGCGGCGCGCGTCGCCGCGGCCGCCTTCGCCCGCATGCTGCTGCGCGAGGTAGGAGTCGAGGTGCGCAGTGGCGTCCGCTCGCTCGGCCCGCTGGGCGTCGACCGCCCGGCCCCCTCCTGGCAGGAAATGCTGCGGGTCGACGACGCCTCGCCGTTGCGCGCCGTCGATCCCGGCCTGGAGCCCGAGATGGTCGCCCTGGTGGATCGGATGAAGGAAGCGGGCGACACCCTGGGCGGCGCGGTCACCGTCATCGCCCACGGTGTGCCCCCCGGCCTCGGCTCGCACGTGCACTGGGACCAGAAGCTCGACGGCCGCCTCGCCCAGGCGGTGATGTCGGTGCCCGCCGTCAAGGCGGTCGAGATCGGCGACGCCCTCGCCGCCAGCCGCGGCCCGGGGAGCGAGGCGCACGACCCCATCACCCGCGTGGCGAGCGGCTTCGACCGCACCAGCAACCGCGCCGGCGGGCTGGAGGCGGGCATCAGCAACGGCCAGGACGTGGTGGTGACGGCCTACATGAAGCCGATCTCGACGTTGCCGAAGGGCCTCCCCAGCGTCGACATCGACACCCTCGGGCCGCATCGGGCGCAGTACGAGCGCAGCGACGTCACCGCGGTCCCCGCCTGCGGCGTGGTGGCCGAGGCGATGGTGCTGCTGGTGCTCGCCGACGCGCTGCTCGACAAGGTGGGCGGCGACTCCATGGCGGAGATGCTCGCCCACCACCGCGCCACCCTCGAGCAGCAGCGCCGCTGGCCCGGCGAGCCGGCGCCGGCCGGGTAACCCGCCGTCGGCGTACAATGGGCCAGACCCATCCGGCGGGGACGACGGAGCGCATCTGAAGAAGAAGATCCTGGTGGTCGAGGATTCCAGGCTGGTGCATCGCATGTACGACCTGATGCTCCGCTCGCACCAGCTCGTACACTGCTACGACGGACACGAGGCGCTGCAGCACCTCGCCGACCACCCCGACACCGAGCTGATCCTGCTCGACCTCAACATGCCCCGCATGAGCGGGCTGGAGTTCCTCTCGCGCGTCAAGGCGGACCCCGTCTTCTCCCGCATCCCGGTGGTGATCGTCAGCACCGAGGGGAGGGAGGAGGACACCGAGCGCGGGCTTCGGGCCGGCGCCGCCGCCTACATCAGCAAGCCGTTCCAGCGCGAGGACATCGTCGACGTGATCGAGCGGTTCGCCCCCTAGCAACCGGCGCCGGCCGCCAGGAGCCGGGCGGCTACAATGACGCCAGCGCGCCGCGTCGGCGCAGGGAGCATCACGGGTTGAGCCTCGCAGGCAAGCTGGAAGACGTGCCGCTGGCGGACGTCATGCAGTTCATCCACCTCGGCCGCCGCACCGGCACCCTGGTGCTGGAGCGCAGCGGCGAGCACGCCGAGGTCGACTTCCATCACGGCGCCATCGTCGGCGCTCGCGCGCCGACCACCCGCCCCCTCGGCGAGCTGCTGGTGGAGGAGCGGTTGATCGACCGCGACGCCCTCGAGGAGGCGCTGAGGGCGCAGCGGCGGGAGCCGCGGCAGCGGTCGCTGGGGCAGATCCTGCTGGCCAGCGGCGCCGTCGCCGTGGAGGACGTGAGGGGAGTCGTCCGCAGCCAGATCGAGAGGACGATCTACGAGCTGGTGACCTGGTCCCGGGGCTCTTTCGCCTTCGCGGTCGACAGCTCGCAGCCGATCGACGACGTCGCCGTGTCCCCGGGCGAGCTGATCCCGGACATCGACCTCAATACCCAGATGGTGCTGCTCGAGGCGGCACGAATCTTCGACCAGCGCAACCGCTCCGACGACCCCGAGCAAGCACCCCAGACGGCGGTGGCGCCGCGACCGGCCCCCCCGCCGCCGGCCGACCGGCCGGCCGGACTGTCGAGGGGGGCGGACGCCGAGGCCAGCCCCCGGGGCCGTGAGGCCGTGGGCCCCGGCGAGCACGAGGAGCTGCGCCTGCCGCTGGAAGTGAGCGAGACCGACGACACCGTGCCGGTGGACGTCCGGGTGGAGAAGCTGCCCCCCCTGCACCTGGTGGGAGCCGGCGACCCGCGGCTCGTCGCGGCGCTGCGCAGCGAGCTGGGGCGCGCCGGCGTAGAGGTCGAGACGGTGGCGGCGCCGGCGGCCGGCCTCGGTGACGGCGACGCCCGCCCCATCGTCGCCTTCGCGCTCGCGGCCGGCTCGCGAGACCTCGAGGAGTTGGCGGCGATCTGCCGCCGCCACCCGGGCCTGCCCGTGATCTGCATCGTCGATGACGTCGGCGTCACGGCACGCGCTTACGCGGCTGGCGCCGCCGCGGTGGTGCCGCGCGACGTCGCTGCGGTGGTGGGCTGCTTCCACAACATGGCGCGTTTCCGCAACACGGTGCGCCAGCCGCCGGTACCGGCCACCGACACCCGCTCGGCCTTCGCCCGGCTGCGTCGCGTCGTCGCCGACCTGCGCTCGGGGGTGTTCTCGGCGACCGTGGCGCTGAACCTGATGAACGTGATCGCCGAGGAGGTGGAACGGGCGGTGCTGTTCCTGGTCAAACAGGACGGTCTCACCGCACTCGGCGCCTTCGGCTTCGGGCCGGACGACCGCCCGCTCGCCGAGGCTACCCGTGGGCTGACGCTACCCCTCGAGCGCGGCGGCGCCCTGGCCGAGGCCATCGACGAACGACGGGCGATCGCCATGTCCTTCACCGCCGCCGCGCTCCCCGAGCGCTTCAGCCGACTGCTGGGACGGCCGAAGCGCGAGGAGGTGGTGATCTTCCCGGTGCTGGGGTCGGACCGGGTGATCCTGCTCATCTACACCGACAACGGGGCCCTCGACCGTCCCATCGAGGAGATCGACATCCTCGACCTGGCCACCGCCGAGGTCGGGATAGCCTTCGAGAACGAGCTCCTGCGGCGGCAGCTGGAGAAGAAGGGCTAGGGTCGGCTGCCGGCGGCGGTCGGCGCCAGCAGCTCGCACAGCCGCGGGCCGATCCGCGCCAGCGGCAACACCTCGCGCACCGCCTGCAGCGCCACCGCCGCGCCCGGCATCCCGTAGACCACCGAGGTGGGTTCGTCCTGCGCGATGGTGAACGCTCCGGCCCTGGCCAGCTCCAGCATGCCCTCCGCCCCGTCCCGGCCCATGCCGGTGAGCAGCACGGAGACGGCGCCACCTTCGACGGTGCGAGCCGCCGAGCGGAACAGCTCGTCCACCGACGGCCGGTGCAGCGCCGCCTCCGGGCGCGCCGACAGGGAGGCCACCAGCTGCTCGCCGCGGCGCAGCACCCGAAGGTGGTTCCCCGCCGGCCCGATGTACACCGTACCGGGTCGCAGGGCAGCCCCGTCCTGCCCCTCGCGGACGGCGAGGGGCAGGTGCCCGTTCAGGCGATCGGCGAATGCGCTGGTGAACCCCTTCGGCATGTGCTGCACCACCAGCACCGGCACCGGGCAGGTGGCGCCGAGGTCGGCGAGCACCTGCTCGATGGCGGGCGGCCCACCGGTCGAGGCGCCGATGAGCAGGATCTGGTAGCCTCCGGTCGGCGCCGGCGCCACCGATGCCACGCCTGGCCGGCGGGCCCGGATGACCGGGGCCTCGGTCGTGCCCCCCCTCGCCACCGCCGCGATCTTCGCCGCCAGGACCTCTCCCAGGGCGTCGAAATCGAGCAGCGAATACTGCTGCTTGTCGATGAAGTCCGCCGCCCCCCGGTGCAGCGCCTCGATGGTCTGCGGTGCGCCACGCCCGGCGTGCGTGGAGAGGATGATCACCGGCGTCGGTCGCAGCGTCATGATGCGGTCGAGCGTGACCAGTCCGCCGATCCCGGGCATCGACAGATCGAGGGTGATCACGTCCGGCTGCCAGCGCTCGAGATTGGCCAGCAGCTCCTCTCCCGAGATGGCGCTGCCCACTACCTCGAAGCGCGCATCGCCGGCGAGCATCCGCCGGATCGCCTTGCGGACGAAGGTGGAGTCGTCGACCACCGCCAGGCGAATGGGCATCAGTCGCGTACCCTGCGATAGGCGACGCATCTGTCGAGGCACACGGTCTCGAAGTGCTCGCTGCGGCCGATGAGCGACTCGGAGTGGCCGAGGAAGAGCAGGCCGCCGGGGCGCAGCACGCGGGCGAAGTTGGCGACCGACTGGTGAAAGGCCGCCTCGGAGAAGTAGATGAGCACGTTGCGGCAGAAGACGGCGTCGTACGGCGGCCCCTGGCCGTAGCTGTCGACGGCGAGGATGTTGCCGCAGGCGAAGCCGACCCTCTGGCGGTAGAACCGGCGCAGGGCGAAACGGTCCCCGTCGACGGCCTGGAAGTAGCGCTCCCGCCGCGCCTCGTCCACCGACCGCAGCGACCCCGCCCCGTAGACGGCCTGCCGCGCCATGCGCACCCGGTCGGCGTCGAGGTCGAAGGCGTCGATCGTGCACCGCGGCCCACCGCTGCGCGCCGCCGCCTCGCGGGCGTAGATGTTGAGGCTGTAAGCCTCCTCCCCCGAGGAGCAGCCCGCGGAGAGGATGCGGATCGCCCCCGCGGGACTCACCCCGAGCGCTTCGAGGCCTTCGCCGAAGAGCCCTTCGAACTGATAGGTCTCGCGCAGGAAGTAGGTCTCGTTGTTGGTGACCAGGCGGGCAAGGTGGTGGGCCTCGGCGTCGAGGTCGTACTGCAACAGCAGGTAGTAATCGATGAACCGCCGCAGGTGCAGCGCCTGCAGCCGCGGCCGCAGTCGCGACTCGAGGAGCTCCCGCTTCCCCGCCGGGAAGGAGAGGCCGAACCGCGTCTCGATCACCTCGTTGAGCAACAGGTGCTCTTCGGGGGTCATCACCCCCGGCCCGTGGCTCACGCGCCGCCCTCGGGCCATGGGGTCCGCGCTGCGGCGTGAATCCGCCTCGGTGCCGACATCTCGCGCTCTCAGGGCTCGAGGAAGGATAGGGCGCGTTGCGCCACGATTCCCACCGGGTCGGCGGCCAGCTGCGACAGCGCGGCGAGGTTGTCGGGGCGCACGAAGCGCCCCAACACGTCGGCGCACGCCAGGCGCACGTACCAGTCGGGGTGCCCGGCGGCGCGACGGAACAGCGCGTCGTCCTCCTCGATGGCGCACAGCGACAGGGCGCGGTAGGCGATGCGCGGCTCCGCCGCCTCCTCCAGGATGGCCCGGCGGATCGCCTCCCGCGCCAGCGGCCCGCCGATGCGACCCAGGCTCTCCAGCACCAGGGGGGCCACGCTGCGCCCCTCGCCCGCCGCCGCCACCAGGGGCACCAGCAACGGCACGCTCTCGCGATCGCCGAGCTCGCCGACGGCGCGGATCACGTCGGGCTCGGCGGCGGCGGCGAGGCGGGCACGCAGCGCCGGCAGCAGCTCGCGCAGACCGAGCTCGGCGGCCACCCTGGCGGCCAGCGGCGCGTAGGCGGCGGGCTCCTCCTCGAGCCACGCCTGCCACGGCAGCTGGCGCACCAGCTTCTCCTGCGAGACCACCTGCCCGAGCACCCGCAGCCGCACCTCGTGGGGCTCGAGACGGGTGATCTGCGCCACCAGGTCGTCGTCGGCCAGCCCCAGTTGCGCCGCCAGCACGAGACGCGCCTCGGGATCGATGGCCGGCCGCTCCCGCACCAGCTGGCGGAGCTCGCGCCGGTGGGTCCCCATCAGCGGCGCCAACAGGGCCCGGTAGTCCGGCGGCGCGTCGAGGTAGGTGTCGAGGAGTGCCTCCGCCAGCCTCCGGCCCCGCACCTCGAGCAAGGCCTCGAGCATCGACTGCACCAGCTCGGGGGGCGGCAGCTCCTCGCGCATCGCTCGCGCCAGGGCCTCTTCCGGGGCGGCGCGCGGGAAGCGGGCGGCGAGCAGGAAGCCCCAGGAGCGCGCCTTGCCGGGCTGCGCCAGGAGATCGGCGATCAGGTCCTTGCGCCGCGCCAGGCACGCCGGCAGCAGCGAGGGGTCGGCCTGGCTCTCGCCGACCCGGGCGAGCGCCTCGCGGTCGTCGGGCCCCGCGCCGAGGGCCAGCAGACAGCGGGCCGCCGCCAGCTGCGCCGGCTCCTCGCCGCCGGCCATCACCTCGCGCAGCGAGTCGCGCAGATCCCCCTGCCCTCGCGGCGGCGCCGGCAGTCCCTCGAGCACGTGGGCGAGCAGGCCCACCATGGTCTCGCGGTCGAGCTGGTCGCCGAAGCGCAGCCAGTGCCGCGCCAGGACGCCGAAGGCGCGCGAGCCGCCGATCCGCGCCAGCGACTCCGCTGCCAGCGGCCCCAGCATGAGATCGGTGAGCAGCCGCGCCAGTGAGGCCACGGCTACCGGCGACCGCAGATCGCCGAGCGCCTGGATGGTGGCCATCTGCAGCCAGGGATCCCCGTCCAGGAAGGGGAGCAGGTCGGGGATCGCCCGCGCGTCCCCCAGCTTGCCCACCGCCTCGATGGCCGCCTGCGCCACGTTGAGATCGTCGTGGTGGAGGGCGCTGCGCAGGGGCTCGAGCGCCCGCAGGTCGCGCACGTGACCGAGCGCGAGGACGGCCTGCAGCACGACGTCGCGATCGGGGTCGCGAAGCAGCCGCACGGCCAGCGACAGCGCCCGGTGGCCGCGCATCTTGAGCATCTCCAGACCGGCGTTGCGCAGCACTTCGTCGGCGCCATCGCGCAGGTAGGACTCGAGGCGCTCGTCGGAGACCACCGCGGCTCCGGTGCGCAGGGTCCGCTCGCGGATCACCGGGCTGGTGTTGCGCACCAACCGTTCCAGGGCCTCGACCCGCTCCTCGGCCGGCAGCCCCGGCAGCCGGTCGAGCAGCTGCATGCACTCCTCCCAGCTGGGCTCTGCGCTGCGGTTCACTGCTCTTGCCATGATGCGACCCCTCAGGCGATGCCGACCGCCGATCTCGGCTCGCCGCCACCGGGTTGCTCAGCGGCGTTCGCTAGCCGGAGGCCGCCTCGTCCCCCTCCCGCACCTCCAGCACCCGGTCGGCGTCGAGGAGGATCAGCAGCTCCTCGCCCAGATGGTAGACGCCGAGGATGTAGTAGGACTGCTCGGTCATGACGTCCTCGGGGGGCGCCTCGATCGACAGGCGGTCGATCTGCACCACCTGGTCGACGGCGTCGACCAGCAGGCCGATCAGCCGGCCCCGCGAGTGGACGACCATGATGCGGTGCCGCGGGCCCAGCTCCAGCGGCGGCAGCCGCAGGCGCAGGCGCAGGTCCACCACCGGCAGCACGTAGCCCCGCATGTTGGTCACCCCCCGCACGGGGTAGGGCGCGTGCGGCACGCGGGTGAGGCCGGTGACGCGCAAGATCTCCTGCACCTGCGCCACCGGCAGCGCGAAGGTCTCGCGGTCGACCCGGCAGCTCACCCAGGTCTCCAGCTCCTGGCGCCGCTCCTCCCCCTCCCCCTCCGTCTCCTGCAGGCTGTCGGCGAACAGCAGGACCCTCTCGGGGCCCGCAAGGTCCTGCCGCGACCCCTTGCCGTCCTTCTTGCCGCGACCGCTCATACCGTCTGCTCCGTCAGCGGCGACAGCAGGATCAGCCCGATCGGGTCGACGATCAGGATGACCCGCCCGTCGCCCAGGATGGTGGCCCCGGCGAGGCCCGCCCCCCGGCCGGTGACCTCGTCCAGCGGCTTGACCACCACGTCCCGTATGCCGGCGATCTCGTCGACCAGCAGCGCCCGGTACTTCCCCTCCGCCTCGACGACCACCGCGTACCCCTGCCGGCGCGGCGCCTGGCGTTCGCCGAACACCATCCCCAGGTCGAGCAGCGGCACCAGGCCGCCGCGCCACTCGAACACCTCGGCATGGTTCATCGAGTGGCGCCGCTCGTCGGCGAAGCGTATCGTCTCCTCGACCGCCGACAGGGGCACCGCGAAGAGCTCGTCGTCGACGCCGACCAGCAGCGCCCGCACGATGGCCGCGGTCAGCGGCAGCCGCAGCCGCAGGCGGGTGCCGCGGCCGGGCGCCGAGACCACTTCGACCTTGCCCCCCAGCCGCCGTACCGACGCCATCACTGCCGACATCCCCATCCCGCGGCCGGCGCTGCGATCGGCGCGCTCCCGCGTCGACACCCCCGGCAGCGACAGCAGCGCCTGCAGGTCGACGTCCTGCGGCAGCTCGAAGCCGCGCAGGCGCGCCGCCGCCAGCAGCTCCTGGCGGTCGACACCCCGGCCGTCGTCGGAGATGTCGATGACCACCTCCTCGGCGCGGGCGGCGGCGGTGACGGTGATCCGGCCGGCGGCCGGCTTGCCGAGACGGCGCCGCTCGGCCGGGCTCTCGAGCCCGTGGACCACCGCGTTGCGGACCAGGTGACCCATCGCCTCGCTGGCCACCTCCAGCAGCCCCCGGTCGAGCGGCGTGTCGCCGCCGCTGGTGACCAGCTGCACCTGCCTGCCCTCGGCCTCCCCCTCGTCGTAGACGATGCGTTTGAGCTGCGCGAACAGGGAGCCGAGGGGCACCATGCGCAGCCGGGTGACGCCCCCCTGGATGTCCGCCAGAACGCGGCCGAGCGTCCGGTGCGCGCTCTCCACCTCGCGCCACACCGGCGACTGCCGCTGCGCCTTGTCGAGCCCGGCCAGCCCCTGCCCCAGGAACTCGCCGAGCCGATTGCGGAAGATGACCATCTCGGAGAGCAGGTCGACCAGCGCATCGAGAGAGGCAAACGACACCCGCACGCTCTCCTGGACGGCGCCGGGGGCGGCCGCCTCGTCCCCTGCCTGGGCGTCGGCGGCCGCATCCCCCGCCGGCGCCGCCCCGCGGCAGGCCTGCTCGAGCAGGGTGCGGAAGCGATCGACCCCCGCCAGCACTTCCCGCAGCCCCTCGCCTCGCTCCTGCGCGGCAACCACCTGGTCCTCGATCCGATGCGCCAGCTCCTGCAGCTCGCCGAGGCCCATCATCCCGGAGTTCCCCTTGAGCGTGTGCAGCTCGCGCCTGGCCTCGACCAGCCGTTCGCGGCGCGGCTCGGGGGCGAGCTCCTCGAGCCCGAGCAGCACCTCCTGGATACGGTCCAGCCGCTCGCGCGACTCGAGGTAGAACTCCTCGACCAGCGCCTGGAAGACCTGTTCGTCCACGCGCGGATCAGGCCCCTGGCGCACCCGCGCCGGAGCGGCGGGACGAGGCGACGGAGGTGGACGCTGCAGCCATGGCTCGCGGGCCGATCTTACACGCCCTCGCCAGGCCGGCGCCGCGCCGCAGCGGGAGATGCGGGCCGAGACGTGGCAGGAGCCTTTCGCGTTTCCCGGGCTTCTATGGTAAATAGCCGACAGACCGGACAGTAGGTGGCGAGAGGGGCGCTATGCCGACGGGACCCTGGATGCAGCTCGGCCTGAAGAACAAGTTCGTCCTGGCGGCGTTCCTGCTGCTGCTGGTGGTCACTTCCACCATCCTGCTCTTCGTCACCGTGCGCCAGCGCCACCAGATGCAGGAGTACCTCCGCCAGAAGGCCGAGGTCATCGCCCGCATCGCCGCCGAGAGCGTCGCCGCCGGTCTGGTGTTCGACGACGTCGAATCGGTGACCCACGAGCTGCGGGTGGTGGAGGTCTCGCCCGACGTGCGCTTCGCCGTCGTCTTTCGCCGCGACGGCACGCGCTTCGCGGCCTACGGCGAAGAGCTCGCCGAGCCCCACCTCGCGGTGGCCGAGCGGTACCTGGCGACCGACCAGCTGGTGCAGCTCGAGCACGGCGAGACGCTGCTGGTCGTCGAGCCGATCTCCGAGGGGGAGCGGCGGCTCGGCACCCTGCTGCTCGGCGTCAGCCGCGAACGGGTCCAGCAGGACGTCGCCGCCAGCTGGCGGTTCGGGGCGCTGGTGCTGCTCGCCGGGCTGCTGCTCGGAGTCCTCCTGTTCTACCCCCTGGCCTCGCGCCTGGTCGGCTCGCTGAACCAGGCGGTGGCCGCCGCCAACCGCATGGCCCAGGGCGACCTGACGGCGCAGATCGAGGTGCGCGGCCGCGACGAGACCGGGCAGCTCCTCGAGGCCATGCAGACCATGGTGACGAGCTTCCGACGCATCCTCTCGAAGATCCTCGACACGACGCAGAACGTCGCCGGCTCCGCCGAGGAGATCTCCGCTGCGGCCGACCACATGGCCAAGGGCGCGGAGAGCCAGTCGAGCGCCACCGAGGAGACCTCGTCGACCATGGTCGAGATGGCGGCGCAGATCGCCAACCTGGCGCGCAACGCCGAAGTGCTGGCATCCAGCGTCGACGAGACCGCGGCGTCGATCGAGGAGATGAACGCCTCCCTCGACCAGACGGCGAACAACGGCGAGGCGCTGCGCCGCTCCGTCGACGACACCATCTCGACCCTGCGCCAGATGGCCGACACCATCGAGGTGGTCAGCAGCTCGGTGCGGTCGGTCGACGAGGTGTCGAAGAGGTCGGTGAGCGAGGTGCGATCGGCCAGCGAACGCCTCACCACCTCGATCACCGCCATCGAGCGCCACTCGGAGGAGATCGGCGACATCGTCAAGGTGATCGAGGGGATCGCCGACCAGACCAATCTGCTGTCGCTCAACGCCGCCATCGAGGCGGCGCGCGCCGGCGAGGCGGGCCGGGGGTTCGCGGTGGTGGCCGAGGAGGTCAAGCGCCTCGCCGAGCGCTCGGCCAACTCCACCCAGGAGATCGCCAGTCTGATCGCCACGGTGCAGCAGGACACCCGCACGGTGGTCGGCCTCACCGACGAGGTGATCTCCCGCATCATCGAGTCTATCGAGGGCACGGCACGGCTGGCGGGCGAGGCCGCCGACGCCTCCGAGACCCAGAAATCGGCCGCCAATCGCCTGTTGCAGACGGCGTCCGACATGGCCGAGCTGGCCAACCAGATCGCCGCCGCCGCCAAGGAGAACGCCCTCGGCGCGAGCGAGATCACCCGCGCCGCCGAGCGGATGAACCAGCTCACCAAGCAGATGCTCGACGCCACCGTCGAGCAGAAGCAGGGCGGCGACCTGGTGGTGAAGGCGATCGACTCCATCGCCCTGGTGGCGCGCCAGCACCTGGCGGCCGTCGAGCAGACCACGGCGGCGGCCAAGAACCTGGCCCGCGAGTCGGAGGCGCTCAAGCAGGAGGTCGAGACCTTCCGGGTGTAGGGGGCACCGCCTCCGTCGGGCCGGCGCGGGGGCCGGCCCCTACAACGGTCCGTAAGCCTCGGCGGTCGTAGGGGCGGGGCACCGTCTCCGTCGGGCCGGCGCGGAGGCCGGCCCCTACAACGGTCCGTGAGCCTCGGCGGTCGTAGGGGCGGGGCTCCGTCCCCGCCCGGGGCGGGCGCGGGGGCCGGCCCTGCGACGGCCGGGGTCCGCTGTCGGGTCCCCCGCCGGGGGGCGCTCTCCACCTCACGCGCTATCATGGACCCGTCATCGACCGCCGGGAGGCCCACCATGAAGGCACTGCTGTCGCTCCTGCTGCTGGTCGCCGCGCCGCTGTCGGCGGCGCCGCTGACCGTGCTGGCCTACGAGACCGAGCCCTTCTTCTATCGCCAGGAGGGCAAGCCGGCCGGCCTCGAGCACGACATCCTCGCCTACTACGCCAGGGCCACCGGGCGGGAGCTCGAGATCCGCTGGGTGGACGAGTTCGAGGATCTCCTCCCGATGCTGCGACGCGGCGAGGGCGAGGTGGCGGTGGGCACCATCACCATCACCCCCGAGCGCGACCGCCAGGTGGACTTCTCCTCGCCCTACTTCCCCGTGCGGGTGGTGCTGGTCGAGCCCAGAAGCCAACAGACCGCCGACCTGCGATCGCTCGCCGGCGCCACACTGGCGACCATGCGCGGCACCACCTACGAGCGGCTGTTGCGCCAGGTCCCCGACGCCCGGCTGGTGTACGGAGGGTCCGAGAAGGAGCTCTTCGACATGGTGGCCAGCGGCCGCGCCGCCGCGCTCGCCGCGGACTCGGCGGTGGCGCTGACGCTGCTCCCCCGCTACGCCGGGCTGCGCCTGGGCATCCCGCTGAGCGAGGAGCAGGGGCTCGGCTTCGCGGTCCGCGAGGGCTCCCCGCTCGCCGCCGCGCTCTCCCGGCACATCACCCAGCTCAAGGCCTCGAAGATCTACTTCCGGCTGCTCGAGGAGCACCTCGGCGCCGAGGCGGTCAAGGTAGTGGCCGCGGCTCGCGATTGACCCCCGACGGAACGGCGCCTTCATGAGCCTCAGCCCCGAGACCGTCGCCGACGTGCTGGAGCGGCAGGGCGCGCTGGCACCCGAACAGGCCGACACCGTACGTCGTGAGGCGCGGCAGGTCTCCCGGCGCGTGCGCTCGTCGCGCGCCTACGAGCAGCGCGCCCTGGGCTACGAGCTGGTGCTGCGGATGAACTTCCCGCACGCCCGGGACGGCCACGTCCTCAACGAGTTGGACATCGGCCGGGCGGTCGCCGTCGACGCCGGCCTGGACTTCACCCGCATCGACCCGCTGTCGCTCGACGCCAACCTCATCGAGTCGCAGATCTCGCGGCCGTTCGCCCGCAAGCACCGGATGATCCCGCTGTCGCTCGCCAACGGCCGACTGCGGGTGGCGGTGGCCAATCCCTGGGACCTCGAAGCTCTCGACTCCTACCGCCGCATCGCCGGCCGCGAGCTGAACATGGTGGTCGCCGCCGAGCCGGAGATCCTCAAGGCGCTGACCGAGTTCTACGGCCTGCGCCACTCGGTCAAGCGGGCGGAGCGGGACCTTTCGGCCGGTATCGACCTCGGCAACCTCGAGCAGCTGGTCCGCATGAAGAGCGAGACCGAGATCGAGTCGAGCGACCAGCACATCGTCAACGCCGTCGAGTTCATGCTCCAGCACGCCTTCGACACCCGCTCGAGCGACATCCACATCGAGCCCAAGCGGGACAAGAGCGTCATCCGCTTCCGCATCGACGGGGTGCTGCACGACATCCAGGAGATGCCGAAGGTGGTGCACGCGGCGGTGGTGTCGCGGATCAAGACGATGTCGCGACTCGACATCGCCGAGAAGCGCCGCCCCCAGGACGGGCGGGTGAAGACCACCCGCGGCGGCCGCGACGTCGAGCTCCGCGTCGCCAGCCTGCCGGTGGCGTTCGGCGAGAAGGTGGTGATGCGGATCTTCGATCCGGAGGTCCTGATGCAGGACCTCTCGGGCCTCGGTTTCTACGCCGACGAGCTCGAGACCTTCAACGACTTCATCGGCCGCCCGCACGGCATCATCCTGGTCACCGGCCCGACCGGGTCGGGCAAGACCACCACGCTGTACTCGGCGCTCAAGACGCTGGCCAACCGCGAGATCAACGTCACCACCATCGAAGACCCCATCGAGATGGTGCACGAGGAATTCAACCAGACCGCCGTGCAGCCCAAGATCGGCGTCACCTTCGCCGCCGCCTTGCGCCACATCCTGCGCCAGGACCCGGACGTCATCATGGTCGGCGAGATCCGCGACACCGAGACCGCGCAGTACGCGACGCAGGCGGCGCTCACCGGCCACCTGGTGTTCTCCACCCTGCACACCAACGACGCCTCGTCCTCGATCTCCCGCCTCAACGACCTCGGCGTCGAGCGCTTCCTCATCAACTCGACGCTGATCGGCACCATGGCCCAGCGCCTGCTGCGGCGCATCTGCCCCCACTGCACCCTCGAGCGCTACCTCGACAAGGACGAGGCGCAGGCGCTGAGACTGAGCGTGCCTGCCGACAAGCGGGTGAAGATCAAGGAGGGCAAGGGGTGTCACGAGTGCCGCGGCACCGGTTACCTGGGGCGTACCGGGATCTTCGAGATCCTGCCGCTGGACGAGGGGATCAAGGAGCTGGTGCTGAAGGGCGCGGACGCACCCCTGATCAAGCGCGAGGCGGTACACCGGGGGATGCGGACGCTGCGGCAATCGGCCCTGCGCAAGCTCGCCGAGGGCTTGACGACGGTGGAAGAGGTCATGCGCGTCACCGGCCTCGAGTAGGAGGCGGGGCTCCGCCCCCGCCCGGGCCGCTGACGCCCGGGCCGGCACGGAGGCCGGCCCCTACGGCAGTCCGTGAGCTTCGGCGGTCGTAGGGGCGGGGCTTCCGCCCCCGCCCGGGCCGGCACGGAGGCCGGCCCCTACGGCGGTCCGTGAGCTTCGGCGGTCGTAGGGGCGGGGCTCAGCCCCCGCCCGGGCCGGCACGGAGGCCGGCCCCTACTCCCACTCCGGCTCGGGCTCGATGCCCAGGCCGTCGGCCAGGCGGTCGTAGTAGTTGAACAGGGCCGTCACCTGCACCACGTCGTGAATGGCGCGGTCGCCGAAGCCGTGGGCCCGCAGCCGCGCCACGTCCGCCTCCTCCATCGCCGCCGGCGTGTGCGTCAGCTTGACGGCGAAGTCGAGCATCGCGCGGTCGGCCG
>DATKEH010000087.1:0-4471 GCA_035546355.1 Thermoanaerobaculia bacterium
CCTGCGCGACGGGGTCACCGAGGACATCATCACCGAGCTGTCCAAGATCAAGGGGCTGCAGATCTTCTCCCGCCCCACAGTGCTCGCCTACCGCGACAAGCAGGTCACCCCGGCGCAGATCGGCCAGCAGCTCGGCGCGGCGTACGTGCTGACCGGCAGCCTGCGGCGCGCCGGCAACCGCCTGCGCATCAACGCCCAGCTGGTCGACACCAAGACCGATTTTCCGGTCTGGTCCGAGCGCTACGACCGCGAGATGGAGGACGTCTTCGAGCTGCAGGACGACATCGCGCGCAAGATCGCCGAGGCGCTGCGGGTCACGCTGACGCCGCAGGAGCAGCAGGCGCTGGCCGCCAAACCGACCGACAACGCCCAGGCCTACGACCTCTACCTGCGGGGGAAGAGCTACGCCCGGCGGCTGACGCGCCAGGACCTCGAGTTCGCGCTGCAGATGTTCGAGAACGCGGTGGCCATGGACCCGACCTTCGCCCTCGCCCATGCCGCCATCGCCAACACCTGCGCCCAGTACCACTACCACTACGAACGGACGCCGGCGTGGATCGAACGCGCGGTGCGGTCCAGCCAGCGGGCGACGGCGCTGAAGAAGGCCGCCCCCGAGGTGCTGGTGGCGGAGGGGTGGATCCTCTACGCCCAGGAGCAGCTGGCGGACGCCGAGAGCCGCGTGCGGGCCGCGCTCTCCCAGGGTCACGACACCGAGGGCGCCTACTACCTCCTCGGCCGGGTGCTGTTCGCTGCCGGCAAGTACCAGGAGGTGGCCGATCTCGCCGAGGCCGCCACCGCCGCCTCCGGAGAGGACTACAACGTCTACGTGCCGATCCTCAACGCCCTCGGGGCGCTGGGCAAGCCCGAGGCCCTGCGCAACCTCACTCAGCGGCAGATCCAGGTGCTGGAGGCCCACCTCCAGAAGGTCCCCGAGGACGCGAGGGGCCGCTCGCTGCTCGCCACTGTCTACTGTATGGTCGGCCGTACCGAGGACGCCCGCCAGGAGGTGAGCCTCGCCAAGGCGCTGCGGCCCAACGAGGCGACGGTGCTCTACAACATCGCCTGCGTGCTGTGCCGACTGAACGAGAAGGCGGAAGCCCTCGCGGCGCTGAAGAAGGCGTGGGAGGCCGGCTTCAAGGACCCCATCTGGGCCCGGCGCGACCCCGACCTCGAGCTGCTGCACCTCGACCCGGAGTTCGAGCGCCTCTACCCCGCCGCCGAAGGCTGACCGAGGGAGCGCCTCTCGGCGCCGGCGCCGCTGCCAGCGACGCGCTGAAGATCCGCCAGTGAGCGGCGCACGTGCGGCGGTGGGCGCTGCCGCGGCGGGACCGGGCTACCAAGCCGGTGAGACGCTCCTTCGGGGGCGGCGTCTCGCGCGCCGCCCCCGAAGGAGGCCGACCGACTCGAGCTCGGATCGAACCAGCCCCGCGCGGCTCAGTCCACGGTCGCGCAGATGGCGAAGACCTGGAACGTATAGCCGGTGGTCTGGTCACTGGACCACAGCCTCACGCTCCAGACGTTGTCGGCGGACGGGTAGCTGGAAGAGACGTGCACCTTCTCGGCCACCAACGCGAGGTTGCTGCCGGTGACCTGGACGCCGCCTCCCAGGACCTTCTTGCCTACGGAACACGTCGCCGAGCCCGCCTGGTGCTTGCCCCCACCGAAATTGCCGGCATCACCCAGCTTCCTCTCCCAGCCGGAGACGCCATCCTGCCCGTCCTGCCCGTCCTGTCCCGGCGCACCGTCCTGGCCGTCCTGGCCGGGAGCGCCGTCCTCACCGTCCTGGCCGGGGGCGCCGTCCTGACCGTCCTGGCCGGGGGCGCCATCCTCACCCTCGAGCGACACCGGGTCGCCCCACTCCCCCCCGGTCTTCGGGCCGTACAGCTCCGAGGTCGAGGTATCGAGGTGGAAGTCACAATCCTTCCCGTCGGCGGCGTCAGGGGGGCCCTCCCCGTTCAGCACCGAGCAACCGTCTGCGCCGTCCATTCCGTCCATGCCGTCCACGCCGTCCGTGCCGTCCTCGCCCGCCGAGGTCACCACGATCTCCAGCCGAGGGTCGTGACTGGTGTCCTGGGATTCCTTGGCTTCGAACTGGACGTCGATCGCGCTGTCGACCGGCACCAGGGCGATGCCGTAGTTCTCGCTCGGGAACTCCATCCAGATCTTCACCAGAGCGGTCAGGTCGACGAGGACGTAGCTCAGGGCGTCCGACTTCGTCACCGCGATGGTTGCCAGCGGGTCCACGAAGGTCCCTGGGCGGTTGGCCCAGGTGACGGTCTTCTCGTTCCAGTCGTCCTCCACCGCCAGGACGTCGAAGCTGCCCGCCTTGTTGACCTTGGTCAGGAACAGCTTCAGCGTGGCCTTGCCGACATCCTCTGGCATGACACTCGCGGGGAGCCCTGAGAGGTCCAGCTTGACCAGGCTCTGGTACTTGCCGCTGTCGCCGACACGCAGCTCTTTCTTGTCCCCGAAATTGCTGCTGGAGCTCTGCTGGACGAAGGCGTCGCTGCTGGGCACGGCCTGCACCGCCAACCCGCTGCCGGGCAGCCACAGCGAGCAGAACAAGGCGCTTACGCACAACCTACCTACCGATGGAGTATCCATTGGGAGTACGTCCTATCAAGAGAGAGTTTCCTGCTGAAGGTGGTTACGACTTCGCTGTGGCGCCACGCTCAGGAAACGGCCATACTCCTCCTTGCTCCTCCCTGGCGGTTCGCTGCCGGGGTCGCGTCCACTCGGCCTCCCCTGCCCGCTCGGACACACCAGGCCGGGGCGGTACCCTGGGCTGGGGCAGGAGCTGCGCGGACTCGCTAGAGCATCGCGCCGTGTCGATAGGCCGTCAATTCATCGGAGGACAGAGGACGGCTTCCCTTTCGATAGAGGGGATCCTCTACCTATCGATATAGACCGTGGGCCGCCAGGGGGCAGGTCGGTGCGGTCACC
Source organism: Thermoanaerobaculia bacterium (assembly GCA_035546355.1). Lineage (GTDB taxonomy): Bacteria > Acidobacteriota > Thermoanaerobaculia > Multivoradales > JAIOJS01 > DATKEH01. The sequence continues at coordinate 2,944 of DATKEH010000087.1, forward strand.
ACTGCAGCGACCTGTTGGGTCGCCAGCGGGCGGGCGTCTCCTTCCACCTCCGCCGTCGCCAGCGGTAGAGTACGGGCCACGGTGACAGTCCCGGGGGCCCACGGCGATCGCTCGGCATCGACGCGCGGAGCGCTCCTGGCAGCCGTCGCTCTCGCCGGCACCCTGCTGCGCCCGGCCCTCGCCGAGGCCGACGCGCCGCCGCCGATCCTGTCCGCGGAGGTCGCCGCGGCCCTCGCCGCCGAGGTCTCCGGCAGCGCCGCGCTGCACACCGCCCAGGAGCTCACCCTGCACCACCGCCAGCGCGGGTCGCGCGGCTTCGCCGCCGCCGCGGAGGCGATCCGCGGCCGCGCCGCCGCCTACGGCCTCGAGCAGGTGGAGGTGATCCGGCTCCCCGCCGACGGCGAGCGCTTCTACGGCACCCAGCGCTCGCGCCCCGCCTGGGATGCCGAGCAAGCCGAGCTGTGGGAGCTCACCCGCGATGCGGCAGCCTCGACGGGCGATCCGGACTCCGGCTGGCGGCGCGCCCGGCGCATCGCCTCCTGGGACGAGCGGCCGATGACCCTCGCCCAGGACAGCGTGGCGGGCACTGCCACCACCGACCTGGTCGACGTCGGCGCCGGTACCGCCCCGGAGGACTACGCCGGCAAGGAGATCGCCGGGCGTCTGGTGCTCACCTCCTCGCAGCCGGGAGCGGTGCAGGCCCTGGCGGTGGGGCGCTTCGGCGCCGCCGGCATCGTCTCCTGGGCACAGAACCAGCGCAGCGCCTGGTGGGGCGAGGACGAGAGCCTGGTGCGCTGGGGGCACCTCGACACCTTCCTCGAGCCGCGCACCTTCGCCTTCATGGTGTCGCCGGCACAGGCTCGTGCCTGGCAGGCGCGGATGGCGGCCGGCGAGACGGTGCGGCTCGAGGCCAGCGTGCGGGCCGGGCAGCGCCCCGGGGCCTACGAGATCGTCAGCGCCGCCATCCCCGGCGGCGACCCCGCCCGCCGGCACGAGGAGATCGCCTTCTCCTGCCACCTCGACCACCCGCGGCCGGGGGCCAACGACAACGCCAGCGGCTGCGCCGCCATCCTCGAGGCGGCGCGCGCGATGGCGGCGCTGGTGGCCGACGGCCGTCTGCCGCGCCCCGCCCGCACGCTGCGCTTCTACTGGCCCGCCGAGATCGAGGGCACCCTGGCGCTGCTCGCCGACCGTCCCGAGGTCGCCGAGCGCACCCTGGCCGTCATCCACATGGACATGGTGGGGGGCGACCCAGCCGCCACCAAGGCGGTCTTCCACGTCACCCGCTCCCCCGCCAGCCTGCCGTCGGTCAGCGACGCCGTGGCCGCGGCGGTGGCGCGCTTCGTCGACGAGCAGACGGCGGTCTTCGCCGCCAGCGGCGAGGCCGCCTTGCCGCTGGTCGACCCGCTGGGCGGCAAGGAGCCGCTGCGCCCGCGCCTCGCCCCCTTCTCCATGGGCAGCGACCACCAGGTGTGGAGCGAGGGATCCTGGCGAGTGCCGGCGATCTACCTCAACGACTGGCCGGACC
>DATKEH010000088.1:0-4989 GCA_035546355.1 Thermoanaerobaculia bacterium
GTATGCCGTCGCGCAGGTCGCGGTAGTCGGGGAACGAGAAACCCATCACCGGGGCGTCGGGGCGGCTGGCGAAGAGCGCCACCAGCTGCTCGGGGGCGCGCACCGGCAGCGGCCGGAAGGCGATGGCGTCGACCAGCGCGAACATCGCCGCATTGGCGCCGATGCCCAGCGCCAGGGTCGCCACCGCCACCGCCGTGAAGCCGGGTCGCCGCCGCAGGCCGCGCAGGGCGAAGCGCAGGTCGGCCGCCAACCCCATCAGAGGTCCCGGAAGCCCATCTCTTCGAGCTCGCGCTCCATCTCCTCGGTGCCGTGCTCCTCGACGATGCGGCCGTCGAACAGGTGCACGGTGCGCTTGGAGTGGCGCGCCCAGCGCGGGTCGTGGGTGACCATGCAGATGGTCGCCCCCTCGGCGTGCAGCTCGTCGAGCAGGGTCATCACCGCCTCGGCGTTCTTCGAGTCGAGGTTGCCGGTCGGCTCGTCGGCGAGCAGGATCGACGGCTTGCCGACGACCGCACGGGCCACCGCCACCCGCTGCTGCTGGCCGCCCGACAGCTGCGACGGGTAGTGCTTGAGGCGGTGCGCCATGCCCACCCGCTCGAGCGCCTCCTGCACCCGCTGCTTGCGCTCCTTGGCCGGCATGCCGCGGTAGGTCAGCGGCAGCTCGACGTTTTCGAACACGTTGAGGTCGCCGATCAGGTTGAAGGCCTGGAAGATGAAGCCCACCTCGCGGTTGCGGATGCGCGCCCGGTCGGAAGCCGACAGCTGCGCCACCTCCTTGCTGTTGAGCCAGTACTCGCCGTCGGTCGGCGTGTCCAGCAGGCCTAGGATCGACAGCAGCGTCGTCTTGCCGCACCCCGAGGGGCCGGCGATCGAGACGTATTCGCCGCGCAGGATCTCGAGGTGGATGTCGGCCAGGGCGTGGGTCTCCACCTCGTCGGTGAAGAAGACCTTCTTGACCCCGTCCATGCGGATGAGCGAGCCGTTCTGGTTCATGGGTGCTCCGTGTTCCCTGTCCGTCGAGGCGATGTCAGTTCAGGCGGATGCGGTCGTGGCCGTCCCAAGCCGAGGTGTCGGAGAGGATGACCCGCTCCCCCTCCGCCAGCCCGTCGACGATCTCGACGGTGTTGGTGGAGGTGCGCCCCAGGGCCACCGGCACCCGCACCGCGTGCTGGCCGTCGGGGGAGAGCCGGAAGAGCGAGATGCGGCTGCCCGCCTGGCCGAAGGCGGGGCGGCCGACGTACAGCACGTCGTCGAGCCGCTCGATCTCGATGGTGCCGTCCACCGACAGGTCGGGGCGCGCCCCCCTGGGGAGTGGCCCCTCGAGGGCCACGTCGACGGTCACCGTGCCCTCGCGCACTGCCGGGTCGATGCGGGCGACCCGGCCGGGGACGACGCCGTTACGGGTGTCCACCGCCACCGATTGCCCGACCTGGACGTCGCGCGCCTGGGTCTCGGGAATGCGCAGCTCCGCCTTGAGCTCGTCGGGCTGCGCCACCTTGGCGAGGATGGTGCCCGGCGCCACCCGCTGGCCGGGCTCCACCGCCACCTCCTGCAGCACCCCGTCCATGCCGGCGACCACCCGCAGGTTGGCGAGCTGCTGCTGGCGCAGCTGCCACAGGGCCCGCTGCTGGTCCAGCCGCGCCCGCCGCGCCGCCAGCTGCGCCTCGTTGGAGGCGCGCAGCTTGCCGAGCCGCTGCCCCTCGATGGCCTGCTGCCGCGCCAGCTGCTCGGCGCGCATGCGGGAGATCTTGAGGGTCAGCTCGGGGATCAGCTGCTCGGACGCCAGCCGCTCGTTGGCCTCCACCTGCAGATCCGCCTCGGCGCGATCGGCGGCCAGCGCTTCGGCCGCCCCCTCCTGGTTCAGCAGCTGGCTCTCGAGCTGCGCCTCGAGCATGCGGTAGTCGGCCTCCGCCGCCCGCACCTCCGACTCCGCCTCCAGGGCCTCCTGGGCGAGCTCGGGGTTGGAGAGCTCGAGCAGCACCGTGCGGTCGCCGACGGTGGTGCCGGGCCGCACCACCACCCGCTCGACCCGCCCGGCGCTCGACGCCGAGATCCACTGCTCCTCCTCGGGGACCAGGGTGCCGGGGCCGCGCACCTGGCGCAGCATCTCGCCGCGCTTGACCTGGTCGATCCACACCGTGGCGCGCTCGACGCTCGGCGCGGCGGGCTCGAGCTGCGACAGGGCGACGGTGCCCAGGGCGAGGGCGACGACGGCCGCCACGCCGATCAGGATGCGGCGGCGGCGGAGCTTCCTGGCTCGGTCGGGGCGGGCGATGTCCATGGTGGTCTCCGGGTCGTCGGGGGCGGCCCGGCGACGAGTCCCTTCGCAGGGCCCGTGCCAGCGGCGCGCCACGCCTCTAAGGCATTGAGTAACAACAGCTTTCAGCGGCGCCTGCGACGCGGGCCAGACCGCGGATCACTGTCCGGGCACGACACCGACGTCCCACTTCCGAACACCCTGCGCCGGCCGCAACCCCGCCCGCTTGACCACCACGATGGTGACGTCGTCGGCCGCCGGGGCGCCGGCGAGGTGGCGGTGCCAGTCGAACAGCAGCCGCTCCAGGATCTCGGCGGCGTTCCAGCTCGCCGAGCGCGCCAGCACGGTGCGGGTGCGGTCGAAGCCGTAGGGTCGGCCGGCGGGGTCGGCGCCCTCGTACAGGCCGTCGGAGTAGAGCACCAGCACCCCGCCGGGCGGGATCCGGGCGGCGCGGTCGCGGTAGGTGCGCGGCGGCCCCTGGCCCAGCGGCAGCCCGGGCAGCTCCAGCTCCTCGCTGCCTGCCGGCGTGGCGATCAGCGGGAAGGGGTGGCCGGCGTTGGCCACCAGCAGCTCGCCGCTGGCCGGGTCGAGCCGCACCAGGCAGAGCGAGCTGAACTGGCGCTGCGACACGCTGCCCCGCAGCACCCGGTCGGCGCGCTCCAGCACCCGCGCCGGGGTGCGGTCGGCGTCCACCAGGGCGAGCAGCGCCGCCTTCACCGTCGCCTGGCCGATGGCGCAGGAGTAGCCGTGCCCGGAGACGTCGCCGGCGGCGATCCACAGGTGGCCGGCGTCGTCGCGCAGAAAGTCGTAGAGGTCCCCGCCCGCCTCGGTGGCGATCAGCGAGCGGGCGGTGATCTCGTACCCCCGCAGGTGGGGCAGCGTGCGCGGCAGCAGGCCCCCCTGGATGCGCGACAGCAGGTCCATCTCGTAGGACAGGCGCCGCTGGCGCTCGAGGCGGCGCACGAACCCCGGCACCGCCGCGGGGTCGCTCTCCACCTGCGGTTGGCGGCGCAAGCCGACGAAGCCGAGCACCAACGGCGCCAGGACCAGCGAGCCGAGCACCACGGCGGTGCCCGGGAACCACGCCGGATGCAGCAGCGCCAGGACCAACGGCGGCAGGGCGTAGGCGAGGACAGCGGCGAGCAGCGTGGCGGTCAGGCCGAGGCTGTCGAGGCCGCGGGCCAGGGCGGCGGCGAGCGCGAAGGCGATCAGCGCCTGCCCCCACCAGGGCGCCAGCGGCACCGGCGCCAGCAGCAGGGCGGCCGGCAGGGCCGCCGCCACCCACGCCCAGCGGCGCGGCAGCACGTGCAGCGCCAGGCAGGCGCCGAGCACCACCAGGCCGGCCAGCCACACCCCCGCCCCCACCGGGTCGTGGCCCGGCGTCAGGGCGGGCAGCGGCACGCTGGTGCCGGCGGGCCGCACCCCGGGCAGCAGGGCCGCGGCGGCCAGCAGCGCCAGGCGCGCGCCGGCGAGCCAGGCGCCGAGCCCCCAGCCGAGCAGCAACGAACGGCCGCCGCGCGGCCCCAGCCGGCCGCGGCGCAGGGCGTCGAGGCTGGTGGTGAACCCCGGGACGCTCGCCCGCAGCCAGGATTCGGCGACCGACCAGAGCAGGAACAGCGTGAGGGCGCGGGCGGCGCCGCCGATCGTCACCTCGAGCAGGCCGACGACGTCGGTGCGCACCGCTGCGAGCAGCGAGGTGGCGAGGAAGAGCGCCGCCAGCAGCGCACCGTCGATCAAGTCGAGGCGCTGACGCAGCGCCAGCCAGACGAACAGAGCGAGCAGGGCGAGGAAGACGGCGCCGTTGCGGGCGAGGCGTCCCCACGGCACCACCTCGACGTGGCTCCAGGCCTCGGCCACCGAGCCCGGCCGCCGGAACGCCGCCGCCGCCGCCCCCGGTGGAGCCAGCACCTGCAGGTACTGGCTCGGCTGGGATCCGACCACCGGCACCACCTCCACCTGCGCCTGTGCCACTACCCGCTGCTCCGGCTCGCCCAGCGACTCGCGGGACCGCAGCAGGGGGGGCGCGAAGGCCCGCCGCACCTCGTGCGGCGGCGTACCCCGCCCGGGCAGGCCAAAGAGCTCGGCGAGGCTGGCGGGCGACCAGTGCACCGACCAGGCCTCTCCCTGGGGCGAGAGGCGAACGGTCAGTCGTCCGCTGCGCTCCCCCCAGGCAGCGTCCTGGGAGACCTCCAGGAGCAGCACCCGCTCCTCCCGGCGCAACCAGTCGACGGCGCCGCCGCCCAAGGCGCGGTAGGCGATCTCGATCTCGCCGGGCTCGCTGGTCACCCGCAGGCGCGGCGCGGCGGGCAGCGGCTCGACGCCGACCGAGGCGGCGACCTCGGCGAAGCGGCGCAGGATCTCCTCGCGCTCGGGCAGCCGCACCGGCTGCCACTCGGGGAGGATCCACAGGGCGAGGGTGAGCCCGACGAGCAGGGCGGCGCCACCCCACCCCAGGGCGCGCCACGGCGGCGCCGCGGGCCGCGGGCTGCTGCTGGGCGGATCCATGGACGGCGGAAGCATAGCGCGCACGCCTCCTCTAAGATGCCGCGATGGCTCCCCGGCGCCTCTGCACCCTCCTGCCGTGGATCCTGGCCGCCGTGCCCGCCGCCGGCCAGGGGCCCGCGGCGGAGTGGCGCACCCTGGAGACGGCGCGCTACCGCGTCCACTACCCGGCGCCGGCGGCGGAGTGGGCGGCGCACGTCGCCGCGCGGCTCGAGGCGATCCGCGACCGC
>DATKEH010000089.1:0-14903 GCA_035546355.1 Thermoanaerobaculia bacterium
GCCGAGCTCACCTGGGACAGCGAGGCGACCGGCGACGGCTCGCTGCGCCTGGAAGCGGCCGAGCCGCCGCGGCGGCTGACGGTGGCGTTGGCCTACCAGCAGGGGCGCATCACCGCCCGCGACACCCTGGAGCTGGCGCCTCTGCCCGGCGGCGGCACCCGCGTCACCTGGTCGGAGCGCGGCAGCCTCGGCCACACCCTCCTCGGCCGCCTCTCGGTGCCGGGGATCGAGGAGTCGATGGGCCGCGACCTCGAGCGCGGGCTCGAGGGGTTGCGGCGGGTGGTGGAGGGGGAGGCGCCGGGCGAGCTCTGGCGCCGGTAGCCGCGCTCTAGCCGAGCCCCCGCGCTCCCTCAGGCGCCCCAGCGGGTCGCCACGTAGTCGTCGACGATCGCCTGGAACTGACTCGCCAGCTCCTCGTAGCTGCCGCGCAGCCTGGTGAACAGCTTGCCGTCGACGTAGACCGGGCAGTGGGGCGCCTCGCCGGTACCCGGCAGCGAGATGCCGATGTGCGCCGCCTTGGACTCGCCCGGGCCGTTGACCACGCACCCCATCACCGCCAGCTCGAGCTCCTCGACCCCGGGGTAGGCGTCCTTCCACTGCGGCATCTTCTCGCGCACGTAGGCCTGCACCCGCTCGGCGAGCTGCTGGAAGGTGGTGGAGGTGGTGCGGCCGCAGCCGGGGCAGGCGGTGATGGCCGGGGCGAAGGAGCGCAGCCCCAGCGCCTGCAGCAGCTCCTGGCAGGCCCACACCTCCTCCCGGCGGTCACCGCCGGGGCGCGGAGTCAGCGAAATGCGGATGGTGTCGCCGATGCCTTCGGCCAGCAGCACCGCCAGCGCCGAGGCCGACCACACCACCCCCTTCATCCCCATTCCCGCCTCGGTGAGCCCCAGGTGCAGCGGCTGCCGCGTCTGCCGGGCCAGCTGGCGGTAGACGCCGATCAGCCCCTGCGGCCGCGACAGCTTGCAGGAGATGACGACCTGCCCCTCGGAGAGCCCGAGGGCGAGCGCCTTCTCCGTCGAGTCCAGGGCCGACAGCAGCATGCACTCCTCGACGATCTCCTCGCTCGAGCGCCCCAGGTCGCGGCGGGTGTTGTCCTCCATCCTGGCGGTCACCAGCGCCTGGTCGAGCGAGCCGCCGTTGACCCCGATGCGTACCGGCTTGCCGTGCTCGGCGGCGATCCTGACGATGGTGGCGAACTGCTCGTCGCGCTTGCTGCCGAAGCCGACGTTGCCGGGGTTGATGCGGTACTTGTCGAGCGCCGCCGCGCACTCGGGGTAGCGCCCCAGCAACACGTGACCGTTGTAGTGGAAGTCGCCGATCAGCGGCGCATCGCAGCCTTCGCCCAAGAGGCGCCGCTTGATCTCCGGCACCGCCCGCGCCGCCTCCTCGACGTTGACCGTAACCCGCACCATCTCCGACCCCGCCTGCGCCAGCTCCAGGCACTGCCGCACCGTCGCCGCGACGTCCGCGGTGTCGGTGTTGGTCATCGACTGCACCGCCACCGGGGCGCCGCCGCCGACGACGAGGCCGCCGATGCGCACCGGGTGGGTGGCGCGGCGCGGCGCGACGGGGGGAGGGAGCTGGGTCACGACACGATGGTAGCAGCCGGGCAGTGGGGGCCTTGGGCTCTAGCGGGTGCGCCGACCCGCGCCCTCGATCGCGGCGTCCAGCCAGTGCGGCACCACCATGCCGCGTCTCCGCAGCCGTCGGAAGACTCCGGTAGGATGCAGCCGCCGCACCGGCAGCCGCAGGACACGGCCGTAGATGTCCCCAATCCATCGCCGCCCCCGGATCGCCGCGCTCGCGCCAACGAAGGACGAGAGGGGGATGCGGTGATCGGGCGCCAGCTCGTGGCTCGGCTGTCGTCGCGGTTGCGAAGGGCTGCCCCGCGCATTCTCTTCGTAGGCCACTTCCAGCGCGACGGCGGATCGTCGAACGCCCTGTTGGGCTACGCGCGAGCCGCCGGGCGCCGCGGCATCGATCTGCGCGTTTCCTCTCTGGTGCCTCTGCACCCAGAGGTCGAGCGCGCGGTGCCGGTGGCAGACCCGGAGTGGAGGGCCGACTACCTCGTGTTCGTGTTCGAGGACTGGCAATACCTCAGCCCACCGGCTCTGGAGCAGTTGCAGCGCTCCACCCCCCGCTCGCGGAGGTTGGTCATCGATCAAGACGGAAAGTACTCGCCACCGACCAGCGCAGGCGCGGACAGCAACCATCGATCGGACGACGAGTGGCGCTCGTGGAAGGGTCTCTTCGAGCGGCTGTCGGACGTGATCCTCCAGCCGACGTTGGCCGCGCCGCAGCCTGGAGTCGAGAGCTTTCTCTATTTCGCAGCTCCCCCACGGATCGCGAGCTGCGGAACGAACAGATCTTTCGACGTCGTCTACGTCGGCAACAACTGGTATCGGTGGCAGGACCTGGTCTGGTTCGGCCAGGGTATCGCGCCGATCCGGGACCGTCTCGGGCGGATCGCCGTCTGCGGGAAGTGGTGGGATGACGAGACAGAGCGTGACCACCCGGAGCAAACCTGGTCGGACCCGCGCTTGCTGAAGCGGCTCGGCATAGAGCTCTTGCCGGCGGTTGCCTTTGGCGACGTCGTCGAGACCATGAGTCGGGGCCGTCTCAACCCTCAATTCGTACGGCCGGTCCTGAACGAGCTCGCCCTGGTCACGCCGCGCATGTTCGAGGCGTTCGCCGCGGACACCGTTCCCGTGTTTCCACCCCACTTGCGACACGTCGACCGGCTGTATGGCCAAGCGATCGAACCGCTGGTATTACCCGAGCGACCGGCAGCGGCCGTCCTGCAGATGCTGGAAAGGCACAGCGAGTACGCAGCGCTCGCCAAGGAGATCGCAGGCAAGCTCGAGCGCGAGCACTCCTACGACGCTCGGTTGAGTCAACTACTCGGTTTCTTCGGCTGACCTGTTGACAGCTCGACCCGATGCTCGCCAGGATCCAGCTCATGCGCGATGTATGCAGCGGCGACGCGGAGGCCCTCGCGGTTCCAATCTCACGTTGTGCAACGACAATTCGCTCGTTCTCATCGCACCGTTTTCCTTCAGCAGAGCTAACCAGCGCCACCTAGGCTCAAGTGAACCGAATCACGTGCCATCACTGCCTGTCGGCATTGACCATCGCGCCGCTGATGGCCAATCCTTAGTAAGAGGCCACCATGACTTTCACGGCTCGAGCGCTTGTTATCCGGGCTCTGCTCACCCTGATGCTCCTCGTCGCATCCCTCTTCCTGCTTGCGTACCGGATCAACCCCACCTATCCCGTCGACGACGCCTACATCTCCTTCCGGTATGCGGCGAACTGGGCTGCCGGGTACGGTCCCGTGTTCAACCCCGGCGAAAAGGTCGAGGGTTACTCGAACTTCCTCTGGACGGCTCTTCTCGCTCTCTTCGCGGAGGCGGGTGTGACGCCGCCGCTCGGGGCCCGGTTGCTCGCCATCGCGAACCTAGGCCTCCTCTTCTGGTTCCTGCTTTCCGCCTCGGTACGCTGGTCCATTGCCAGTAAGAGTGCCGCGCTTACGATCGGCACCACTGGTTGTCTGATCCTGTCGCTTTCCCCCCACACAGTTCGAAACGTCTTGTCGGGTCTCGAGGCACCTATGGCGGCTGCTCTCCTGCTCATGGGAGTGCTCTCTTTGGCCCACGAGCGGCACTGGTCTAGCCCCTTCCTGTTTCTTCTGCTGGCATTAACCCGCCCCGAGGGGGTGCTCATCGCCTTGGGCGCATCGTGCGTCGCCCTTGTGCTGGCAACCCGAGGCGAGATTGTCGGCGGAATGAGCCGGCGCGAGAGAGCATTACGGGAGGCAGGACGATGGGTGATGGTCTTTCTGATCCCCTACACCATCTGGTTCGGATGGCGCTGGTGGTATTACGATTCGGCGCTTCCGAACGCCCTACAGGCAAAGAGTGGTCTACCCCACGAACAGGCGCTGCAGCAGGGGATCGACTACGTCGTTGGCTTCATCACGCCCTATTGGCCACTCGCTATCCTCGGGATCGTCGGAACGGTGGTCTCCCTGGCCAGGCACGAACTTGCCGGTACTCTTGCGGCGATCTTCCTCGTAATGCTCGCGGGCGGCAACCTCGTCATGGGTGCCGCGGATCCCTACGTGCACTTCTCTCGCTACATCTATTCCGCGCTCCCTCTTCTGGTTCTGTTGGCGATCAGTGGCGCGCAGAAACTCTGCGGCTGGGAAGCCGAGCGTCATTCGTCGCGAAGAACGACGGTGCTCCTTCTCGTCGTCTCGCTGGTCTTGATACAGATCTGGATCGTAGCCGCTGCTGCATGGCTCCCTTGGGAGCGGAGCACCCGGGCGGCCCAACGATTCCCCCCACAGCGGTTCATCTCGGGGTTTGACAGAATCGTGTCGCAAGATCGCTCGCCCCACCTCGACCCAGCGTGGAGAACCATGTTGCCGCATCACCACCTTGCCGCGTGGCTTCTCGAGCACGCTGACCCAAGCGACCAGCTCGCCACTTCGGAGGTCGGCGTCGCGCCGTACTACACCGACCTGCCGGTGCTGGACCTGTTTGGCCTGACCGACGCGCATATTGCGAGTCTCGCCGGGCCGCCCGGGTCGGACGCCGACGCGGATTACGTGTTCGGGGAAGCACCGCGGTTCATCACGAGTACCGTGGACTCGAGCTGCCTCTGCGGAGGGACACCCGGCGAGGCCAGGCTCAGGACGGACTGGCGTCTCAGAAGCAAGTACGATGTCGTCAACGTCTTCCCTTACGGTCATCTGCGGATGTTGCTCTTCGAGCGGCGTTCCGAACCGCTCTTTTTCGTTCACTATGATTTCGTCGCCCTCTTCCACTATGAGCGGGTGCTGGTCGTGGGCGACGATGATCGCGAGCAGTGGGCCCCCACGCTGGCGCAGGAACATGCCGGCGCAGGAAACATCGCGTCTCACTGGACCGAGGCGGAGCGACATTGCCTGCTGCGTCTCCTAGATGACGGGGGCCAACTCGCCGACGGGCGTTTTCCACCGTTCGTGGCCGACGCCATCCGCGCCTGGCTTCGCAACTGGCAGCCTCTCCTCTATCACCACCCCCTGGAGGGCGACCAACGATTGGCAATCCGCTACACAGACGTGAGCATTCCACCGGGCGCGTTCCTCGAATTCGGGCTCATCACGTCGCCGGAGCACTGGTCACCAGAGCATGGGGACGGCGTCCGCTATGAGATCATCATCCGAGAGGACACGGGGCCAGCCGCTGTCGCGTTCTCCGAGTACATAGACGCAAAGAACGACCTCGACGATCGTGGCTGGCAGCGACGAGCCATCGATCTGGCCCATTGGAGCGGAAGAACCGTCGACGTCGAATTCGTCACTACCCCCGGCCCGGCCGGCGATGCGGCCAACGACTTCGGGGGGTGGGGCGGGCCGAAGATCGTCATCGCGTCCGATAGCTCGGCGGAGCAGCGCACCCCCTGCGGTGCGGCAGCCTCGGCGATACACTGAATGCCGAGTCGCCGCTGCGGCCGATCGTGGATTGCGCGGCGTGAACCACCCTGAGAGTCAGAGGAAACAAGGGTGTCCCCTCTCGCAGGAGAGTCCATTCGCTCCGACGAGCGCCTCGTTAGCGTCGTCATCCCCTGCCACCAGCAGGCGCATTTCCTCGACGACGCCGTGCGCAGCGTGCTCGCGCAGACCCATCGACCGATCGAGATCCTCGTCGTCGACGACGGATCCACGGACAACACCGCGGCGATCGCCTCGGCCTATCCGGAGATCCGGTGCCTCCGCCAGGACAACCGCGGCGTCTCGCATGCGCGCAACCGCGGGTACGCAGAGAGCCGGGGCGGGTACCTGGCGTTCCTCGACGCCGACGACCGTCTGCTGCCCGAGGCGATCGAGACCGGCCTCGCCATCCTCGTGGGCCAGCCGCGCCTCGCCTTCGTCTCCGGTCAGGTGCGCCACATCGCCTTCGACGGCACCCCGCTGGCGACCTCGCCGCGGGCGGTCGTTTCTCACGCCTACGAAGAGCTCCTGTACAACTGCTACATCTGGATGCCCGGAGCGGTGCTCTACCGCCGGGCGACCCTCGATTCCGTCGGCGGGTTCGACACCTCGTTCAGCGCCAGCGCGGACCACGAGCTCTATCTGCGGATCTCGAGAAGCCTGCCGGTCTACGATCACGGGGCCATGGTCGGTGAGTACCGGCGCCACGGCCAGAACATGACCGGCCACCCGGATCTCAACCTGCGTGAGAGGCTCCGGGTGCTGCGCAGAGAGCGCGGCACCGCCCGGAGGGAGGAGCGCTATCGTCGGGCCTACCGGCGCGGCGTCGCCTTCGCCCGCGCCTGCTACGGAGATCGGCTGGTGGCCTCGGTGATCTCGGAGCTGTGGTCGGGCGCCTACGGCCGGGCCGCCCGCGGCCTGCGCACCCTCCTGCGCTACCACCCTCGGGGGGCTGCCACCGTGGCCGCTCACGTCGCCCACGGCGCGGCGGGATGGGTGCGACACGCGAGGCCCTGGCGTGGCTGACCCGCGGGTCCTCTACGTCGTCCACAACCACCCGGCCGTGCGCCCGGGCGGCGCCGAGGCGTACGCGCTGGAGCTCTACCGGGGCATGAAGGAGCTCGGCGACTTCGACCCGCTCCTCCTGGCTCGCAGCGGGCCACCCCTGTCGAAGATCAAGCAGCCGCATCCGGGCACCGTCTTCGCCGCCGCTGGCTCGGATCCCGGTCAGTCGTTCGTCTACACGGATCTCACCCAGATCGACTGGCTGTTCGGGGGCTATCCGGACAAGTCACTCTACAACTGTCACTTGCGGGAGTTTCTCCAGGCCCATCAACCGAGCGTGGTGCACTTCCAGCACGTGTACCTGCTCGGCTACGAGACCATCCGCCTGACGCGCCGGGTGCTGCCGCGGGCGCCGATCCTGTTCACGCTCCACGAATTCCTGCCGATCTGTCACCACTACGGTCACCTCCTGCGAACCGGGAATCGCGAGCTCTGCCTGGAGGCCTCGCCGGTACGCTGCCACCAGTGCTTCCCCGACATCTCCCCGCGTCAGTTCTTCCTCCGCAAGCAATACATCCAGAAGCACTTCGACGAGGTCGACCTGTTCCTGGCGCCGAGCAGGTTCCTGATCGAGCGATTCGTCGACTGGGGCCTGCCGCGGCACAAGATCCGCTTCGAGGAGTACGGCCGGCGCGACCTCGGAGCCAGCGGCGCGGAGACCCCCAACCGGCCTCGCAACCGTTTCGCCTTCTTCGGGCAACTGACGCCCTTCAAGGGTGCGGACGTGCTGTTGCGGGCGATGGTCGAGCTCGCCGAGATGCAGCAGGCCGGCGGCGGCGACGCCGAGACGGACGCCGTGCGGGACCTCCGGCTGTGGCTGTACGGCGCCAACATGGATCTGCAGCCGCTGCCGTTTCGCGCCGAGTTGCAGACCCTGCTGGAGAGGTGCGGCGACCGGGTCACCTACGTCGACGGCTACCGACCGGAAGATCTCGCGGCCTTGATGCAGGAGGTGGACTGGGTGGTGGTGCCCTCGATCTGGTGGGAGAATTCTCCCCTCGTCATCCAGGAGGCCTTCGCGTTCGGCCGGCCGGTGATCTGCAGCGACGTCGGCGGCATGGCGGAAAAGGTGTCTCACGAACGAAGCGGCCTCCACTTCCGGGTCGGCAGCGCCAGCAGCCTGGCGGCCACCATGGTGCGAGCAGCCACCACTCCCGGCCTCTGGGAGGAGCTGCGCCAGGGCATCCCTCCGCTGTACCGGTTGGAGACCTCCGTCAGGGTCCTGGGCGACATCTACAAGCGCCTCATCGCCGACCGCGCGGCGGCCAGCGCGGCCGTGTGACAGCGAGCAGGGCGCAGGTGATGCCAACCCCGAGCCCCGGTCGTGGAAGCGGCAGGCCCGCAAGCCGGCCCTCACGACTGCGAGCGCTCTGTGCGCTGAGCAGCGATCTGCTGCTGGTGGCCTTGCACCCTCCGCCGGCAGAACAGCAGGAGGATTCCTGGAATGCGACCCTGGCCGAGCTTCGCGGCGAGGAGATCTCCCGGCTGAACCTGCCCCCGCCCGAGCGAGACGAGACCACCGACGCCGCCGCCACGGCCCTGGTGCTCGTCCAGGTGCCATCCACTGCTGACGCCGCCTCGCGCTCGCCGGCGCTCCACCAGGCTGCTCAGGGCCACTCCCGTTCCGGCGTGGCGGCGGAACCACGCGTCGAGCTCGAAGAGCTGCTGCGGCGCCTGGTCTCGTCGCGAGACCAGGCGACCCGCAACCGGGTGCTTCGATTCCTCTCCGCGGCCTCCTCCGAGGAGCGCGGTCTTGCGGAGCGCATCCTGCTCAGCACCCGCCTCCACGCCGCCAGGGAGCTGCTTCGCGAGCGCCTCCCGGCGGCGATCGTGGCCCCCGGCGTGGAGCCCAAGGCTCTGGTGCTCGACCAGATACTCGCCGTCGACGCCACCACCTTCTTGCTTCGCGGCTGGCTGCGCGACGAGGATGCGCCGATCACCTCGCTGGTCGTCTGGTCGCCCGAAGGCCACGCGGTAGAGGCATGGCCCCCGGCGCACCAGTACCCACGGAAGGACGTCGAGACGGCGTACGCGGCATCCGCCACCGGCAGCCCTTCGTTCGGCAGTGGATTCACCCTCCTGCTCGAGCTGGACCATCCGAGCTATTGGAAACGGGGCTGGATGGCCCAGTTCCGCAATGCCGCCGGAGACGGGGTCGAGGCCGCCGGGCCGACGGTCCTGCAGGATCCCGGGCTCGTCCGCGACACCGTCCTCGACACGCTGGAGCCGCCGCAGGACGATGCCGTCTTCGCCGCCTGCATCGCCCCCGCGGTGCAGCGTCTGCAGCGGCGGCTCGCCGCCGAGGCCCGGGTGGCGGCGATACGACAGTTCGGGGAAGGGCCTGCGGACCCGGTGGTGTCGGTCGTCGTGCCGTTGGAGCGACGGGTCGATCTGCTGGAGCATCAGATCGTCTGCTTTGGCGGCGATCCAGCGGCCCGCGCCGCCGAGATCATCTACGTCCTCGAGTCCGCTGAGCTGGCACACGAGCTGGCGCCACGCGCGGCGGGACTGTCCGAGCTCTACGAGGTACCGTTCAAGATCCTCGCCCTGGCGGGCGGCATCGGCTGGGCGAGCGCCGTCGGCGCAGGAGCGTCCGTGGCCACGGCCCCCCTGCTGCTCCTGTTGGGCCGCGAGGTGTTCCCCAAGACGCCCGGGTGGCTGCCGGCGATGACCGAGCTCCATCACCAGCAGAGCGGCATCGGCGCCCTCGGGGCCAAGCTCCTGTACGAGGACGACACCATCCAGCACGCCGGTGTCCACCTCACCAGGCCCGGCCCGGGGTCGCCCTGGGAGGCCCGCTCCTACCACAAGGGCCTCCATCGCGGCGTGCCGGCGGCCAACGTCACTCGCCGGGTCGCCGCCGTTTCGGGTGCCTGCCTCCTGGTTCGCCGCGAGGACTACGAGCGGGCCGGGAGGTTGCGGGGGGCCTTCGTCGGCGGCGACCAGGAGGACGTGGACCTCTGCCTCCGCCTGCAGGCGGCGGGCCTCGAGAACTGGTACCTGTCCGAAGTCGAGCTCTATCATCTGGAGGCGCCGCCGTACCCGCGCCTTTCGCTGGAACGGGCGAAGCGCTACAACCTCTGGCTGCAGGGCCACCTCTGGAACGAGCTGATCCCGAGGCTCGAGCGGTAGCTGCAGCCGCTGCGATTTCGCTGCTGATGTTCGTCGTCTCCGTGGAACGGGTGGAACAGCTCGCGGCGCCGCCCGGCCTGCTGTGGGGCGGCTTCCTCGATCAGCCCCGGGAAGGTAGCCGTCACCAGGCCGCCGCCGTCGAGATGGCCGGCTGGGTCCTGGGCCGTGGCCACCGTGCGGTCGCGGTCGAGATCCGAGAGGCTGGCCGCCG
Source organism: Thermoanaerobaculia bacterium (assembly GCA_035546355.1). Lineage (GTDB taxonomy): Bacteria > Acidobacteriota > Thermoanaerobaculia > Multivoradales > JAIOJS01 > DATKEH01. Next base: position 9,885 of record DATKEH010000089.1, read on the forward strand.
GCTGTCGTACGCACCGATCCTCATCTCCCGGCCCGACGTCGCCGCCGCCCACCCCCACCTCGAGGGGGCGTCGCGCTGCGGTTTCTCCGCGGTGGCCGACCTCGCAGGCAACGAGGCGACGGCCACGCTGGACCTGCTCGCCGTGCTCGCGAACCGCCGGCGCGTGCCGGTGGCGCGAGTGGCGCTCCGCCGCTCCTGGTTCGAGCTCGAAGCGTCCGGCGGCCGCGACCTGGTCTCGCTCGTCGTCACCTGCCACGGGCATGGCGGGGCCCTGGGCGATGCGATCGCCAGTGTCGTCGCTCAGACCTACCGGCGCCTCGAGATCCTGGTGGTCTACGACGAGACGTGTGCCGAGGCGAACGCGATCGCGGAACAGTTTCCCGGAGTACGGGTAATCCGGCAACCCCGCGGCGGCGTGGCGGAGGCGAGAAACGCCGGATTGCGCGAGAGCCGCGGCGCTTTCGTGACCTTCCTCGGCGCGGAGGACAGGCTGCTGCCAGGAGCGCTCGGGGTGGGAGTCGGGCTGTTGCGCGAACGTGCGGAGTGCGCCTTCGCGGCGGGGCGCAGCATCCCGCTGGCGACAGAGCCGGCGGCGCAGGAACCCCCTTCGAGGCTGGAGTGCGGCGAGCAGGCCTACCGCCGGCTGCTGCGCGCAGGGTTGCCCGAGAGGAGCGCGACCACCCTCTACCGGCGCGGCGCGCTCCGCGCCGTCAGGGGCTTCGAGAGGGTGGCCGAGCCGTCCGCGGACTACGCGCTGCAGCTGCGCATCTCCCGCGACCATCCGACGCTGCTACACGACGCTCCCGTCGCCCTGCACAGGGAGCCCGCGGACGGCGGCGATCCTGCGGCGATGCTGGCAGCGCTGTGGGCCCTGCGGCGAGAGGCGGCGTACTGCCGCCGCGATCCCGAGCGCCGCCGCGCCTGGCGCCAGGGGCTGCGGTCGTGGAGACACGCCTGCGGCCAGCGTCTCGGGGCGCAGGTCGTAGCGCTCGCCCGGGCCCATCGTTGGGGCCGCCTCGGCCGTCTCCTGTGGGCGCTTCTCCGGCATCACCCGAGTACCTTTCTCGCCCTTGCGCGTCGCCCATCGCCGACGCCTCGTCATCCCCAGAAGCCGTGAAGCGTACGGTTGGCGACCCGGGTTCCGCAGATGCGCCTTCGACGGGGGGCGGGGCCTCCCGGCGCAGGCGCCGCGTCCTCGCCTACCTCGTCGCCCCCTACCTGCTGCTCGTCGCCCTGCACATCACCCTAGCGTTCGCCCTGCCCCTGCGGGCGCCCGTCGTGGTCGACGAGCTCGGGTACCTCGGCAACGCGCGCCTCCTCGCCACCGGCGAGGGCCTGGTCGACCCGGCCGGCCGGTCGGCGTACAAGCTCGGCTACTCGCTGCTGCTGATCCCGGCGTTTCTGCTCGCGGAGGCGCCCGAGGCTGGCTTCGAGCTGACCCTGGTGATCAACAGCCTGGTGCTCCCCACCGCCTATCTGGCGCTCTTTCTCTTCCTCAAGCGGATCCGCCCGGAGCTTCCGGATCGCGACGCGGCCCTGGCCGCCATGGCCGTCAAGCTGCACCCGGCCGCCGTCCTGTACGGGCTGAGCGCGATGAGCGCCAATGCCTTCATCCCGCTCTACTGCTGGCTGTCGTTGGCGCTGTTCGCCGCCGTCGAGCGGAGCCGCTGGTGGCACTGGACGGCCGTGGGGGCGGCCGCGGCGCTGCTCTACGGGATCCACGAGAGAGCGCTCGGCATCCTCGTCCTGATCGCGGCCGGTGCCGTCGTGTACCCGCTGTTCCGCAGGAGCCGCGGCTCCCTGGTCTCCCTCGCCGCGTTGCCCGCCGGAGCGGTGATCCTCGCCGGTTTCCGCTCCCTCTCGATCGGCGGCACCACCTACCCTTCCAGCCGCTCCTCCGAGATCCTGCAGAGAACCCTGGACAACGCCGGGGCGGTGGTGGCGCAGGTGGCAGGGCAGGGGCTCTACCTGGTGCTCTCGAGCTTCGGCCTCCTCGCCCTCGCCATCGGGTCGGGGCTCGTCGCCTGGCTGCAGCGGCGGCGTCTCCTCGCCGGCAGCGGCTTCTTCTGGTGCCTGTGGATCGCCTCGGGCCTCTCGGTCTTCGCCATCTCGACGCTGTTCATGACCTCGGCCGGCAAGGTGAACCTGACGTTCCTCATGTACGGCCGCTACAACGACGGCGTGATCCTGCCGCTGATGGCCGTCGCCCTCGCGCTGCTCCACGCCGTGTCCCAGACCCCCGGCCGCTGGCGCTCGTTGGCGCCGACGGTCGGAGTCGCCCTGATCCTGGTCGGCGGCGCGCTCGCGGTCCTCGCCGCGACGCGGGCGGACCTCATCCGCCAGGCGCCGTACTACTTCAACATGCTGGCCAGCTTTCCGGTGCGGGCACTACGACTCTGGTGGCTCGACAGGCTGTGGTGGGCGCTCGCCGCCGGCATCCCCGCCTTCGCCGTCGCCCTCGCGATCCGCTGGCGGCTGGCTGTACAAGCCCTCCTCGTCGCCGTGACGCTGGTGACGCTGGTCACCTACGATCGCTTCTGGAAACCGTTCGCCGGGGCGAGAGCGCTACAGCACGTGTTGGCGGACGTCGTGCGGGCGCTCCCCGAGCCCCCCTCGCGGCTGCTGTACGAGCAGCAGGGTTTCGCCAACTTCCACTACTACAACTACTCCTACTATCTGCCCGACATCGAGCTGGTGCGGGTCGACCTGGAACGCCTGGAGCCAGCCGGCGACCTCCTCGTCTCCACGCGAACGGATCTGCAGACCACCATCCCCGGCGCCCGGCTGGTGGCGATGGAGAACGTCCCGCGGGCCTACGGCTCCCACCTGCAGTACCTGTGGGTGCTTCCCGGCGAGCTCCAGGAGCGGCTGGCAGGCCTGGGATGGCTGTACCCGGAGGACTTTCCCGCCCGGGTACTCTGCCCGCAGCCGCGGTCCCAGCTGGCGATCGTGAGGCAGGAGTCCTACCTACCGTGGCGGAGCGGCTCGACCCGTCTGCGGATCACCAACCTCGGACCCTGCCCGTGGCCCAACGCCGTGGGCCTGCGCAGCGTCGAGGGCAGCGTCCAGGTGGGCGCGGCGTGGCGTCGCCCGTGGCGGCCGAACGACGTCGTCGGGACCCGCCGGGTGGACCTGCCACGCGGCTTGCAACCCGGCCAGTCGCTCGAGATCCCGTGGCGGCTCGTGCCGCCGGGCGGCGGTGGCGGCCCGGGCCGTTCGGGGCGCTGGATCGTCGACATCGGGATGCTGCAGCAGGGCGGCCGCTGGTTCAGCGCGTGGGGAGACGAGCTGCTGCGAATCGAGGTGTCGCACTGAGTCTGCCGCTCAGGGCAGGACACGGTGGAGCAGTCGCCGGCCGACGCGCACCAGCGGCCCGAGACGGCGTAACAGCGGAAAGGAGCTCGCCAGCTCGCGGCTCGAGGACATCAGCCTCCCCTCGACGGCAGAGGTTGCCACCGCTGGCCGCGGCGGCCGCACACCGGGTGCCCGCCGCGGAGCCGCCGCCCACGCCGCCAGCGGCCTGGTGGTCTGCTCGATGGAGAAGTGGCCGCGAACGTAGGCCTCCGCCTCCTCCGCCATCGCCGCCAGCTCGGCGCGATGCGCCGCCGCCCACACCAGCCGCTCGGTCAGCGCCGACGCATCTCCGGGGGGGCAGGTCAGCCCGAGCCGGTGGTCGGCGAGCAGGTCGCCGAGGTCTCCGACCCGATTGGCGATCACCGGCAGGCCGGCCGCCATCCACTGCACGAGACGATTCTTGCTGCCCAGGGAACCCTCGTATATGGCGCGCTCGCTCAGGATTCCCACGTCCGCATCGGCGACGTACGCCGGCAACCGCGGGCTGGGCACCCAACCCTCGAGATGAAAGCGGTCCCGGTAGCGCGACCCCTCGACGCACCGCTCGAAAGAGGGGTAGGTCGCGACGTCGTGACCTGCGATGGCGCCTCCGGTGGAGACGAAATGGACGCTCGCATCACGTGCCATGGCTGCTTCGAGGGCCGTAAACAGCGTCTCCACGTCGCTCCAGACGTTGTAGCTGCCGCTCCATAGGACGATGAAGGCCTCCGGCGGCAGGCGCCGTCCCCGCAGCATGCCGCGGTGCTCCCTGGTCGCGGGCTCGGCGACGACGGCACAGGGTATGGCCTCCACCAGCTCGTAGCCGCAGGCTGCCGCGTCGAGGCGACCGAGGGCACCGAGCTCGCCGATCGCGGCATAGCGCTGCCGGCCCGAGACGGTCGACATCTTGTCGGCGCGCAGCCCCACGGTCCGCGCCATGTTCCAGAAGTAACCGAGGACGCTGTCGTCGCCGTCGAGGGCGGCGCGGGCTTGTGCCTCCGCCATCACGTGCCCGAACTGATCCGCCCACAAGGGCAGCTCGGTCCGGCACTGGGCCAGCGCCCAGGAACCGTAGATCGTCGCTCCCACCAGGGCATCGGGGCGGAAGGCGTCGATCCGCCGCTCGATCTCGGTCCGATCGAAGTACTGCCGCTGCGGCACGCGCTCGACGGCCACGTCCCCGACCCGCTCCCTCGTCACGCCCGCGTTTCCGTCGTAGGCGCCGGGGATCTTCATCGCCACCAGCTCGACCGCGTGCCCCGCCGAGGCGAGACCACGAGCGAACTGCCAGGAGCGGATGCCCGGACCGTAGTTCTGCAGCGTGTTCTCGCCCGGCAGGGGGCAGGCGCCACAGATCAGGATCCGGCTCATCTCGCTTCGGTCCACGGTATCGGCGCGGCTCGCGGCGGACCCGCTGACGGCTCGCGAATCGGGGCCCCAGGGTATCATCGCCGCTTGACCCGACCCCCGGCCGTCCCGAGCCGGCACGGCTTCCGGCGCGATCTCCCCGCCCGCCGAAGCCGATTCACGTGATGCTGGTACGCAACATCCGCCTACGCGAGCTCCCGGGCCAGCGGGTGGCCCTGTCGGCGAGGGTGAGCTCGCCGCGGGGCACCTTCGGACCCTTCCGGCTCGAGTACCGCGTCGCCCGCCGATTCGCCGGCTCGCTGCGGGTGTCGGGCGACG
>DATKEH010000090.1:0-4106 GCA_035546355.1 Thermoanaerobaculia bacterium
CCGTGCACCCCGGCGCCCGGCGGCGTCGCTGCGGAGCAGAGAAAGAGGCGTGGATCGGGAGTGGTGTAGGGGTCGAGGCGCGGCGCCGGCCGGAAGAACAGCTGCCGCAGGTCCTGCACGCCGCCGCTGATGTCGCCGCCGACCAGGTTCTCGTCGTGGGTCTCCAGCGCCGCCGTGTCCAGGGTGTGCCGCCCCAGGATCACCCCGGAAAACCCCGGCGCGAAGCGCTCCACCTGCCGCTCGATGGCGGCGGCCATGTCGCGCCGCGAGCCGTGGGGCACGTGACAGTACGCCCAGGCGGTGTGGAGGCCGGCGGGAGCCCGCGAGGGGTCGAACAGGCTGGGCTGGGAGAGCAGGACGAAGGGGCGTTCGTCCTCCTCGCCGTACCAGGCCGCCGCCGCCGATCGCCGGATCTCGTCGCCGCTGCCGCCGAGGTGGACGGTGCCCGCCCGCCGGCACGCCGCCGCCCTCCAGGGGATCGGCTCGCGCAGCGCCCAGTCCACCTTGAACACGCCGGGGGCGTAGCGGTAGCGGGCCAGCTGGCGGCGGTAGTGCGCCGGCAGGCGATGGCCGGCGACCGTCAGGACCTGACGAGGGGTCAGGTCGAGCAGCACCGCCCGGGCGTCGTCGAGCGAGGCGATGTCCCGCACCGGCGAGCCGGTGAGGATGCTACCGCCCAGCTCTCGTAGCCGGCCCGCCAGCGCCCGGGTGATCGCTTGCGAGCCGCCGCGGGCGATCGGCCAGCCGGCGCCGTGCCCGGCGAGCGCCAGGATCAACCCGAAGGCGGCCGACGGCGCCTTCTCCATCGGCAGCAGGGTGTGGGAGGCGATGCCGAGGAAGAACGCCCTGGCGCGCTCGCCAGAGAAGCGCCGCCCAGCCAGGTTCGACGCCGGCCGCAGCCCCACCAGCGCGAGCCGGGCCATGAGCAGCGGGTGGCGCGGGAGCCGCAGCGGCGGCGCCAGGGCCTCCGCCAGGACGCTCTGCCAATGGCGCACCAGAGGGTCCATGAGGCGCCGGTAGGGCCGGCGGTCCGCGGGCCCGAGGCTCGCCGCGGTGGCCGCTGGCGACCGTTCCAGCACGGCGGCGCTGCCGTCGTCGAAGGGGTGCGCCAGCGGCAGGGGCGGGTGGACCCACTCCAGCCCATGCGCGGCGAGATCGAGACTGCGGAAGAAGGGCGAGGCCGCGCCCATCGGGTGCACCGCCGAGCACACGTCGTGGACGAACCCCGGCAGGGTCAGCTCCTCGCTGCGCGTGCCTCCGCCGATGGTCTCGGCCGCTTCGTGCACCACCACCCGGTGACCTTCGCGGGCCAGGGCCACGGCGGCCGCCAGCCCGTTGGGCCCCGCCCCGACGACGGCGATGGGAGCGCTCACCTCTCCGGGCCGGACGGCCGGTCCCGGCGCGAGATCGCCCCGCCCCGCCCCGCCTCCGGCGCCGCCGCCAGCTGCCGCCGGAGCGCCTCCACCTCTTCGCGAAGCCGAACCAGCTCGCCGATGTCGACGAAGGTGATCGCCACACCGTCGGTCGTCTCCTCTCGCAGGTCGCTCTCGATGCTGCGGTGGTCGAAGCGCTGGGAGATGTCGGTCAAGGGGCGGCCGAGGTCGCTGTGGATCACCTTGAACAGGCGCCGCTCGTCCACCTTGCTGTCGAGCTCGGCGTTGACGGTCTCCAGCTCCTCGTTGATCGACTGCAGCTCCTTGGGCCGTCTGGGCTCAGTCGCTGGCGCAGCGCACGCAGGTGCTCGGCGTAGTCGGCGAGGACACCCGGCATCCGCTCGGCGCCCACCACGTGGTCCACCATGCCCGTCGCGGCCGCGCTGCGCAGCATGCCGGGGAAGGCCCACCAGGAACGGTTCGACGGCGGCGGATCGCGGATCGCGCCGCCGGTGGTTGGCGGTCATCCTGGTCTCCGACGGCTCGCGACCGGGTATCCCTCACCGGGCAGTGCCGCACCGCTGCGGCGGGAGGCGCCCGCCGTAGCGCCCGCCGGTTCCTCGGGTGCCCCCAACCCGGCGAGCGTAGCACGCCGCATCACCCCGTCGCACCGAATGCGCGCGCCACCGCCGCTTCGGCCGCGCGGTCGACCGGGGCGTCCCGGGCAACAACTCGACGCGGCGTCCCCAAGGCTGGTGATGGAGCGTTCGCTCGACTTCTTCTCGCGACCGGGGGGCCCCGCCATGGGATAATCCCTCCATGGCCCAGCCCGCAGCCAGCGCCCCAGCCGTCACCTCCAGCCAACGACCGGAACCCTACCGGCCGCAGCACCCGGTCCGCATCGTCAGCGCCGCGGCGCTGTTCGACGGCCACGACGCGGCGATCAACGTCATGCGCCGCATCCTGCAGGCGTCGGGAGCCGAGGTCGTGCACCTGGGCCACAACCGCAGCGTCGCCGAGATCGTCGACGCCGCCATCCAGGAAGACGCCCAGGGGGTGGCCATCACCTCCTACCAGGGGGGGCACCTCGAGTTCTTCACCTACATGCGGGAGATGCTCGACGAGCGCGGTGCGGGCCAAGTGCGGATCTACGGCGGCGGCGGCGGGGTGATCGTGCCCCGGGAGATCGAGGAGCTGCACCGGCGCGGCATCGATCGCATCTTCTCCCCCGAGGACGGCCGGCGGATGGGGCTGCAGGGGATGATCGACGAGGTGATGCGGGGGTGCGACTTCGACGTCACCGCCGCCGCCGAGCGGCAGCTCGGCACGCCGTTCCAGCGGGTGGCCCGGGAGATCACCTTGGCGGAGCTGGGAAAGGCGGTCCAGCCCGGCGGCGGGCGGGAGCCGCGGCGGGTGCCGGTAGTCGGCTTGACCGGCACGGGCGGCGCCGGCAAGAGCAGCCTCACCGACGAGCTGGTCCTGCGCTTCGTCGGCGACTTTCCCGACAAGCAGGTGGCGGTGCTCTGCGTCGACCCCACCCGGCGCCGCACCGGCGGCGCGCTGCTCGGCGACCGCATCCGCTTCAACACCGCCAAGAACCCTCGCGTCTTCATCCGCTCGTTGGCCACTCGCGGCGCGCGCGGCGAGGTCTCCGCCGCCCTGGCGGAAGTGCTGGCGGCGCTGCGCCGCCACGAGCTCGACCTGGTGTTCCTGGAGACCGCCGGCATCGGCCAGGGCGACAGCGCCATCGTCGAGCTGGCGGACCTGTCGTTGTACGTCATGACCGCCGAGTACGGCGCACCGAGCCAGCTCGAGAAGATCGAGATGCTCGACTACGCCGACCTGGTGGCGATCAACAAGTTCACCCGCCGCGGCAGCGAGGACGCCCTGCGCGAGGTGCGCAAGCAGGTGCAGCGCAACCGCGGCCGCTTCGCCGACCCGCCCGAGGAAATGCCGGTGTTCGGCACCAGCGCGGCGCACTTCAACGACTCCGGGGTCAACGCGCTCTACGGCCACCTGGTGGCGCGGCTGAACGAGAAGCTCGACCTCGGCTGGCAGAGCGGCTACCCGGCCGATGCCCCGCGCACCACCGACCCGTCGCAGTACGTCATCCCCCCCGAGCGCGAGCGATACCTGGCGGAGATCGCCGCGGCCTGCCGCGAGCACCGGGAGTGGGCTCGGCAGCAGGCGGAGATCACCGCCGACTTGGAGGGGGTCTCCCGCGCCACCGCCGTGCTGCAACGCGCCGCGCCGCCCCCGCCTCCGGCGGCGGAGAGGGGTGGGGACGAGAGGGGGGCCGAGAGCGCGCCGTTCGTGCCCTACGGCACGGCCGCCGAGGCCGCGCCCGGCGCGGTGGCCGACCTGATGGCCGAGCACGATCGGCTGTTGCAGCGGCTCGACCCACAGTGCCGGCAGCTGCTGGCCGACTGGCCGCAGTGGGAGGCCCGCTACCGCGAGGACCGCTTCCGCTACCCGGTGCGCGGGCGCGACGTGGAGGTGCCCAACTACCGCACCACGCTCTCCCACACCCGGGTTCCCAAGGTGGCCCGGCCGCGCTACCGCGGCTGGGGAGACCGCCTCTACTGGCGCCTCACCGAGAACGTGCCCGGCGAGTACCCCTTCACCGCCGGCGTCTTCCCCTTCAAGCGCACCCAGGAGGACCCGACCCGGATGTTCGCCGGCGAGGGGCCGGCGGCGCGCACCAACGCCCGCTTCCACTACCTCGCCGACGGC
>DATKEH010000091.1:0-5570 GCA_035546355.1 Thermoanaerobaculia bacterium
CGCCGGCGATGGCGGCGTGGTTCAGCGTGCCGGTCTCGACGCGGTACGGCGCCGCCTGCTCCTGGGTGCGCAGGCGGTCCGGCTCCAGCCGCTCCAGCAGCCCGGGCCGCGAGTAGAGCAGGCCGACGTGGGGCCCGTAGAACTTGTAGGCCGAGCAGAGCAGGAAGTCGGGATCGAGGGCGGCGACGTCGATCGGGAAGTGCGGCGCGTAGTGCACCGCGTCGATCACCAGCCAGGCGCCGGCGCCGGAGGCCAGCCGCCGCGCCAGGGCGACGTCGTTGACGGTGCCCAGGGCGTTGGAGGCGAGGCCCACCGCGACGATGCGAGTGGCCGCGGTTACCTTGGCCGCGAAATCCTCGCGGTCGAGGGTGCCATCGGCGCCCAGCCGCACCTCGACCACCTCCACGCCGCGCTGGCGCAGACCGAGCCACGGGCCACGGTTCGCCTCGTGATCGAGCTCGGTGACGACGATCCGATCGCCCGGGCGCAGCTCGCGTCCCAGCGCGTGCGCCAGCGAGAAGCCGAGGGTCGTCATGTTGGCGCCGAAGGAGACGGCGGCAGGGCTCGAGGCGCCGAGAAACGCCGCCACCTTGCCGCGTACCGCTTGCAGCAGGGCGTCGGTCTCCCCGGCGGTGACGAAGGCGCCGTGGGAGTTGGCCACACCCCGGCGGTAGTGGCCGCTCACCGCGTCGATCACCGCCTGCGGCACCTGGGTGCCGGCGGGACCGTCGAGAAACGCCGCCGGCCGCCCGGCCACCTGGCGAACGAGGGCCGGGAAGTCGCGGCGGCAGCGGGCGTTCTCGGCGGCGGCGAACGGCATGCGTCTCGCCCCCCGCTCGACCTGGGGAGAGGGACGGGGGGCACGTTAGCACGGGAGGGAGCGAGTGGCGCCGGCCGCGGCCTCAGAACCGCCGCAGCAGGAACGAGGTCTCGCCCGAGAGCTCGTCGCGCACCGCCACCGCCACCGTGTCGCGCGGCGCGCGCAGCGGCACCTCGACCTCCCACACGTACTCGCCGCCGGCGGCCTCCGCCGTCGGCACCTGCACGGGGAGCGTCCGCTGCCGCACCACCGAGCTGGCGCCCCCCGGCTCACCGACCACCACGAACACCGTGAACAGGCCCTGGCTGAGCTCCCCCTGCGGCACCAGCGCCAGCGAGTCGAGAGGTACCCGCAGCCGCAGCCGCGAGGACGTATCCTGCTCCCCGCCCGCGTCGCCGGCGCGCTCCAAGGCGAGGCGCGACGGCTCCTCCGCGGCCCCGTACAGCAGGCGGGCGAGGAGCTGGTCGGCCACCTGCTCGTCGGGGTTGCGCGGCCGGTAGGCCTTGCGATGGCGCACCTGCACGCCCGGCCGCGCCACCTCGACGCGGATCTTCCGCACGCCCGGGCCCGCCTCCCGCGAAGGCTGGTATCCCAGCAGGTAGTAGTCGCGCAGGTCCGCCAGACCGAGCGCGACGTCGGCGGAGATGTCGCTGCCGTGCAGCGAGGCGCGGCCCCCGGTCTCGTCGGCGAGCAGGAACAGGGTGTCCTGCAGCCCCCCGGACCGCCGCCCCTTGGCCAGCAACGACGGGCCGCCGAGGAGCTCGGCCGCCGAGCCCGGCTGCAGGCCCTCCGGTTGTCCGGCCTGGAAGGCGTAGATGCTGACGTTGCCGGCGTTGGCCCGCGCCGTCAGCTCGGCCCAACTCGCGCTCATGTCGTAGCGCGCGCTGTCCATGGCCCCGGTCTGCGCGTTGTAGTAGCCACCGCCGATTCCATGGTTCACCACGGCGAGCGATTCCGGCAGCCCCTGGGTCGCCCCCTGCATCCCGCACAGCTCGTAGGCGTAGTCGGCGATTTCGGAACCCGCCCGCATGGGGATCCCGTCGCTGAGGTGCAGCACCGCCTTGCGGCCGTCGATGCCGCGCAGCGAGTCGACGAAGGAGCCGAAGGCGCGCTGCGCCTGGCGCAGCCGCGCCGCCTCGACCTCGGAGAAGTTGGTGACGAGCGACTCCATGTAGAGGCAGGGCTGGCTTCCTCCCCCGGCGCCGGGAGCACCGTCCCCCATCGCGTCGCGGAAGGCGGCTTCGATGGCGAAGCGGCGCTCCTGTTGCACCAGCAGCCCGGCCACCGACAGCCGCGCGCCGTCCTCGAGGACGCGGCGCAGCGCCCGGCGATCGGTGCTGAACGGCAGGGCCACGCGCACCGTACCGTCGTAGATCGCCACCATCACGCGGTCCTCGGGCCGTAGACCCGCGGCCAGCTCGTTCGCCATCTGGCGCAGCGCCCGTTGCCGCCCCATCGGCCCGATGTGCACGTCGTCGAGAAACACGCCGAGGTGCAGGGGCGGGGTCTCGGCGATCTCCTCGCCCGCGGTGGCCGGCGCCCCGGCCAGCGCCGCGACGTGGCGCGAGAAGTGGGTGATCGGTACCTCCGCGCCGTCCTCGAAGACGCGGAAGTCCTCGCGGTGGAGGTCGGTCACCGGCACGCCGTCTCGGTCGGTCACCAGCACCTCGACGTCGATCAGCTGCACCTCGATGCGCTCGGCGAAGGCCGGCGGCGCCTCGGCGGCAGCGGCGCTCGTCGCCGCGAGGAGCGCCACCGCCAGCCACGCCGTGCCGGTGGCGATGAGGCGGTGGCCGTAGCCCGCGGTCTGTTTCGGTCGTCCCGTTCCCGTCACCATGGCCTCCTCTCGGCGATTGCCCCGTGCTCAGTTAGAGCCTCCCGCGGGCGGTAATCCTTCGTCGCTCAGAACCGCCGCAGCAGGAACGAGGTCTCGCCGGAGAGCTCGTCGCGCACCGCGACCGCCACCGTGTCGCGCGGCGCGCGCAGCGGCACCTCGACCTCCCACACGTACTCGCCGCCGGCGGCCTCGGCCGTCGGCACCTGCACGGGGAGCGTCCGCTGCCGCACCACCGAGCTGGCGCCCCCCGGCTCGCCGACCGCCACGAACACCGTGAACAGGCCCTGGCTGAGCTCCCCCTGCGGCGACAGCACCAGCGAGTCGAGAGGTACTCGCAGCCGCAGCCGCGACGTCGCCTCCCGCTCCCCGCCCTGCTCGCCGGCGCGCTCCAGCGAGAGCCGCGAGGCGCGTTCGGGCGCCCCGTACAGCAGGCGGGCGAGGAGTTGGTCGGCCACCTGCTCGTCGGGGCTGCGCGGCCGGTAGGCCCGGCGATGGCGCACCTGCACGCCCGGGCGCGCCACCTCGACGCGGATCTTCCGCACGCCCGGGCCCGCCGCCCCCACCGGCTGGTAGGACAGCAGGTAGTACTCCCGCAGGTCGACCAGGCTGGTGGCGACGTCGGCGGAGATGTCGCTGCCATGCAGCGACGCCCGGCCCCCCGTCTGCTCGGCGAGCAGGAACAGCGTGTCCTGCAGACCCCCGGAGCGCCGCGCCTTGGTCGCCACCGAGGTGGTACCCAGGGCGTCGGCCGCCGAGCTCAGCTGCGCGCCGTCGGGCTGCCCGGCCTGGAAGGTGTAGATGCTGACGTTGCCGGCGTTGGCCCGCGCCGTCAGCTCCCTCCAACCCGCGGTCATGTCGTAGCGGGCGCTGTCCATGCCACCGAACTGCGGGTTGTACCGGTCGACTTCGGTATCCATGATCACCACGTCGGTCGCCCCCGGCTGCCCCTGGGTGGCGCCCGAGCCGCCGCACAGCTCGTAGGCGTAGTCGGCGAGCTCGGCGCCGGCGCGCAGGGGGATGCCGTCGCTGACGTGCAGCACCGCCTTGCGGCCGTCGATGCCGCGCAGCGAATCGACGAAGGAGCCGAAGGCGCGCTGCGCCTGGCGCACCCGCACCGCCTCGATGTCGGAGAAGTTGGCAACGATCGTTTCCATGTAGAGGCAGGCCTGGATCGACGAAGCGTCGCGGTAGGCGGAGTCGACGGCGAAGCGGCGCTCCTGCTGCACCAACAGCCCGGCCACCGAGAGTCGCGTCTCGTCCTCGAGGACGCGGCGCAAGGCCTTGCGATCGGTGGTGAAGGGCAGGGCCACGCGCACCGCGCCGTCGTAGATCGCCACCATGACGCGGTCCTCGGGCCGCAGCCCTCCGCCGAGCTCGTTCGCCAGCTGGCGCAGCGCCCGTTGCCGCCCCATCGGCCCGATGTGCACGTCGTCGAGGAACACGGCGAGGTGCAGGGGCGGGGTCTCGGCGACCTCCTCGCCCGCGGCGGCCGGCGCCCCGGCCGGCGCGGCGACGTGGCGCGAGAAGTGGGTGATCGGTACCTCCGCGCCGTCCTCGAAGACGCGGAAGTCCTCGCGGCGCAGGTCGGTCACCGGTACGCCGTGTCGGTCGGTCACCAGCACCTCGACGTCGATCAGCTGCACCTCGATGCGCTCGGCGAAGGCGGGCGGCGCCTCGGCGGCAGCGGCGCTCGTCGCCGCGAGGAGCGCCACCGCCAGCCACACCGCGCCGGTGGCGGTGGCCGCGAGGCGGTAGCGCCAGCCCGAGTTCCGTTCCGGTCGTCCCGTTCCCGTCACCATGGCCTCCTCCCGGCGATGCCCCGCTGCCGGGTTAGAGCGTCACGGGAGCGGCGATCCTTCGCCGGCCCTCGCAGGTCGAGGGGCTGCCAGGGCCCGGTCGCTGCGTCAGGCCCGGCTCAGGCCGTACGCCGCGCCACCCACAGGCCGGCGACGGCCAGCAGGGCGGCGAGCAGCGCCAGCCCCAGCGTGCCGGCGGTCGGGATCTCCAGCACCGAGAGCCGCGAGACCCGCCGCCTTCCTCGGCCTCGTTGCCCGCCAGCGGGAGGCCCGGACCCAGGGCCAGCTCGCGGGTTGCGAAGGAGGGGCTGGCCGGCTGCGCACCCGGCGTGATCGCGCCCAGGCGGCTCTCCACCTCGGTCACGGCGGCGGTCACGGCGGAGCTCGCGGCGGTGGCGGCGGCGGGGCTGAGAGCCGAGACCTGGCTCGACAGCTCACCGAGCAGGTCCGGGTCTACGGCGATGAGGGTACCGAGGTTGAGGATGCCGCCGCCGTCGACGGTGGCGCGGACGCCAGGGGTGTCGCTGCGAACGATCGTACCCAACACGATGTCGAGGTCCCCCGTCTCCGCCGCGTCCTCGAAAGCTCCGGCGATCGCCAGGGTGTAGGTGGCGCCGCCGACGAGCAGGATCTCGTCACCACCGGCGCCGGCCGGACAGTCGTCGTTGGCGGGAGTCCCGTTGGCCGCCAGCACCGCCTCGCCCAGGCTGCACTCCCCGTCGTCGGCGACGATGTCGGCGGTGGTCGTCACCGGGATCTCGACGGCGCTCGCGGTCCCTGGATTCGAGATCACGAAGAGCTCTGCGGCGTAGTGTCGCGCATTCCGCTCGCCGGCTCTGTGAGCCGGTTCACAACCGCGGCCGCGACACGTGCCGGTTGCCGGCGACGGCGAAGCGCAACGGCCACAGGGCGGCGTCCTCGGCGTAGGCGACGCCGACCCGTGGCCCGCGCGCCACCTCGCTCGCCGCCACCGGCTCCCCGGCGGTGAGCAGCAGCTCGCCGCGGTCGAGCCTCCCGCCGTCGAGCGTGCGGTCGACGCGCAGCGCCTGGCACAGCTTCCCCGGCCCACCGGCGAGGTCGCCGGGGCGCGGCGGGCGCGACAGGCCGCGGTGCCGCG